>NZ_JAGGOL010000083.1 GCF_018614525.1 Streptomyces sp. ISL-11
GCGCGGCACTGGCTGGACCCGGCGGTGCGCGACGCGACCGTGGCCGTCGCGGAGCGGCTCGCGGCGCTGGGGCACGACGTGGTCGCCGAGGAGCCGCGCTACGGGCTGATCGGGCTGACCTTCGTGCCGCGCTCGATGGCCGGGATCCGGGACTGGGCCGGCCGCGTGCCCGACCGGGCGCTGCTGGACGCGCGGACGAAGGTGAACGTGCGCGGCGGGCTGCTGCTGGGCGGGGGAGTGCTGCGGGTGGCGCGGGCGGCGGAGGAGCCGCTGCGGCGCCGGGTGGGGGAGATCTTCGACCGCTTCGACGTGGTCCTCACGCCCAGCACGGCCGTGCCGCCGCTGCGTACCGGCGAACTGTCCCACCTCTCCAGCCGGCACACGGACGCGGCGATGATCGCGGCGTGTCCGTACTCGTGGCCGTGGAACGTCCTGGGCTGGCCGGGGATGAACGTGCCGGCCGGGTTCACGGAGGAAGGGCTTCCGCTGGGCGCGCAGCTGCTCGGCCCGGCGGACAGCGAGCCCCTGCTGGTCTCGCTGGCGGCCCAACTGGAGGACGACCAGCGCTGGTTCGAGCGGTGGCCGGAGGGTGTGGGCGTGGCGGCGTAGTGCTCGGCGGCGGGCCGACCGGTCCGCCTGCGCCGGGTCCGTGCCGTCCGCACCACCGCTGAGCGGCGGTGTCCTCAAGTTCCCCCAGCTACCGCTGGGGGTGCCCCCAACAGGCTGAGAGGGGCTGGGTCCGGCCGTGATCAAGCCTGTCTGGGGGCACCTCCCAGCGGTAGCTGGGGGAGCTTGAGGACGCGCCCGCAGGGCGCTCGCCGTCGCAGGCGGCGAGGACGGCCCGCGGGCGAAGACCCGCCGGATACCCATCGCTCGCCGTCGCAGGCCCTCCGCGGCGGACATGGCCGAGAGCGCCATCCCGTGAGACGCGCGGACATGTAATCGAGACGGAAGGCCATTCTGCGGCTCGTTCGATCTCCCTAGAGTTGAGGACATCGAGCAGGACACCGAGTCGGCCGACAACCGGTCGCGATCCAGGGAGAGTTACCGTGCGCGCAGTGATCCAGAAGTCCTTCGGCGGCCCCGAGGTCCTGGAGGTCGTGGAGAGGGACCGGCCGAAGCCGCTGGCCGGCGAGGTCCTCGTCAAGGTCCACGCCAGTGCGGTCAACCCCGTGGACGTGGCCGTACGGTCCGGCGCCTTCCCGCTGCTCGGCGAGCCGCCGTTCGGCGTGGGCTGGGACATCTCCGGCGTGGTCGAGGAGGCCGGCCCCGGCGCCGGGTTCGAGCCCGGCGACGAGGTGTACGGCATGCCGCTCTTCCCCCGTGCCGCCACCGGCTACGCCGAGTACGTCCTCGCCCCGTCCGGGCAGCTGGCCCGCAAGCCCGCCTCGCTCGACCACGTGCACGCCGCCGCCATCCCCCTCGCGGCGCTCACGGCCTGGCAGGGCCTGGTGCGGGAGGCGGGCGTCAAGGAGGGCGACCGGGTGCTGATCCACCGCGCGGCCGGCGGCGTCGGCCACTTCGCGGTGCAGATCGCGAAGGCACGCGGCGCCCATGTGATCGCCCTCGCGAGCGAGTCCCGGCACGACTTCGTCCGCGGCCTCGGCGCCGACGAGGTCATCGACTACCGGACCACCGACTTCACCGAGGCCGTCAAGGACGCCGACGTGGTCCTCGACTCCACGGCCCAGGGCGACCTCTCGCTCGGCGTGGTGCGCCCCGGCGGCGTGCTCATCAGCATCCTGGAGCACCACGACGCGGAGCTCGCCGCCCGCGTCGAGGCGGCCGGGCGGCGCTTCGCCGGTGTCTCGGTCGAGCCGGACGGTGCCGCGCTGGAGGCCATCGCCGAGCTGGTCGACGCGGGCGTGATCAGCCCGTACGTCCAGGAGACGTTCCCGCTGGAGAAGGCCGGCGAGGCGCACGAGCTGGTCGGCTCGGGGCGCGTACAGGGCAAGATTGTCCTGACGGTCTGACCGGGACGGGCCGCACGAGGGAGGGCGGGACCGGATGGACATCCTCACCGAGGCGCTGGCCTCGATGCGCACCGGACGCCCGGCGTCCGTACGGACCAACGGCCATGCCCCCTGGGGGCTGCGGCTGCCGCCGGTCGCGGGCGCCGGGTTCCACGTGGTGCTGTACGGGACCTGCTGGCTGGTCCCCCTCGAAGACGCCCCATCGCATCCGGAGCCGATCCCGCTGAGCCCCGGCGACGTGATCTTCCTGCGCGACGGGCGGGGCCACATCCTCGCCGATCATCCCTCCACCCCGCCCGAGGAGCCCCCGGCCGAGCAGTGCCGGGCGGGGTCGTCGATCGGCTCGGTCACGATCGGCGGCGAGGGGCCGGAGGCCAGGCTGCTGTGCGGCAACTACCACCTGGACCAGGGCCGTCCGCACCCCTTGGTCCGCCAGCTGCCCGAGGTGATCCATCTGCCGACGCGGCACGGCCGTCACCCGGAGCTGAGCGCCGCCGTCCAACTCCTGGGCTCCGAGCTGGAGAACCCGCGCGTCGGTTCGGACGGTATCGTGCCCGCCCTGATCGACTCGCTGCTCCTCTACATCCTGCGGGCCTGGCTGGACGATCAGCCCCCGGCCGCCGCGCGGGGCTGGGCGGCGGCCCTGAGCGACGCGGTGGTGGCGTCCGCGCTGTCGGCCCTTCACGACGATCCGTCGGCGGCGTGGACGGTGGAGTCGCTGGCGGAGCGGACCGGGCTGTCCCGTGCCGCCTTCGCCCGGCGGTTCACCGCGCTGGTGGGCGAACCGCCGATGGCCTATCTGACCCGCTGGCGGATGACGACGGCGGCCCGTCTGCTGCGCGAGTCCGACGCCCCGCTGACGACGGTCGCCGCCCGTACCGGATACGGCTCGGAGTTCGCCTTCGCCAAGGCGTTCAAGCGGGAGTACGGCATGGCCCCGGGCGGCTACCGGCGCGGGATCCGGGCGGCCTAGGCGGTGTCCGGCTGCGGGCTGTCCTCGCTGCCTGCGGCGGCGGGCGCCCTGCGGGCGCGTCCTCGAGCGCCGGACGGGCTGAATCCTGGCTGAGCTCAGCCGATTTCAGCCCGTCCGGCGCTAACGGGGAGCGCCGTGCGTAAGGAGCAGGAGGGCGGCGACGGCGACGATCGGAGTGATCACGATGAGCGCGAGGCCGGCCGGGTTGCGGTGGTGGTAGACCCATCGGGTGCCGTAGCGCTGGCGGATGAAGAGCGGCTGATGGTCGTCGTGGTCGTCGTCGGGGCGCATGCGACCAGACTACGGACGCGCGTTCGATGGGGCGACCGTTTTGTCGCCACCCTGTCGCGTTGTGGCAGAGCCGGTACGGGCCGCTGACCGGACCGGCATCTTCCGTCGGCAACTACGGTGCGAGGACGTCCAGTTCCTCCATGGCGCCGATGGTGATCTCCCGGGTCAGGGCCTCGGCGCGGGCCGCGTCGCGCTCCCGGACGGCCTCGGCGACGCGTACGTGGAGGGTGACGGCGGCCGGATCGGGGTTGGTGAACATCACCTGGTGCTCCGTGCGGCCGGTGAGGACCTCGGCGACGACGTCCCCGAGCCGGGCGAACATCTCATTGCCGGACGCGCGCAGGATCACGCGGTGGAAGGCGACGTCGTGCACCAGATAGCCGGCCAGCTGCTGACCGCGCGAGGTGGCGACCATGCCCAGGGCGTGCTCGGTGAGCTCGGCACACTGCTCGGGGGTGGCCAGGCGGGCGGCGAGCCCGGCCGCGACGGGCTCCACGGCCGAGCGCAGCACGGTCAGGGAGCGCAGCTGGCGCGGACGGTCGGCGCCGGCCAGCCGCCAGCGGATGACCTGTGGGTCGTAGACGTTCCACTCCTCGATGGGCAGGACGGTCACGCCGACCCGGCGCCGGGAGGTGACCAGGCGCATCGACTCCAGGACGCGGATCGCCTCACGGATGACCGTGCGCGAGACCTCGAAGCGCTCCTCCAGCTCATCGGTGCGCAGGACCGTGCCGGGCGCGTACTCGCCTGCCGTGATCGCGGGCCCGAGGGACTCCAGCACGCGCGCGTGCAGCCCCTGCCCCTGGATTTCCATGGGGTCAGCCTACGGTTCCGCCCCCGGCCACATTAAGTATGACTTTTAAGTCACGGGCCTTGAATACGTCGTATCAATGAGCTTGGGTAGGGCCATCGCCCCGGGCGAACCCTCATCGACTCACCGAGGCCGCCCACCGACGTCGACGAGGACAGCGAGGTAGCGATGCAGGCCCCTCACGCCCCCCAGGTCGTGGCCGTCATGGGAGTGTCCGGCACGGGCAAGACCACGGTCGGCCCGCTGGTCGCGGAGGCTCTCGGCGTCCCCTACGCCGAGGGCGACGACTTCCACCCGCCCGCCAACATCGCCAAGATGTCGTCCGGCACCCCCCTGGACGACGCCGACCGCGCCCCCTGGCTCGACGCCATCGGCGCATGGGCGCTCGGCCGCGCGGGCCAGGGCGGCGTGGTGAGCTGCTCCGCCCTCAAGCGCGCCTACCGCGACCGGCTGCGGGCGGCCGCACCCGGCATCGTCTTCCTCCATCTCACCGGCGACCGCGCCCTGATCACCGCCCGCATGGCCACCCGCAAGGGCCACTTCATGACCTCCCGGCTCCTGGACTCGCAGTTCGCGACCCTCGAACCGCTCGAAGCGGACGAGGCCGGCGTCGCCGTGGACGTCGCCCCCGGCCCCGAGGCCATCGCCGAGCGGGCCACGGTTGCGCTGCGCCGCCTTCAGGGGCGGCCCTAGGTGTGTCCGGCGGGTCTTCGGCTGCGGGTCGTCCTTGCCGCCTGCGGCGGCGGGCGCCCTGCGGGCGCGTCCTCAATCTCCCCCAGCTACCGCTGGGGGTGCCCCCAACAGGCTGGATTGCGGCTGGGCTCAGCCGATTTCAGCCGTCCCGTGCTTGAGGACACCACCGCGCAGCGGTGGTGCGCACGACACGCCCCGCAGCGCCCGCTCGCCTGACCCGCCGGACGCGGCACAGCCCGCCCCCAACTCCCTTCTCTCCCTTTAGGAAGCCCCGTGAGCACTCTCAGCGTCGAGATGCTGGCCGCGGCCCCCGCCGAACCGATCACCTCGGCGGGTCACGCACAGCTGGGGATCGCCGTCCTCGTCGGCATCGCCGTCATCGTCCTCCTCATCACCCGCTTCAAGCTGCACGCCTTTCTCTCCCTGACCATCGGCTCGCTGGTGCTCGGCGCCGTCGCGGGCGCGCCCGTCGACAAGGCCATCACCTCCTTCACCACCGGCCTCGGCGGTACGGTCGCGGGTGTCGGCGTCCTCATCGCGCTCGGCTCGATCCTCGGCAAGCTGCTGGCCGACTCCGGCGGCGCCGACCAGATCGTGGACACGATCCTGGCCAGAGCGGGCACCCGGTCCATGCCCTGGGCGATGGTGCTGATCGCGGGCATCATCGGGCTTCCGCTGTTCTTCGAGGTCGGGATCGTGCTGCTGATCCCGGTGGTGCTCCTGGTCGCCAAGCGCGGCAACTTCTCCCTGATGCGCATCGGCATCCCCGCCCTGGCCGGGCTGTCCGTGATGCACGGCCTGGTGCCGCCCCACCCCGGCCCGCTGGCCGCCATCGACGCCATCGGCGCCAACCTCGGCGTGACCCTCGCGCTCGGCGTGCTCGTCGCCGTGCCGACCGCCGTCATCGCCGGCCCGCTCTTCTCCCGCCTCGCCGCCCGCTGGGTCGACATCACCCCGCCCGAGAAGCTGATACCTCAGCGGCCCTCGGAGGAACTCGAAACCCGCCCGAGCTTCGCCGCCACCGTGGGCACCGTGCTGCTCCCCGTCGTGCTGATGCTCGCCAAGGCCCTCGTCGACATCGTCGTCGACGACCCCAAGGACCACGTCCAGCGTGTCACCGACGTCATCGGCTCCCCGCTGATCGCCCTGCTCGTCGCCGTCCTCGTCGGGCTGTTCACCCTCGGCCGGGCCGCCGGCTTCGGCCGCGACCGGCTCGCCACGACCGTCGAGAAGTCCCTGGTGCCCATCGCCGGCATCCTGCTGATCGTCGGCGCGGGCGGCGGCTTCAAGCAGACCCTGATCGACGTCGGCGTCGGCCGGATGATCCTGGACATCTCCGAGGACTGGTCGGTCTCCGCACTGCTGCTGGCCTGGCTGATCGCGGTGGGCATCCGGCTCGCGACGGGCTCGGCGACGGTCGCCACGATCTCGGCCGCCGGTCTGGTCGCCCCGCTCGCCGACGGCATGAGCACCACCCACGCGGCCCTCCTCGTCCTGGCCGTCGGCGCGGGCTCGCTGTTCTTCAGCCACGTCAACGACGCCGGATTCTGGATGGTCAAGGAGTACTTCGGCATGAGCGTCGGTCAGACGATCAGGACCTGGTCGCTGATGGAGACGGTGATCTCCGTGGTGTCGCTGGTGTTCGTGCTGCTGCTGTCGCTGGTGTTGTAGCGGTTTCCAGGGAAGTCGCGCCATGGCCGTCAGATAGACGTCCGGGCGACTCCGTTGGCCGACCGCCCTGTCCGGCGTTCCGGTGAACGGGCTGCCGCCAGGGGCGGGTACGCCGCCGAGGGGCGCGCAGATGCGGCCGGGCCCGCGTGGGCACGGCCGCACCGGAAGCGGAGGATCAGTGGGCGGTGCCCGAGGACCAGATCGCCTGGCTGCCGTCGTAGATCACGACATTGCCGTCGTCCTGGACGGCGAGGCGCGAGCCCGGGTGGCCCGCGGTCCGGGAATTCCACACCGCGCGGCCGGAGCGGGTGTAGACGACGAAATTGCCGTCGGTCTGGAACTGGGCCGTCCAGCCCTGGCCCACCGTGTGGGAGGCCCAGCGGGCGCGGCCGAACTCGTCGTAGATGACGAGGTTTCCGTCGGACTGCATGACCAGCCGGGCCGTGTCGGAACTTACCGACTGGTTGTGGCCGAGCGCGAACGGTGCCTCGTACGTCCGGCTGGCCTTGATCTTGGCCTGCACCGCCTGGCCGGCGGTGGACGGAGACGTGTGGTGCGCGGGGGCCGCGCTCGCCTGGCCGGCGAGTGTCATGGCGGCGAGGGCGGAGGTTGCGAGAAGTACGACGGTTCTCTTCTTTCTCTTCCCCACCAGAGAACTCCTTGCGTCAGCTGGTTCATCCGTGCGGTGCCCGGCCGGGCACCGCACGCCGGACTCTGGCATCAAGTCCGCGGCGGAAGAATCCACCGCGCACGGCCCTGACGTGTTCGCACCACTCTTTGACCTGAAAGCGCGGACGCCCCCTCAGACGCGGCAGCCCGGATGTCCCCAGCCGGAGTCCAGCTTGGTGATGGCTTCCCCCGCCGCGTACGGCGTGCCGCACGTGCAGCGTCCCGGGAACTTCGCCTTGATGGTCCGCGCCCCGCCGCGGGGTGCCGACTTCGGGGCGGTGGACTTCTTCGCGGTGCGCGCCGGGGTGGCACGGGCCGGGGCCGGTACGGGCATGTCCGCGTCGCCCAGTGCCGTCCCGGCGGGCTGCTGGGAGGTGGCGGCGTCGCTGGCGGCCTGATCCGCGATCGCGTTGAGGTGATCGCCGTCCTCGCGGTGCGCCGGGACGTAGCGGAACTCCACGTCCCGGCCGGTCAGCAACTGATCGATCCGTTCGACCAGTTCACGGTTGGCGACCGGCTTGCCTCCCGAGGTCTTCCAGCCGTTGCGCTTCCAGCCGGGCAGCCACTGGGTCACCGCCTTCATGGCGTACTGGGAGTCCATGCGCACCTCCAGCGGCGTCCCGGGCGGGACGGTCTCCAGGAGATCCTTCAGGGCGGTCAGCTCCGCCACGTTGTTGGTGGCGGTGCCCAGTGGGCCGGCGGCCCAGCGCTCGGGCCGCCCTTGCGGATCGGCGATGACCCAGGCCCACGCGGCCGGCCCGGGGTTCCCCTTCGACGCGCCGTCGCAGGCGGCAATGATGCGGTCAGACATCACCCGATCATGCCAGTGGTCACCCGGGGACGGAAAACGAGGCGCGGCCAGGGCTGGTCAGCGGCTGATCAGGGGCTGGTCAACGCCGTCATGTACTCCCGCACGTCCGCCGGGTCGTCCGTCGCCAGCCCTATATAGCCGTCCGGTCGGACCAGGAACAGCCCCGAACCGTACGCCGCCTTCACATGCCCGTCCCGGTCGGTCAGATCCGGGTCCGGCCCACCGGTGCGGTACGTACGCACCCACGCGGCGTCCGGCGCCGGGACGGGCGTGTCGGTGAGGGCCAGCAGCGTGAAGTGCGGGCCACGGAAGGCGTCGAAGAGCCGGAACGCGGCACCGGAGGCGTCCGCGCAGGGCGCGTCCGGTGCCCGGTCGCCCGCCCGCAGGGCTCCCTCGGGAAGGTCCCGGCGCAACTCGCGGGTGAGCGGGCTCTCGCGGTAACCCAGACCCAGCTGAAGGGTCTCCTTGCCGCGGCTGGAGAGGCCCTGGGAGCTGCTGGCCCGGTCCTCGGCGTGAACCCGCGTGCTCAGGCCCAGCACATCCGCGGCCACCTTCAGCCGCTCCGTGTCGTACGAGTCCAGCAGTGCGTCCGGTGCGCCGTGCCGGAGCACCGCGCCCAGCTTCCAGCCGAGGTTGTACGCGTCCTGGACGCTGGTGTTCAGTCCCTGGCCGCCCGCCGGGGAGTGGACGTGGGCCGCGTCCCCCGCGAGCAGCACCCGGCCGTCGCGGAACCGCTCCGCCATCGCCGCCCGCGCGCGGTAGACCGAGGACCACCGCACCTCGCCCACTCGCAGATCCGTCAGCCCGGTGCGCTGGGCCAGCAGCGCGGCCAGCGCCTCCGGGGCGGCGTCGCGCGCCGGATCCGGCTCGTACGTGGTGTCGTTGAAACCGGCGATGAGCTGGAACTCCGCCGCGCCCTCCAGCGGCCGCAGCGCGAAAAGCCCGCCCTCGGCCTTGGGCCACATGTGCCAGTGCCCCCGGTCGATCCCCTCCAGCAGTACGTCCGCGATCAGCACCGGGCGCGGGTCCACGGCCTCGCCCGTGAAGGGCACGCCGAGGGCCTTGCGCACCGCGCTGCGGCCCCCGTCCGACCCCACCAGATAGGTGGCCCGCACGGTCTCGGCCGTGCCGTCGGCGCGCCGCAGCGTGGCCGTGACGCCGTCCGCGTCCTGGGTGAAGCCGGTCAGCTCGGTGCTGAAGTCGACCCTTCCGCCCAGCTCTTCGAGGCGCGCGTACAGCAGCTCGACCGTGCGCCACTGCGGAAGCATCAGCACCTCGGGATACGGCACGTCGGGCGTGGCCTCGGCACGCGGGACCAGGTCCCACTCGCGGACGCGCCGCGACCCCTCCCAGTTCTGCACGAGAGGCACGGGTCCGCCCGCCTCCATGAGCGCCGCGAGCGCGCCCAGGTCGTCCATGACCTCCAGGGTGCGCGGCTGGAGTGCCGTACCCCGCGAACCCGGGAAGCCGCGCTCGGAACGCTCGACGAGGCGGTACCGCACGCCGCGCCGGGCGAGGTCGATGGCCAGGACGAGGCCGGTCGGCCCGGCGCCCGCGATCAGTACTTCGGTGTCCATGAGGGAACCCCCCTTAACGTTGTTAAGTTGCTCCGCCTCCAGAATGAACTGAACAGCGTTAAGCTGTCAAGGTGGCCAACCGAATCGACCGTGCCCTCGTCACGGACACCGCCCTGCGCCTGCTGAACGAAGTGGGCCTCGAAGGGCTCACCCTGCGCCGGATCGCCAAGGAGCTGGACGTCCAGGCCCCGGCGCTCTACTGGCACTTCAAGAACAAGCAGGAACTGCTCGACGAGATGGCGACGGAGATGTTCCGGCGCATGACGCCGGACCTGATGCCCGCCGAGGGGGCGGGCTGGCAGGAGGCCATGGCGCACGCCACCCGTGTGGTGCGCCGCGCGCTGCTCGGTTACCGCGACGGCGCGAAGGTCTTCAGCGGCACGCGCTTCACCGACGCCTCGTACGCCACGCCCCTGGAGGAATTCCTGCGCATCAGCGTGGAATCGGGCTTCAGTCCGCGCGGCGCCGCCCGCGCCTGGTTCACGGTGAACACCTACACGATGGGCTACGTGATCGAGGAGCAGTCCGTCCACCCCGTGCCGGGCGAGCGCGACCCCGCGTACGACCAGAACACGCGGGGGGAACGTCTCGGCGGCTCCCCGCTCGCCATAGAGGCCGGCAACGAGTTCTTCGGCGACCTCGACGCGGGCTACGAGGCCGGCCTGCGGGCCGTCATGGCCGGTATCGAGGCCACGCTGTTGAAGGAACCGGGCCATCACTGACTGCACGTCTCCGGCGGGTCTTCGGCTGCGGGCTATCTTTGCCGCCTGCGGCGGCGGGCGCCCTGCGGGTGCGTCCTCAAGCGCCGGACGGGCTTGATTGTGGCTGAGCTCAGCCGAATCAAGCCCGTCCGGCGCTTGAGGACACCGCCGCGCAGCGGTGGTGCGCACGACACGGCCCGCAGCCGCCCGCCCAGCGCTAGCGCCCCCGCACCCCCGTCAGCGACCGCCGCAACACCGGCGTGAGCCGCCGCTCCACCCACCGGTGCAGCGCCCACGCCAGCCCCAGCATCAGCCCGATCGTCAGCGGGAACGTCGCGTACGACGGCACGCCCAGCCCCCGGTGCAGCCCGCCGATCACCACCCAGCCCAGGTGCTCGTGCACCAGGTAGAAGGGGTACGTCAGCGCGCCCGTGACGGTCAGCCAGCGCCAGTCCGCCCAGCGCGCCTTGCCCAGCGCGATCACCGCCACGGCCGCGTAGCCCAGGGCGACGAGGCCAGCGATGACGTAGGGGGAGCGGTAGGAGAAGTAGTGCGGGTTCGGCGGGTGCCACAGGCCCGCCACCGCGTAGTGCTGGCCCACCAGGAAGCTCACCCCGACGATGCCCCAGGACAGGGCGTCGTGGCCGAAGCGGTGGATCAGATACAGGCCGATGCCACCGATGAAGTACGAGGAGTACTCCGGCATCACGACGACGCGCAGCACCTCCACGTGCGACGCGGTCGTCACCGCCGTCGCCAGCGTCCACACCGCGCAGAAGAGCACCACCCGGTGGCGCGTCGCGCCCGGCAGCACCACGAACAGCGCGAAGAGCGCGTAGAAGCGCAGCTCCGCCCAGAGCGTCCAGCACACGCCCAGCACCCGGCGGGCGCCGATGGGCTGCTGGAGCATGGTCAGGTTCACCAGCGTGTCACTGAACGAGACCGTCCGGTACGCCACCCACGGCAGCGCGAACGCCAGCGTGACCAGCAGGATCGCCGCCCAGTAGGCGGGATAGAGGCGGGCCACGCGCGAGGCGAAGAAGGACCGCAGCGGCCGGCCCCAGCCGCTCATGCAGATCACGAAACCGCTGATGACGAAGAAGATCTCCACGCCCAGACAGCCGTAGGCGAACGCGCCGGAGAGCGTCGGGAATTCATGGCGCGGCGAGGACCCCCACGCCCGGCTGACGTCGCCGTCCCGACCGCCGTAGTGGTAGCACGCGACCATCAGCGCCGCGATCAGCCGCAGCCCGTCCAGCGCCCGCAGCCGCCCGGAGCCCTTCCCCTCGGCGGCCTTGTCCGGGCCCCTGTCCGGGCCCTTCTCCGGGACGCCCTCCGGGAGCGCGGCCGGCTCGGCGGTACGGGCCTCGGGCAAGGGCGGAGCGGTCATGTGGTCACCGTTGTCTTCGTCGGTTTCGCCGCCTTCGTGGCCTTACGGGCCAGTCGCCGCCGCACCGCCCGCGCGCGGCGGGCCATCATGCGGACGGTCGGGCTGCGCGGCAGGAACGCGAGCTGGGAGGGGACCGCCCCCGGCAGCGCCAGGGCGGTGAGGCGGCGGCGCTTGAAGTAGCGGCGGGTACGGGTGTCGAGGTGGGCGGCGAGATAGCGCTCGGCGGCCGGGCGCAGGTCGGGCAGGATCTGCGGCTGCATCGCGAAGCCGACGGCGGCCAGCAGCCCGGAGAGCTCCTCGCCCTCCGGCGGCCCGGTGTCCGCCGCGCCCTCCAGGTCCGGCAGCAGCGCGTCGACGAGCGTGGCGGGGACGCGGTTGCTGTTCTGGTACGGGCTGAGCCGTTCCAGCAGCAGGCCGGTGCCGGTGCGGGCGACCGGTAGCCCGTAGAGGGTGCGGGCCGTGAGCAGCGCGGTGGAGAAACAGCCGGCCACCAGGGCGGGCCGGATCCGCCGGCAGACCACCTCGGCCAGCATGGGCGTGTCCAGGACCGTCAGCTCCACGCCGAGCCGCCCGGCCTCCTCCTCCAGCATCCGCGACCAGCGGGCCGGTGCGGTGGGGTGCGGCTTGAACACCAGCACGCGGTGGCCGCGCGCGACCGCGCCGCGCAGCATCCGTACGTACAGCCGCTCCTCCTCCTCGGGTGTGAGGATGTCGAGCGCCGAGAGGTACTGCCCGAGCAGCAGCGCCGCGCCCTCGGGGGCGGCGATCGGGGGAGTGGCGTCGGAGAGCTCGGCCAGCACCTTGGTGAACGCCTCGGCCGGCACGATCTCCGCCCCGACCCCGAACTCCGTGAGCAGCAACGGTCGCAGGCCCGGCACCAGGTCCAGGTGGAGCAGCCGGCGGACGCGGGTGCCGACGAGCGGATCGAGCTTGTTGCGCGTGGGCCCGTAGCTCATCAGCCCGTCGGCGTAGATCTCCAGCGGCGCGTCGGGGAAGCACAGGGCGAGCGCGTGCGCCGGGCTGACCTGGAGCGATTCCACGACGAGCTCGACCTCGGCGGTGCCCAGCTCCCACAGCAGTCTCAAGTGCCGCTCCCACAACGGCGCGTCGTCCGGGCGCGGAGACCAGCCGCTCGGGTGGAGGGGGCTGATCGTCTCGTTCCAGGACAGCACGCCGTCGAAGCGGGCGCGCAGCGGCTCGAAGCCGGGCGCCTCGTCCAGGGCCGGGGCGGTCTCCGGGACGGCCGCGGTGTTGGCGACGAGCAGCAGGCGGCGGTCGGCGGGGGAGAACCGGCCGGCGTCCAGGGCCGCGGCGAGCGTCGCGGCCCCGTACAGCGTCGACGCCAGGAAGATCTGGACGCGCGGGCGGCCGGTCATCGGGCGGCCCCGCCCTCACGGAACGCCTGCCCCGGTGAGCCCTCGTGGTCCGGCCGGTTCCCCGTTCCGGGTGCGACGGGCCGGCGGCGGAGCCGGCGCAACCGGGCGGCGCGGTCGTAGTCCATGGAATTCAACGCGTCCTTGAGCAGGTCGGAGGGCATCCGCCGCAGTGCGGACGCGCTCATCGAACGCAATGTCCGGGCCACTGCCGGTTCGAATCGTTCGATATTGCCGAGGTGGTGGGAAATAATCGCGCAATACGTTCGAACGGCCTTCGGTAGAAGTTTATCCGCGTCCGTATCGCGCGACGTCTCTTCGATTACCTGGTCGAACGCACGGAGGAAATCGAGCTGTCGCACATCGCCGATCTGGGTGAGCGAGGTCGCGACCCCCCGGCGGTAGAAGATCCCGAGCAGTCCGGCCACCGCGAACGTCCGCGCCTCGCGGTGCAGCCGCCAGATCCACGGCCGGTCCTCGGCGGTGCGCAGGCCGTGCGGGAAGTGCAGCAGCCCCTCGTCCAGCAGCCGCCGGTGGTAGATCCCGGCCCAGGCGTAGGGGTAGTCCACCGACGTCGAGCGCTCCACGGGCAGGATCGCGGCGCGCGGGTCGAGCACCACGCCGCGCCGGCCGTCCGGCACGCGGTGGACGGTCCGGATCCGGCCGGTGCACTGGACGTGGTCCGTACGGACGAAATCGACGGCCAGCTCCTCGATCACCGCGAGCAGGCGCTCGTAGTACCCCGGGGCGAGCCAGTCGTCGCCGTCGAGGAAGGTGACGTACTCGCCGCGCGCCCTCTCCAGCCCGGTGTTGCGCGCGGTCGCGAGGCCCTCGTTCACGGCGTGGCGGACGACCTCGGCGCCCGGCAGCTCGCGCCCGGCGCGCTCCAGGAGCTCCGGCGTACCGTCACGGGAACAGTCGTCGACGAGAATGAATTCGAAATCCTCACGGCTGTTCGCCCGCAGACTTCTCAGAGTGTCCGGTGCGAAGGTCTGCACGTTGAAGAACGGCACGATGACGGAGAGCTTGACCACCCGGGTGACCTTAGGCGGCCGTTCGGCATTCGTCTTGACCTGAGGCGGGCGCGAAGGTGAACGAAGGGCGGCGGAACGATGAACCCGCCCTGCCCCCGGACCGATTCGCTGATCGTCGGTTTTCTGTTTACCGGTTGTTGCACCCGTGTTGGGCAACGAAACGGAATGGATTCCTATCGTCGGCGACGTGCCATCACGTACCGCAACACCGCCGCGAGTCGCCGTGCTCGCCGATTCCGACACCCGGTGGAAGTGGGGTGCGCTCACCGCGCACCGCCTCGCCCCGGAGGCCCGGCTCGACGGCTGCCTGCTGAGGGGCCGCGCGACGCCGACGGTCCGCCAGCTGGCGGAGGTCGGCGTGCGGGCGGAGACGCTGCGTGAGGTCACCGCCGCCGAGTTCCTCCGCACGGCCGACCGGACGCGGTACGACATCGTCGTGCTGGCCTGCGTGGGCGGCGCCGTCCAGGCCCTGCTGCACGGACTGGCCCACGCCTGGCACGCCGCGCCCGCCCGCCCGGTCGTCGTCACCGGATACGTCGGCGTCGTCTACGAAAAGCTCGCCGACGGCCTCCTGCTGCGCCACGGCGCCGACGTCGTCCTCGCCAATTCCCCCGAGGACGCCGAGCGGTTCCGCGCCGTCTATGCGGGCGTCGGGGCCTCCGCGGACAGCGTGACGGAGTGGGCCCTGCCGTTCCTGGGCGACGGCGGCGAGGCGGCCACGGAGGGTGAACCGCGCCCGTACACCGTCGTGTTCGCCGCCCAGCCCTCCGTGCCGGAACGCCGGGAGGACCGCGCCTACCTCCTGCGCCGCGCCGCCCAGCATGCCCGCCTGCATCCCACGCGCGACGTCCTCATCAAGCTCCGCAGCAAACCCGGCGAGCACACGACGCACATCGAGGAACTCCCGTACCAGAAGCTCGCTTCCCGGCTGCCGGGCGGCCTGCCGCCCAACTGCCGCCTCGTCCACGGGCACATGGGCGCGGTCCTGGACCGCACCGACCTCCTGGTGACCGTCAGCTCCACCGCCGCTCTGGAATCCCTCCACCGCGGTGTCGCCACCGCCGTCCTCACCGACCTCGGCATCCGCGAGGCCCTCGGCAACCACCACTTCCTCGGCTCCGGCTGCCTCGCCTCCTGGGACCAGCTCGACGCCGGACACCTGCCGGAGCCGGACGCCGGATGGACCGCGCGCCAGGGCGTCGCCTCCGACGGCCCGTACGCCCACGGCACCGCCTTCGCCGCCGCGCGCCGGCGCGTCGCCGAACTCACCGCACGCCCCGCCCTGCCGCCCCTCGCCCCCTACTACACCGTCCGCACCGCCCCCGGCTACCTCCCCGCCGTCCTCGCCCGCCACGGACTCGACCCCCAGGGCCGCCCGCTCCCCGGCCGCGACCGGCCCGGGGACGACGTCGCCGAGCCCAGCGCCCTGCGG
>NZ_JAGGOL010000084.1 GCF_018614525.1 Streptomyces sp. ISL-11
CGGCCCGGCGCAGTTCGGCGGCCAGCCGGCCGGGCAGGGAGGCGCGGGGCGCGCCGGGGCCGACGGGGTTGAACACCCGCAGGACGACGGCGTCGAGGCCGGAGCCGGTGACCGCGAGGGTGCCGGCGAGCTTGGTGGCACCGTAGAGGCCGACGGGCCGGGTGGGGTCGGTCTCGGTCAGGGGGCGGTCGGTGGGGCCGTATTCCGCGGCGGAGCCGAGGTGGATCAGGCGGGTTCGGGGGGCGGCCTCGCGGAGGGCCTCGCACAGGACGGCGGGGCCGCGGGCGTTGGCGCCGGTGAGGGCCACCGCGCTGCCGCCGACCGCGCCCGCGCAGTTGACGACGGTGTGCGGTGCTGCCTCGCGCAGTGCGGCGGCCAGCCGGGCCGGGTCGGCGGTGGCCAGGTCGACGGGCAGGGCGGCGCCGGGGGCGCGGCCGCCGTCGAGCACCCGCGCGCCCGGAAGGGCGCGCAGGCTCTCGACGGCGTGCCGGCCCAGGAAGCCGGTGGTGCCCAGGACGAGAATGCGCATGCGGTCCGGTCACGCTCCCTTGATCAGCATGTCGCGGTGCAGGGAGAATTCCCGGTTGGCCCGGTCGTAGTCGTCGGGGCGGCCGATGTCGAGCCAGTACCCGTCGAACTCGTAGGCGTGCGGCGGGCAGTTGTCCGCCAGCATGTCCAGGACCAGTTCGTCGAAGCCCAGCGGCAGGCCGGGCGTGTAGCGGGTGAGGGCGGAGCGGGAGACGCCGTAGACGCCCATGGAGACGCGGTAGTCCATGCTGGGCTTCTCGGCGAATGCGACGACTCTGCCGGAGTCGGTGGTCAGGACACCGAAGTCGATGTTGACCTGGCGGGCGTACGTGGCGATGGTGAGCGGCGCTCCGGAGGCCACGTGGGTGCGGTGGACGTCGCCGAAGTCGAGGTCGGTGAGGATGTCGCCGTTCATCGCGACGAAGTGCTCGGGCAGCCGGTCGATCATGGTGAGCAGCGGCCCGATGGTGCCCAGTGGGCTTTCCTCGGTGGTGTAGTCGACCGTCATGCCCCACTGGGAGCCGTCGCCGACGTAGGCGCGGATGATGTGGCCGAGGTGTCCGATGGCCAGGGTGCAGCTGGTGAATCCCGCGCCGGCCAGCTGGCGCATCACGATCTCCAGGATCGCGTGCTCCTCGCCGATGGGAACGAGCGGCTTGGGCAGTGCGGTGGTGTACGGCCGGAGCCGCACGCCCTTGCCTCCGGCAAGTATGACTGCGTGCATGGGTGCCGTCCTCTCTGCGTTGGTGACGTCGGGGCGAGCGGTGCTCCGCGTCAGACGTTGTAGATGCCGGCCTTGTACCGGGCGAGGTTCTGCGGGTCGCGGAAGAAGTCGACGGTGTGGGCGAGGCCCTGTTCGAGGGTGTGGGCGGGGGCCCAGCCGGTGGCGGTGCGCAGCCGTTGGGCGTCGCAGACGAGCCGCATCACCTCGGAGGCGGCGGGCCGGATGCGCTCGGGGTCGGCGCGGACGTCGAGGTCGGTGTCCATGATCTTGCCGATCAGGGTGACCAGGTCGCCGATGGAGATCTCCTCGCCGGTGCCGGCGTTGAAGGTGCGGCCGACGACGAGGTCGGCGGGTGCGGTGCCGACGGCGAGGAAGGCGGCCACGGTGTCCTTGACGTAGCTGAAGTCGCGGGTGGGCCGGAGGTCCCCGAGGGTGATCTCGCGCTCGCCGGCCGCGACCTGGCCGATGACGGTGGGGATGACGGCGCGCATGGACTGGCGGGGGCCGAAGGTGTTGAAGGGCCGCAGGGTGACCACGGGGAGGGCGAAGCTGGCGTGGTAGCTGTCGGCGAGGCGGTCGCCGCCGGCCTTGGAGGCGGCGTACGGCGACTGGGTGTTGATGGGGTGGTCCTCGGAGATGGGCACGGTCTGCGCGGTGCCGTAGGTCTCGCTGGTGGAGGTGTGGACCAGGCGCGGTATGCCCAGGTGGCGTACGGCTTCGAGGACGTTGAGGGTGCCGGTGACGTTGGTCTCGACGTAGCTGTGCGGTGCGCGGTAGGAGTACGGGATCGCGATGAGCGCGGCGAGGTGGTAGACCGCCTCGGTGCCGGCCAGGAGGCCGTTGACCGAGCCGGGGTCGCGGACGTCACCGAGGACGACGTCGACCTGGGACATCACCTCTTCGTCGAGGGTCTCCAGCCAGCCGTAGGAGGAGAAGGAGTTGTACTGCACCATCGCCCGTACCCGGTGGCCGGAGGCGACGAGCGCCTCGACCAGGTGCGAGCCGATGAATCCCTCCGCGCCGGTGACGGCGACGGGTGCGGGTGCGGGCATGCTGGATCTCCTTGGGGAGCGCGGGGCAGGTGCGGTGCGTAGGCGGGTGCGGTGCGGGCGGTGCGTCAGCGGTGCGTGGTGAGCCGGCCGAGCAGGCCGGTGGCGACGGCGAGAAGGGCGGCCGCCGTGCAGGTACAGACGACGAGTTGAACGGTGACCGGGGCCGAGATGTCCAGAGTGAGCGCGGCCGTCTCCGCCCCGGCCGCGCTCAGACACAGCGCGGCGGGGGCCCAGGCGGCGCCGAATGCCTGGAGCAGCAGTCCGGTCCACAGGACCGCCCCCAGCGCCAGCAGCGCCGAAAGGCGTGGCGCGGTCAGGGGCGGGCCATCCTGCCACAACGCCCCGGCCGCCAGGGCGAGAACGCAGAGGGCGCCGAGATATCCGGCCACGCACAGGGCGAGCACGCGGACCACCGCGATCAGCAGTCCCCGGGGGCTCGTGGTGCGGGCGAGGGCCTTGAGTGCCAGGCTCCGGCAGCGGTAGAGCAGCCATTCCGCGGCTCCCATACTGAGGGTGAGCGCGATGACGGCGGCACCCGCGGTGGTGGCGCCGGGGCTGTGGCGCAGGACGTCGCCGAGGGCGGCCAGCGTCGTCAGCACGCCGCAGCCGAGACCGAACAGGCCGTACGGGAGGGAGGCGAGCGGCGAGAGGGCGGGGGGCGCGGGGGCCTTCTCGCCGTCGTCGCGGGTGCGCCGGATCTCGTGGGCCGCCGAGCCGAGCACGCCGCCGAGGGTGAGGAGCAGCAGCGCGATCCGCAGGGCGGACGGCAGGGGGAGGACGAGGAGCAGGATGCCGCCGGCGGCGGTGGGGGCCAGAGTGAGCAGCAGCAGCCGTTCGCGGCCCAGTACCAGCAGTACGGTGGCCGCGGCCAGGTAGAGCGCCTGTCCGGCCGCGAAGGCGGTGACGCCGGGGATGCCGGGGGCGAGGAACGCGGCGGCGGTGGCGAGGGCCGCGCCGAGCGGTGCTCCCCCGCGCAGGCAGCGGCCCGCCGCGGCCCGGCCGCCCGAGGCCAGGCGCAGGTACGCGCGGTGGGCGAGCCCCTGGTTCCAGGCCCAGGCCACGAGCGCGGAGGCGACGAGGCCGCCGGTGCCCGCGGGAAGGCCGTAGCCGTCCCGGGCGCCGGTCATCAGCGGTGCGCCGAGGGCGTAGCCGAAGCCGGGCAGGGTGAACACCAGGGCCCGCAGGGCGAATCGGCCGGGATGGGCCTTCCACGGGTCGGGGCGCGGGCCGGGTTCGGGGTGGCCGCGGGGGACGCGGGCGAACAGTTCCGCCGCCAGCTCGAAGGCGTCGCCGCGGCCGTAGCGTTCGGTGATCTGTTCGCCGGTCAGGCCGTCGGCCTCCAGGACGGCCGCGATCTCGTCGGGGTGCACGGCGGCCGCGCACACCTCGGCGAGTTCCTCGGCGAGCGCGTCGATCGGGTCCGCCGCCCATTGCGGCCGGGGTCTGGTGCGGGCGGCCGCCGGGGCGGCGGCCAGGTCGTGCGCGGGTTCGGGCTCGCCCGGTACGAGCCGCAGGAGGCCGCTCATCCCGCATCACCGGCGGCCATGGCCATGGCGGGTGCGTCCTCCCGCTGCAGTGCGCGCTGCCGGCGGCGCCAGGGGCGCTCGACGGCCGGTTGCCGCCTGCTGTCGGCGAGGTCGCGGTAGATGTCGCGGAAGGCGTTGATGGTCTGGCGGAGGGTGAACTGTTCGATGACCCGGAGCCGGGCCGCCTCGCCCATCCTGGCCCGGGTTCCGGGGTCGTTGAGGAGGGTCAGCGCGGCTTTGGCCATGCTCTCGGGGTCGCGGGGCGGTACGACCAGCCCGCTGTCGCCGACCGCCTCGCGCACTCCGCCCACGTCGGTGGAGACGGTCGCGCGCCCGCAGGACATGGCCTCGATCAGGGTGAAGGGGAAGCCCTCGCTGATGCTGGAGAGCATCACGATGTTGCCGGCGGCGTAGGCGTCGCGGATGTCCTCGACGCGGCCCTCGAAGACGACGGCCTCGGCGACGCCGAGTTCGGCGGCGAGCTTCTCGCAGGCGGTGCGGTAGCCCTCGCCGCCGCGCGGGGTGCCGCCGAAGAGCCGCAGCCGGGCGGCGGGGATCTCGGCCCGTACGAGGGCGAAGGCGCGGATCAGGGTCTCCAGGCCCTTGATCGGGTCGACGCGCCCGGCCCAGCTGAGCGTGGGGACGTCCGGCTCCGGTCCGGCGGGCGGGAACGCCGCCGGGTCGACGCCGTTGTAGACGGTGCGGATGCGCTCGGGCGGGGTGCCGCCGTGTTCCTCCCAGCGCCGGTTGTAGCGGTTGCCGGGGGTGACGAGGGCGGCGACCCGGTAGCTCTCCACCGCGAGCATCCGGAACAGCCCCAGCATCAGGGCCTTGACGGGCCACCGGTAGGGCTCGGCGCGGAAGCCGAGGTAGCGCTCGCGCAGATAGATGCCGTGTTCGGTGAGGAGGAAGGGCGTGCCGTGGCGGTGGTGGGCGATCAGGCCGGGCAGTGCGGCGAGTCCGCCGCTCACCGCGTGGGTGACCCCTTCGGCGGGCGGGTCCGCGGCGAGCGGGCGCAGCGCGTGCTCCAGCAGGTCGGTGGCCAGCAGCGCGTCGTGGAGCGTGGGGCGCGCGGCGGCCGTGGCGAGGCCGGGGCGCTTCCACAGGCGTACGAGCGTGCGGGCCGCGGCCTCGCCGCGCAGGGCCGGGGCGAGGGTGCCGGCCGCGGCGTACTCGGCCAGCCGGTAGAAGGCCCGCGGGAAGTGGCGCTCCTGGTCGGGGTCGAGGAGGGTCAGCAGGAAGAGTTCGTAGGCGGTGAGGAGGTCGCGCAGGTCGCGGCCGCGCGGGGCCCGGCCGGCGGGCGGCGGTCCCCACAGCGGGTGCGTCCGGACGCTGCGGACGTGGGAGGGGAGGTCCCAGGCGAGCGATTCCCGGCCGGTGCCCGTCACGGCGATGATCCGGAAGTCGACGTCGGGCATGCCCTGGACCAGCTGGTCGCACCACACGCTCACTCCGCCGTGACTGTGCGGGTAGGTGCCTTCGGTGAGCAGGGTCACCGAGGGAGTGTCGGATGCCGTTTCGGCAAGCGGTCCGTGCATGAAAGTCGGTTCTCTCCAAAGAGGGCGCGGCTCGGGGTGGTGCGCGGAGCGAGCGGGACCGGGGTCATCGGCGGGCGGCGTCGGCCGGCCCGTACGGGACGCGCTGGGTGACGCCCTTGGGTACGGGCAGCGACGCGGCCGGAGCCTGGACCGGTGCGGTGCGCGACGGGACGGCGCGGGCGGGCGGCGTGGCGTCGGCCGGCAGGGTGAAGGAGAGCTGGGTCTGGCCGGCGGCGGGGGCGGCCCACCCGGAACGTGCCCCGGCGTAGGCGGTGCCGAAGGCGTCGGTGGTACCGGTCCGCACGGTGCCGTCGGGCAGGGTCACGGTGGCCTGTACGCCGGCGGGGGCGCTGACGGTGACGGCGGTGCCGATCCGGTGGGCGGTGACCTTGCCGGCGGTGAGCGCGGTCTTCCAGGCGGCCCGCTTGCTCATCTCGGTGCCGATGTCGCGCATGCGGAGGTTGACCAGCGGGGTGTTGTCGGCGAAGAGGCCCTTGTAGTCGCCGAGGACCTTCTCCAGGACCTTGTAGCCGATCCGCTCCTCGGCGAGGTTCGACTGATGCATGAAGTGCGGGCGCGGGTTGTTGGCGAGGACGTGGCCCAGCGCGATGCGGGCCTCCAGGGGCGTGATGTAGGAGGCGAAGCCCGTGGTGACGTCCAGCGGTGCCTTGAGGCAGGTGGTCGTCGTGGAGTTCTCGCAGATGCCGCTGCCGCCGTCGGCCTTCTTGGTGTAGAGCCAGTTGTATTCGTCGGTCTGCTCGGCGGCGGTGCCGACGTTGTAGTAGACGTTCATGGGGTAGCGGGGCACGGTCAGGGCGGAGCCGACCGGGCGCTGCTGGGGCTCGCGGGAGTTGTCGCTGGCGATCCAGGTGACGCCGCTCTGGGCGAGGACGGGCGCGAGTTCGGGGTTGTCGCTCGGCTGCTGGGGCAGGGTCTTGAGACCGGAGTGCTCACCGGTCACCAGCTCGTCCTTGTCGAGGATCAGGCCCTGGCGGGCCGCCCAGGTGAGGTTGTCGTTGATCTGGCCGCCGATCATCTGGCGGGGGACCCACTGCGTCCGGCCGAGGAAGTCGGTGGCGCACTTCCAGGGGACAGTCGTGGTGTTCTGCACGCAGCCCAGGAAGGCGTGGGTGTAGGTGTGGTTGATCCAGCGGTAGGACTTCTGGTCGGCGGTGAGCTGCTGGAGGAGCGGGTCGGGCGCCCCGCCGTGCTCCGCCTTGTATTCCTCGCTGCCGACGCCGTTGTAGGCCAGGTCCAGGGTGAGGCCGTGGCTCTGCGACCACTGTTTGGCGTAGACGGCGTCGGCCGCGGTCATCCGGAGGGAGGGCTTGTCGGGACTGGGGTTACCGGGGCAGTCGACGTCGCCGGGGGTGCACTTGAGCTTGGTGTCCCAGCGGTCGTCGGAGGCGAAGACGTCATCAACGTGCACGCCCAGGTAGCTGCGGGAGGCGCCCAGGTGGACGCCCCGGGTGACCCACTCGACGATGCCGCGCGAGACCAGCCGGAACTGCGTCTGGTACTGGTTGGCGACGAAGGTGACGACCAGTTCGCTGCGGCCGTCGTGGTCGTACTGGCCGATGAGCGAGCCCCGGGCCGTGCCGCCGGGGATGGGCGCGTCGAGGAAACTGGTGTACTTCGCGCCGTCCGCCTGCTTCTCCAGGGGTGTGGCGAGGTAGCCGTAACTCTCGTTGACGGTGGTGTCGTTGTCCTCGAAGGGAACGTTTTTCCTGAGGTAGCCGAACGGCCCTGTGGCGGTGGTGCCCTCCGCGGTCACCTGCGCGGTCTTCCCGTCGAGCGGACCGCTGTAGCCGGCGTCCTGTGGGGTGTTGAGGCCCACGGCCGGCCGGGCGTAGGCGTAGGCGTCGACCTGCCGTATGCCGAAGCGCTTCTCGTACGACGCCAGGGCAGCCATCTCCGGCGAACCGGCCCCGAAGGGATTGTCGTTGGGCAGCACGACGCCCTGGAACTTCGCCCGTGGTCTGCCCTCCACCGTGTCGCTGAGGAACGCCTCGTCGACGCGCGGCCGCCCGGATTCGGTGAGGTCGACCGTGGTGTACGGGGTGCCGGCGTCGTCGAGTTCGGCGCGTATCGCCTCGGTGGCGGGGCCGCCGTCATCGACGACGAGCAGCCTCAGGTCGACCCTCGGCGCGTCGGCGGCGTGGGCGCCGCTCAGCGGCACGGCCATCGTGAGCAGGACTCCGGCGGCGCACGCCGCGGCAAGACGGGTCGTACGACCCATTGGATTCTCCCCCCAGAACGGCACGTCGCGCAGAAATGCGCCGCCGTCCGGTCATGACGTGTACGAGCGGGCGCGCCGTCACCCGGCGGGCCGCTCCATACCTCGAATGGTCCCCATGACACGGCCCCCAGCACGATCGCGCCTCCCCACGCGACCGCCTGCTCCCCCCGGTGCGCACACCGATGTCCGCACCCGAGCCGCACGGCCCGGAGCCGGGGCCGTACGACGGTGTCCGGGCGGCCGGGCACAGCTGTGCCGCGGCTCCGAGAGACACCGCTGCCTCTCGACCGCCCAGCCATATAGTGCGCCATGCCCGGGGGCCGCGCTGGCCCACTGCCGAGTAGCCCCGGCGGCGTTCACGGCGACCTGGCCGGAATTGACCGGGCCATGGCGCGACCGCCCACCGGAGGAGGGTCCGTACGACTCCGGTGCCTCCTCGCGTCATCGCCCCGGTGACCTGTGGTGACAGTGATGCGCACCGCGGCCCGGTACGGAGCTCCCATCCGGAACCTCAGAGGCACCTCAAAAAACGGGGCACCCGGAGATCGGCCTGATGACGGCTGTCCGGCTTGCCTGTTGCATCCGCTCATCGCCGGATACATCACCCACCCGCGGCCCACGGCCTCGCCACCGGCGTCCGGCACGGCACGCAACCGGAACCAACTGGCTCCCCTCTCAGTAAGGTTGCCCTCTCTTTCGGTGCGCCGGCCGCGCGTCCCGCCGCCGCGCGAAGGGGCCGGGCCCCGGGGCCGCCGTCCGCTCCTGGCGATTCCGCTCAGAGCGTGGAGTGCTTCCCAAGTGTGATCCCTCGGGGCAGGTTTGCGGGATGAGGCTTTTGATATTGGGCGGTACGGAGTTCGTGGGATACGCCGTCACGGAGGCGGCCCTGGCACGCGGCTGGGAGGTGACCGTCTTCCACCGCGGTCACCACGCACCGCCGGCGGGCGCGGCCGCCCTGCGCGGCGACCGGACGGCGCCGGAGGGGCTCACGGCGCTGGGCGCGGGCGAGTGGGACGCCGTCGTCGACACCTGGTCGGGCGCGCCCTCGGCCGTGCGGGACGCGGCGCGGGCGCTCGCGGACCGCGCCGGGCGGTACGCGTACATCTCCAGCGGATCGGTGTACACCTTCCCCTCGCCGGCCGGACACGACGAGGACCACCCGGTGGTGGACGGCTCGCCCGACGCCGGCGAGGTGGAGTACGCGCAGGCCAAGCGCGGTGGCGAGCTGGCCGCGGCCGGCGCCTTCGGCGACCGGGCGCTGCTGGTGCGGGCCGGGCTGATCCTCGGCCCCCGGGAGAACATCGGCCGCCTGCCGTGGTGGCTCAACCGGATCGCCCGCGGCGGACCGGTCCTCGCTCCCGGGCCGCGGGACCTGGGCCTGCAGTACATCGACTCCCGCGACCTCGCCGAGTGGACCCTCGACGCCCTGGAGAAGGGGCTCGGCGGCCCGTACAACCTCATCAGCCCGCCCGGCCACACCACGACGGGCGAGTTCCTGGAGAGCTGCGTGCGGGTCACCGGCTCCGACGCACGGCTGCGCTGGACCGAGCCGGAGGCGATCCTCGCGGCGGGCGTCGAGCCCTGGACGGACCTGCCGGTCTGGGTGCCGCCGGGCGAGCTCTACGACGTCCTGCACCAGGGTGCGGTGGACAAGGCCCTGGCGAGCGGGCTGCGGTGCCGGCCCGTCGAGGAGACGGTGGCCGACACCTGGGCATGGCTCAGCGAGCTGGGCGGAGTGGCTCCCCAGCGGCCGGACCGTCCCGTGCTCGGGCTCGCCCCGGAGACCGAGGAGAGGCTGCTGCGGGAGGCGTAGGGACCCGCCTCGCTCCGCACGCCGAAAGCGGGGAAAGGGACATCGAGGCGAACCCCTCACGGCCGGTTCCCGTCTCCCGGGGAAAGATCCTCCAAGGGAGTGACCACCGTGGGCCTTACGTCCCAGACGCTGCTGACCGTGCTCCTGCTCGCCGCCCTCGGGGCGGGCGCCCTGACGCTGTGGCTGTGGCCACGCGCCGCGCGGAGAAGTCCTCTCGCGTGGGCGTCCCGCCTCGGGCTGCTCGTACTGACCCAGGTCTGCGTGCTGTCCGTGCTCCTGGTCGAGGCGAACAACCGGTTCGGCTTCTACTCCACCTGGAACGAGCTCCTCGGGCGCGCCTCCAGCCGCCAGGAGCTGCGGGAGGCGGGCGGGAAGGGCGAACGCCCGCCCGCGCTCACCGTGAAGGGCCAGGAGTCCATCGGCCTGCAGGGCACCCGGGAGAAGGCCGGCCAGGTCGACCGGATCGAGATACGCGGGCCCGTCAGCGGACTGGGCATGGACGGCTATGCCTACCTGCCGCCGCAGTACTTCCAGAAGGAGCACGCCAAGGAGAAGTTCCCCGTGGTGGTCGTGATCACCGGTCAGCCGGGGGTGTCGAAGAACCTCATCACGCAGCTGAAGGTTCCGCAGGCCGCGTCCGCCGCCATCATGGCCAAGGAGATCCGGCCGACCATCTACCTGCTGGTGCGGCCCTCGGTCGTCGCCGACCGCGACACCAACTGCACCGACGTGCCCGGCGGCCCGCAGGCCCTGACCTTCTTCGACCAGGATCTGCCCCTGGCCGTCTCCGCGCAGTACCGCGCGGCGGACGCGCCGGGCAGCTGGGGCGCCGTGGGCAACTCCACGGGCGGCTATTGCGCGTTGAAGCTCGCCATGACCGACCCCGCCCGGTACGGCGCCGCGGCGGGCCTGTCCGCCGACTACTTCGCCCGCCAGGACGGCAGGACCGGCGACCTCTACGCCGGGAGCAAGCAGTACAAGAGCGAGAACGACCTGATCTGGCGCGTCGAGCACATGCCCCCGCCGCCGGTGTCCCTGCTGCTGTCGACCAGCAAGTCGGGCGAGGAGAACTACCGGCCCACCCTGACCTTCGCGGACAAGGCCAAGGCGCCGACCAGGGTCGCCCGGCTCGTCCGCGACGAGGGCGGCCACAATTTCCAGACCTGGCGCGAGGAGTATCCGGTCGTGCTGCGCTGGCTGGACAAGGAACTGGCCGCGAGGAAATGATCCGCCGCGCCCGGCCACGGCCTCCCCGAACGGCCCGGTGAACGCACCCGCCACCGCCGTCGCACCTCGCCGTCCCCGGCGGCCGGCCGGCCTTCCCGCCGATATCGCCGCGAATGGGCTCCGCAAACCCGGCACTCCGGAATGAGCCACCATGCGCCCTGATGGCGACCCTCCGAGTGTGCGGATAATGGGGCCGCGCTCCGGCGGCCGGACCCCTGACGGGGTTCGGGTGCCGGGGCCGTGAAGCACGTACGAGAAAAACCCAGGAGCACCTTATGGGGGCATGGATGAACACCGAGCTGAATCACGACGCGCGGCAGGGCGGTCCGGAGGCGGGGGCGCCCGCCCTGCGGCGCCGGAACCGCCGGGCAGTGGTCCTCGCGGTCCTGGCCATGGCCGCGGCGCTGCTGGTCTCGCCGGCGGCGGCCGAGAGCCCCGCCCGTCCGGCAGCCGCGACCGGTCAGGTCCAGGTGGCCGCCGGCACCGCCGCCACGTCCGCCGTGACGGCGGACACCGCCGAGTCGGAGCCGGTCCTGGCCTCCTCGCACCACCAGCGGGCCGACAAGGACCGTAAGACCACGCTCGCGAAGCCGAAGAAAAAGAAGAAGAAGAGCTTCTTCAAGAAGCTCGGGATCGTCCTGATCGTGGTGATGATCCTGGTCGTGGTGCTCGTGCTGGTGCTGATCGCACTGGCCGTCCACTACGTGCGGAAGGCTCTCAAGCGCCGCCGGTCCTGAACCGGACGGCGGTCGGCGCCCTTCGGGCGGTCAGCCGCTCTTGCGGCGGAAGGAGCGCTGGCCGCCCGCCTTGCCGTGAGTGCCGTGGATCTTGGAGCCGTCACGGCCCCGCTCACCGGCACCCGCGTCGGCCGACTGGCCGCGCTTGCGCTCCAGGGCCTCGCGGAACTTCCGCTTCACATCGTCCTCGGCGTCGGTGTCGTTCTCCGGTACGTCCTGGGACGCGGTGCTGTCCGTCATCAAAAACCTCCTGGTCATGGCGGCTGTCGCCCCAGCTTCGCACGCTCGCGCGCCCACCGTGACCAGATTTACGGTCGGCGGCCGGCTGCCTCAGCCCACCGCGATGTCCCCGTCGGGCAGGTCCTCGACCGTCACCGCGGCGCGGGGCTGCCCCAGACCGTCGGCCACGGCCCGCGCGATGCCCTCGGGGTCGGGTCGCGTGGGGAACGGCACGCTCTCCCCGTCGCCGTAGCTCTCGATCGCCTTGACGAAATAGCCGGGGTACCAGGCGCCGGTCGCGCCCCTGACCTCGACGGCGCTCACCGGCCGGTCGCCCACGCGCCGCTTGAGGGCGGCGAGGATCTCGTCGGAGCGGTACTCACCCGGCACCCGGAACAGACTGGCGTGGGCACCGGCCCTGGCGCCGTCGCCCAGGCGGACGGTCACGGTCAGGCAGCTGGTCACGCTCGGATAGAGGATCGTGCCGCCCGGCGCGGCCTCCCCCACCTGTCCCTCGGTGATCCGCACGACGGCGGTCGCCCCGCCCGGGGCGGTGGCCGCCGGCCGGGGCCTGGCCTCCGCCACGGAGCCGAGCTGCGGGGCGAGCAGGACGGACACCGCGGCGCACGACAGCAGCAGTGCGCCGGCCCTCGGCAGGACACTCGATATGATCTTGGACTTCATGCCGGGAATCATCCCGCCGAGGGCGCCTCCGGACCAAAACGGCTGCGGACGGCGGTCTGCACCTCGTCCTCCTCGGCCGGATCGGCGGCGAGCCTGCGCAGCTGGTCCACGACCCGGGCGTCGGCCGTCGTGGCGTGGTGGGCCGCGAGCTCGCGGGTCGTCTCCTCGCAGTCCCACAGGCACTCGACGGCGAAGCCGCGGCCGAAGGACGGATCCGTGGCGGCCAGCGCGCGGGCCGTACGGCCGCGCAGGTGGGAGGAGCACGTCTCGCGGTAGATGTGCCGCAGTACGGGCGCGGCGCAGCCGATCGACAGGCGCCCGGCGCCCTGGACGAGGTCCCACAGCACCGGGGCGTCGGGCCCCTCGGCCCGGACGGTCCGGCGCAGGGCGCTCAGCACGAGCGCGGAGTCGTACTGCCCGCCCCGGCAGGCGATCATGCCGGCCGCGGCGGCGCCGAGGGCATCGGTGCGGTGGATCCAGGCGCGGGCCCGTTCCAGGGCGGCGGTGGAACGCATGCGGTCGAAGGCGGTGACGGCGGCTTCCGCGACCAGCTCGACGGGATCGGCGGCGGCGGCCTCGATGAGGTCGAGGGCCTGGGGGTCGTGGTGCTCGGCGAGGTAGCGCAGGGCGGTGGCGCGGGCGGCCTCGGGTCCCGCGGCGGCGGCCTGGATGATCTCCAGTCGGTCCTCGGGGCCGGCGACGGCCGTCAGGCACCGGGTGGCGGCGACGTGGCGCAGCTGCGTGGGATGGAGGGCGAGGCCCTGCTGGGCCCAGTCCAGGACCTCGCGCACGCTCCAGCCGGGCCGGGGGCCGGTGGGGCGGAGCTGGCGCTGCCAGCGGTCGAAGGAGCTCTGCTCCTGTGCGGCGCGCACCCGGGCGGCGGTCGCCGGGGACTGCTGCTCGTCGGCCCACAGCCGCCAGGGGCGGGGCTCGAAGGCGTCGCGCACGGTGGTGGCGAGAGCGCGCTCGCCCTCCGGATCGAGCGGGAAGCGGGCCAGGACGCTCTCACCGAGGCCCAGCAGGCCGGCGTCGTCGTCGCGCAGGGCGAGCTCGTCGAGGGCCCAGGCCCAGTTCGCGCCGGAGATGGCGTAGCGGCGCAGCAGCAGGAGGGCGTCCTGGCGGCCGTAGGAGGCGAGGTGGCCGAGGACGGCCAGGGTGAGGCCGGTGCGCTCCTCGGCGGTGTCGAGGAGGTCGACGGGGTGGAAGAGGTGCTCGGCGAGCTCGTCGAGCCCGGCGTCGAGGTCCAGACACAGGCGGGCGTAGTAGAGCGAGCGGTTCTCGACCTGCCAGTCCCGCCTGGGGTCGTGCAGCACGCAGTGGTACAGCGCCGCGAGCGCCTCCGCCCGCGGCGCCGCGAGGGCATGCAGGGTCCCGTCGCCGCGGCCTCGCTGAAGGAGGCCGAGCAGGGTGCCGCTGGGCGCTATGTCTGGTTCGAACATGGGGTCAGCATCCGGTGCGGGGAGTCGGCTGGCAACGGGATTTCCATCGTCCGGCATTCTTGCCGGTGTCCATCAGGGCTATGCCTGGTGAACAGCGGTGATTCGGGTCTTCGAGCGCCCGCAGCCTACCTGGAGCGAAGCATTCCGCCGAGTCGTGTCCGAATTGCCCTCTCCGGGCCCGCGAGCGCCCGCGCGACCTGACCGGACGCCTGCCCACCGGATCACCACCGCCTCACCACCGGACCCCGCCGGGGGGGGCCACCCCCCTTCACGTCCCGTTCGAGTGCCCGTTCGGGGCCCGCGCGCCGGAGGCGGCCTCCTTATGCGCCACGGAAATGCCGCGTGTCCCATGCCTTGGGCATGTGCCCTCGACACCACCGGATCGGGTGTTGCCAAACCACTTACGGGCCCTCGCTCGCTGTGCAACAGTCGTTACCGGCCCTTTCCCCGGACCCAGGAGCCGGCCGCGCCGCGCCGGTATCGGAGTACGACATGCCGTCCCCTCTGCACGCGGATCGTTCCGACGCTCGGCCACCCGAGCACGGCACGGTCGACGCGCTCATTTCCCAGACCCGGCGGTTGCGCGGTGGCGTCGACGCCGTGCGCCGTGAGACGGCGGGTGAAGAGCTGTCGGAGGATCCGCAGCTGCGCTGGCAGCGCGCCCTGTGCGACCTCGCCGTGCACCACCTCGACAATCTCGGTGAGCACCTCGGCCAGCTCCGTGAGGGCTTGCCCGGCGGCACCGACCCGGACGAGGCGCCCGCCGCCCCGGCCGCTCCCGTCGCCCCGGCGGGCACCCTGGACGCCGGTCAGGACGCGGCAGCGCCCGGCCGGGCCGGCAGCGCCGAGTGGAATTTCCTCAATGACCACGTCACCTGGTCGGATGAACTCTTCGAGCTCTTCGGCCGGCGGCCCGAGGACGGGGCACTGACCCTCGACGAGCTCCCCTCCTGCCTCTTGGAGGAGGACAGAGCGCTGCTGACCGCGCTGGTCACCGACTGCCTGGTGGACGGCAAGCCGATCGACGGGGAGTTCCGCATCGTGCGCGGCGACGGCGCCACGCGCACCGTGCACATGATGGGGCAGCCGGTGCTCGACACCGACGGCGCCACGGCCTCCATGTGGGCCGTCTTACGTGACGTCACCGCGGAGCGGCGCGGCCGGCGGGCGGTGCACGAGTCGCGTGACTCGCTGCACCACCAACGGCACGTCGCGCGCACCGAACACCGGCTGGCGGTCGAGCTCCAGGAAGCCGTGCTGCCGCCGTGGCGCGGCTCCCTGCGCTTCCCGCAGAGCACCGGCGGCCCGGCCGGCTCCCGCGGCAACCTCGACCTCGCCGCGCACTACCTCCCGTCCGCCAGCAGCGCCCTCATCGGCGGCGACTGGTTCGACGCCCTCCAATTGCCCGACGGGCGGACGCTGCTGAGCGTCGGCGGCCTCACCGGACACGGTGTGACCGCCACCTCGACCATGGCCATGCTGCTCGGCGCGCTACGCGGCATGGCCATCACGGGCGCCGAGCCGGGGCCGTTGATGGGCTGGCTCAACCACCTCCTCGACGCCTCCGCGCAGCCCGCCCTGGGCAGCGCGGTCTGCTGCCGGTACGACCCCGTCCGCCGCGTCCTCAGCTGGTCGCAGGCCGGCCACCCCGCCCCGGTCCTCTTCCGTGCCGGACGGGGCCGGGCGCTCCAGCCGCCCGAGGGGCTCCTCCTCGGAGCCGTCTCGGACGTCACCTACGCACAGGCGGAGGAGCCCCTGGAACCGGGGGACGTCCTCCTCCTGCACACCGAGGGCCTGGTGCCGCACAGCGCCGAGCCGGGCATCGACACGGACACCGAGCGGCTGCTGGACTTCGCACCGCGGATCGCCGCGGCCAGGAACGCCCAGGACTGTGTACGGGCCGTGCTGGAGGAGTTCGGAGCCATGGAGCGCGAGGACGACGCCTGCGTGCTGGTCGCCCGGGTCCCCTCCTGAGGTATCCGGCTTCCTGAGGTCCCGAGGGAGAGCTGAGGGTCCCGAGGGAGAGCTCACGAAGCCGCGGGCGTTCCCGGAGGCATTCGGAGAGACCTGCGGAGCCGCCCTGCCCGGACGGTGATCGAGGGCCCGCACGGGGCCCTCACACCACCGCGCTTCCGCCCTTGCCCGCACCGCCCTTGGCCGTGTTCCTCGGCCCCTTGGGCAGCGCCCGCTCGATCTCCTCCCGCAGGGTCTCGATCCGGGGATAGCCCGCGTACTTCCCGGTCAGCCGGTACATCTCGCGCAGCCGGTCCCAGGTGCGATGCGAGGAGGTCTCGCCGATCGACACCAGCGCCAGCCGGGCATAGGTGTCGGCCTGCTCGGGGTCGTTGCCGATGAAGCACGCCGACGCCATGGAGATGTAGTCGAAGATCATCGACCGCAGCGTGTCGTTGCCCCGGAGCGCCAGAGCCTCCTTGGCGTGCTGCTGGGCGACGGACGCGGCCCGCGGGTCGTGCTCCGCGAGCGTGCGGTAGGCGAGGGCCTGCATGCCGTGCAGTTCCATCTCGTCGAACTTCTGCATCCAGCTCGGCGGCGGCACATCGCCCTTGTCCGAGATGAACAGCTCCTCGGCCTCGCCGAGGGTCCGCCGCATGGCCTGGCCACGGCCCATCGACGCCTGCGCCCACGCCTCGATCGTGCACAGCATGGCCCGGGTGCGCGGCAGGGTCTCCTCGCCCGAGCCGGACTTGGCGAGCTTCATCAGGTCGAGAGCGTCGTCCGGGCGGCCGAGATGGACCATCTGCCGGGCGGCGCGCGAGAGCGCCTCCCCGGCCCGTGGCCGGTCGCCGCCCTCGCGGGCCGCGTGCGCGGCGATGACGAAGTACTTCTGCGCGGTGGGTTCCAGTCCCACGTCGTGGGACATCCAGCCGGCGAGCACCGCGAGATTCGCGGCGACCCCCCACAGCCGGCGCTGGAGGTGTTCGGGGTGGTGGTAGGCGAGCATCCCGCCCACCTCGTTGAGCTGGCCGACCACCGCCTTGCGCTGCAGCCCGCCACCGCGGGCGGCGTCCCAGCGGCGGAAGACCTCGACCGAGTGCTCCAGGGCATCGATCTCGGTGGATCCCACGGGCGCCGCTTCATAGCGGTCGAGCCCGGCGGGGTCGGCGTGTGCGGTGTCCATCCGCAGGTCGTCGAAACGGGGGGCGTCGGAGGCGAGAACCGGATCGGAGTGCAGCCAGTCGCGCATCGCGCTGCTGAGTGCTGAGCCTGCGGCGAGCGCGGCGCCCGCGCCCACCAAGCCGCGTCGGTTGAGCATGAGGTCCATTCCCGTGAATTCGGTGAGGACCGCGGCAGTCCGTTCGGGCGGCCAGGGCAGTCCGTCCGCGGACCTGCCCTTACCCGCACGCCCTCTCCGGCCGAACCCGAGGTCCTCGATGGTCACGACACGACCGAGTCGCTCGGTGAAGAGGGCTGCCAGCACCTTGGGCACGGGATCGCGGGGTGACTCCCCCATGTCGATCCAACGCCGCACCCGCGAGGTGTCGGTCGCCAGCTGCGGATGGCCCATGACGGCCGCCTGCCGGTTCACGAGTCTCGCGAGTTCGCCCTTGGACCAGCCGGCCAGGCCGAAGAGGTCCGCCAGGCGGGTGTTGGGTTCCCTTGTCACGTCAAGCCCCCAGGTTCTCGGCTGACTTGAAGGTATCGGCCCGTCATGGGCCAAGCGAGTATTCGCCAGGGTTCGCCAGGGTGCGCCAGATGGTGTGCCACCCGCGGGTGGGTGTGATGTAGGAACGCGCCACCCCGGCCACCCGGCCGCCGGACCGCATTCCCCAGGGTGCACCGCTGCCGGGGGACCGGGGGAGCGCCGCCATTCGCCGGCACACGAAGGGATCTGTTCCGCTCATGTATGCAGCCTCGTCCTCCGTGTCCGCCCCGCCCCGGCCGCTCCGTCCGCAGCACGCCGGCGGCGGCCCGTACCTCGACCCCTCCCATGCCGCGGGAGCTGCCTTCGGGGGCGGACGGGCCCGGCGGGCGCCGGGGATCGGTGGCCAACCGCTCAGCGGGAGAATCGACTTGTCCGGCCCCCAGGGCGCGCAGCTGCGCACGGCGATCGCCGCGGTGCACCGCATCTGCCCGGAGTTCAACCCCGTCCAGGTGCTGAAGCACAGCGGGCGCTCGGTGCTGCTGGTCGGGTCCACCGGCCGCAGCACGGCCGTGGCCAAATGTTTACTGGACCACTCCCCCGCATGGGCCGAGCGGTTCCGCCATGAAATAGCTACATACCGGGCGTTCGTCCGGCACCGCCCCCCGGTGCGGGTGCCCAGGCTGATCGCCGCGGATCCCGACAACTGCACCCTGGTCATCGAGCGGATGCCGGGCCGCCCGGCGGCAGCCCGGCGCCATCCCACGGACACCCCGCCCCGGGCGGACGTCCGGGCGGCGCTGGGCGCGATCTGCCGGGTCAACCTCTGGCGGCCCCCGGCCGGCATGTTCGACATGCCGCTCGACTACGGCAAGCGCATCGCCCGCTATCACGAGCTCGGCCTGCTCACCGACCGCGATCTGGGCGACCTCCAGAAGCTGCTGCACGGGCTGGCCCATGTGCAGGGGCAGTTCTGCCACGGCGACGCGCTGCTCCCCAACATCCTCCTCTCCCCCGCCGGGCCGGTGCTGGTCGACTGGGACCAGGCCGGCTGGTATCTCCCGGGGTACGACCTGGCCACCCTGTGGACCGTCCTCGGTGACGCCCCCGTGGCGCGGCGCCAGATCAGCCAGCACGCCCAGGCCGCGGGCCCGGTCTCCCGTGACGCCTTTCTGGTGAATCTGATGCTCGTCCTCACCCGCGAGATCCGTACGTACGAGACGGCGGTGCAGCGGGCCATGCACGATCCGGCGCCGTCGGTGCCGGGCACCACGGAGTCCGGCGAGGAGCAGCGGCTGCTGCTGCGCCGGCTGCACGACGACTGCGCGCTCGCCAGGCGCGCGGTACGGGCCGCGGTCGGCACCCGCTGACCGTCGGCCGGTCCGCCCCGACGCGCCGCGCCCCCAGCGCGGCGCGTCGCCGTGTCACCGGTACGGCCCCACGCCCCACCCTCCTCGAAACTTCGTACGAGTGCTTCTCTCGGCGCGCACGCTGACATGCGCGGTGCCAAGGGGGTGAGCTTGATTGACGGATCGTCATCCAGCGGATACCTCTGGTACGTCCGGTCCCGCACGCCCGATCGCGCACCGACCATCCCAGCGCGTGGCACTGCCGTCCCGAGGAGGCCGCATTGCGAGGATCCGCCCCCGAACCCCGGACCAGTCCCCCGAGAACGCCACGAAGAAGTCGCCGTACGCGCCGGGTGGCGGTCGCCGTCGCCGCGGCCACCTTGGTCGCGCCCCTCATCGCGGCCGCGCCGACGGCGACGGCCGGGCAGCCGAGCTCCGGTGCGCTCCAGCAGGCGTTCGCGGACGCCTCGGCGAAGTACCACGTCCCGCAGAGCGTGCTGCTGGGCGTCTCCTACCTTCAGTCGCGCTGGGACTCCCACGGCGGCACACCCAGCGTCACCGGCGGATACGGCCCGATGCACCTGACCGACGCCGGCACCGCCCTGGCCGCGGCCCCGCACCACGGCGACAGCCGGGAGGACCCGCGCGGCGACGGCGCCCGGCCGTTCACGGGCGCCCGGTCCACCCGTACCGCCCCTCTGCCGACGCCCGATGAGCTTCCGGCGCGGCTGCGCAGCCTGGAGCGGGCCGCGGAGCTCTCCGGCCTGTCCCCCGCGGCGCTGCGCCGGGATCCCGCGGCCAATGTCCGGGGCGGTGCGGCCCTGCTCGCCGCCGCGCAGAAGCGCCTGGGCCTGCCCCTGAGCGATGATCCGGCCGAGTGGTACGGCGCGGTGGCGAGCTATCCGGGCTCCTCGGACAGCGCCACGGCGGCCACCTTCGCCCGGGATGTCTACGACGTGATGCGCGCCGGCGAGCGGCGCGTCACCGACGCGGGCCAGCAGGTCGCCCTCCCGGAGGACCCCGGCCTGTCGCCCCGTACCGATCAGGTGCGGCGGCTGGCGCTCCCGGCGACCGCGGACGACGGCGTCGAGTGTCCCGCCTCGGTGGCGTGCGAGTCGATCCCCGCGCCGTACCAGCAGCTGGAGGGCGCCGACTACGGCAACCACGACCTCGGCAGCCGGCCCACGGGGCAGAAGGCCGACTTCATCGTCATCCACGACACGGAGGGCTCGTGGGAGACGACGATCAAGCTGATCAAGGATCCGACGTACGTCTCCTGGAACTACACCGTGCGCTCGGCGGACGGGCACATCGCGCAGCACGTGCCCACCAAGGACGTCGCCTGGCACGCGGGCAACTGGTACGTCAACGCCAAGTCGGTCGGCATCGAGCACGAGGGGTTCCTCGCCCAGCCGGACGCCTGGTACACGGAGGAGATGTACCGCACCTCGGCGCGGCTGGTGCGGCATCTGGCGGAGAAGCTGAAGATCCCGCTGGACCGGCAGCACATCCTCGGCCATGACAACGTCCCGGGTACGACGCCGGGGACCATCCGGGGCATGCACACCGACCCGGGCCCGTACTGGGACTGGGCGCACTACTTCGAGCTGATGGGCAAGCCCGTCCGGCCGACCGGCGGTTTCTTCGGCGGTCTGGTCACCATCCGGCCCGACTACGACACCCATACCCCGGCCTACACCGGCTGCACCGAGCCGGCGAAGCCGTGCGACGCCCACGGGTCCGGCGCGGTCCGGCTGTACACCGCGCCCAGCGAGAGGGCCCCGCTGGTGAGGGACATCGGGCTGCACCCGGACGGCGGCGCGTCGACGACCGACGTCAACGACACGGGCGCCCGCGCCTCCACCGGCCAGCAGTTCGCGCTCGCCGACCGGCAGGGTTCGTGGACGGCGATCTGGTATCTGGGGCAGAAGGCGTGGTTCCGGAACCCCTGGTGGGAGCCGACCGCGGTGAACGCCTACGGGCCGGTGGTCACCCCGAAGGACGACGCTGGTGACGTGCCGGTGTACGGGCGGGCGTATCCGGAGAAGGAGGCGTATCCGGCGGAGGTGCCGGTGCAGGCCGTGACGCCGCTGCCGTACAAGCTTCTCGCCGGGCAGCGGTACGTGGTGGGCCAGCGGCTGACGAGCGAATACCTGTGGGCGAAGACCTTCGATCCGGCGGGTCACAAGGTGGTCCGGGGCAAGGACGTCTACTACGAGATCCAGTTCGGGCACCGGGTGGCCTTCGTCAGGGCCGCCGACGTGACCGTACGCCCGTCGAACCGGTAGGGCCGGACGTGCGAGGAGCCCGGTACGGCGGTCCGTACCGGGCTCCGGGGTGTGCGGGGTGTCAGACCTGCTGGAACATCTCGGCGGGCAGCGGCTTGAGGAGCTGGTAGAGCTCGTCGGTGATGGGCCGGTCCCAGCTGGCGATGGTGACGAGGACGCCGTCGCTACGGTCGAACTGGGTGCAGGAGATGCGGCCCTCGGAGCACTTCACGCGCCGCACGATGAGGAGGTTGTCCTCGTGCATGACGGGGATGTCCTCGGTGTCCAGCACGTGGACGGGCTCCTCGTTGCCGAGCGCCGCGAGCAGCTGGGTCACCTCGAAGGGCACCTGTCCCTCGTCGACCTCGCGCGCGGGGGATCCCTCGGGCAGATTGCCGATGATCATCGCTGGGCCGCGCCCGCCGAACAGGTCATAGCGGAGGAAGACGCCCTGGCAGCTGCCGTCGGGAGCGGGCAGCAGCCCGGCCCCGAGGTCACCCGGCCAGTCCCCCGGGTCCATGGCGAGGACGTCGAAGTCCGGCCCGATGGGCGTTGCGCTGCGGCGGCGGAGGAACGACATGCCCACATCGTACGTGCCCGCCGCCGTCGTGTGACGCCGGGGAGAGCGACGACGCGGCGCTGCCGGGCTGTGTCCGGCGGGCCATGCGTCCTCAAACGCCGGACGGGCTGAAAGCGGCTGGGCTCAGCCGCAATCAAGCCCGTTGGGGGCACCCCCAGCGGTAGCTGGGGGAACTGCGAGCGGGCGCTGCGGGGCGGGGCGTGCGCACCACCGCTGCGCGGCGGTGTCCTCAATCGCCGGACGGGCTGACATCGGCTGAGCCCAGCGAAATCAAGCCCGTCCGGCGCTTGAGGACGCGCCCGCAGGGCGCCCGCCGCCGCAGGCGGCAGAGACGGCCCGCAGCCACCGGACACCGCCTATGCCGGTGCCCGGAGCGTCTCCAGGTGGTGGAGGAGCAGGCGCCGCAGCTCCCGCGGCGGGTAGTGGTCCGGGCGGAGTACGGCCTGGAAGGAGAGCCCTTCGACGAGGGCGGACAACCGGCGGCTCTCGGTGTCGGGATCGAGGTCGGCGCGCAGTCCGCCGGCCTGCTGCCCGCCGCGCAGCACCCTCTCCATCAGGGCCAGCTGGTTCTCCTGCAAGTGGACGGCCAGCGGGCGCAGTCCGGGGCGGACGCGGGCGGCGGTGGCGAAGGCGGTCCACAGGACGGCCTCCTCGTGGCGCGCCTCGTCCAGCGGGAGGAACTCGGTGAGGAGTTCCTCGGCGCGGGCCCGGAGGTCGCCGTCGGGGCCGGGGGCGAGGAGGTAGTCGATGTGCGCGCGGACCCTGTGGTCGATGCGGCGTACGAGCTCCTCCATGGCGAAGATCACCAGCTCGTCGTGGTCGCTGAAGTAGTGGCGGATCGAGCCGATGGCAAGTCCGGCCTCGTCGGCGACGTTGCGCAGCGAGGCGGCTTCCAGGCCGTCCCGGCTCACGACGCGGAGAACGGCTTCGGCCACCGCCCGGCGGCGGGCTCGCGGGTCCACGATCTTCGGCATGTTGGTTTTATAGCACGCCCGCGCTAATATCTTTTTGGCACGACCGTGCCACATAGTGATGGCACTGCTGTGCCATATCGGGGAGGCGGGGCGGAATGAAGGGCTGGCTGCTCGCGGCGGTCATCGCCGCAGTGGTGATCGTCGTCGTGATCAAGCGACTGAGGGGAGAGCCGCTCAACGCCCGCGACCTGCTGGTGACGCCGCTCGTCCTCACCGGCATCGGCATCTCCTCACTGGTCAAGGCGGACCCGACGGCGGCCGACCTGACGTGGGTGACCCTGGGCGCGGTCCTGGGCGTGGCGCTCGGCGCGGTGCGGGGCGTGACCATCACGGTCTTCGAGCGGGACGGCGTCCTGTGGCAGCGCTACACCGGCCGGACCTTCCTCGTCATGGCGGGCTCGGTGGCGCTCATGGCCGGTTACGGCTTCCTCGCCGCGAAGGCGGGCATGCACGAGGACGCGCGGCCCGTCCAGCTGACCATCGGCGTCAGCTTCCTGGGCGAGTCCCTGGCGGTCGGCCTGCGCGGCCGGGCGACGGGAGTGCCCTTCGCGCCCGAGCGGGGGCGCCGCTGACCCGGGCCCGCCGACGCGAGCCCGGGTGGGCGGCGAAAGCCCGCCCGGACGCGGCTTGTGGGGGCACTCTCCGGGCGGGCCGACGGCTCACGATACGCCGCACGCAGCACGCTACCAGCCGGAAAGCCGCATTTCCGGTTGTGTCACCCGATTGCGCGGCCATATCGGAAATATCCATCGATAGCCCCCCGACACTCCGGGCGATTTTCCTACCGGCGGCACAATGGCGCAAATGAGTGAATGCCCGAAACTTCTGCAAATGGGGTCGAGTTACTCAGTTCGCTTCCCTGAGAAGAGGCGCTAATCGATCGAAAGGCACAGACGTGCTCAAGAAGGTACTCGCCACGGCCGCCCTGACGGCTTCCGCGGTCGGCACCGTAGCCGGCCCCGCGATGGCGATCGACAACAGCCAGGACGTCGCCAATGGCAACGCCGCGAAGACCGGCTACGGCAACACCAAGACCGGGGGCAAGCAGAGCCCGCAGATGAGCCTGATCCAGGGCACGCTCAACAAGCCGTGCATCGGTATCGGGAAGATCGGCATCCAGTCCATCCTCGCGCTGATCAACATCGGCATCCAGGACATCCCGATCCTCACGTCGCAGCAGCAGCAGACCTGCACCGACAACTCGACGATCAACGACGGCGACGACCCGCTGTCGCACATCCTCGACGAGATCCCGATCCTGTCTGGCAACGGCTCGGGCAACCGCGACCTCGGGTCTGTCCACAACCACCACCACGACCACCACTACCGCGGCCACAAGGGCCACGACGGTGATCGTCACGACGGTGGTCGCCATGACGGTGGCCACCACAAGGGTGACCACCACAACGGTGACCACGGGTGGGACGGGAACCACGGCCACTGACGGTCATAGCGCCGGCTCGCCGGAACTCCCCCTTCCTCGGGTGCACGGGCCCCGAGGGAGGGGGATTCCCCTGTCCGGGGACCCGCGGGCGGACGGTCCGGAGCCGGGTCGTATACGATGACGAGGTGACCATGCTCGTGAAACGCCGCCACGTGGACCTCCTCCGCGTCACCAGCATGTCCTGTCGACGCCACGGCTGACCCTCATCGCGCCCTGCCCCTCTGTCCGGCAGTGGTTCGCGCGTTTGTTTCGGATTTTTTTCCGTTTCTTTCTGTCTTTCCTGCCGCTTCCCGGTCCCCGTCCTGCCGCACACCCTGCTGAGCGGTGCGGGCCGTCCGGCGCACCGCCGTACGGAATTCCGGGCCCTCACGCTGTGGACATCTCATGAGCAACAAGCTTCCCGTCCTCGACCTCTCCGCCGCCGCCGGTGACCCCACCGCCCGTGCCCGCTTCCACGAGGAGCTGCACTCCGCCGCGCGCGACGTCGGGTTCTTCCACCTGACCGGCCACGGCGTCACCGAGGCCGAGACCGCCGATCTGATGCGCACCCTCCGGGCGTTCTTCGCCCTGCCGGAGGCGGAGCGGCTGTCCATCAGCAACCTCAACTCGCCGCATTTCCGCGGCTACACCCGCATCGGTGACGAGCGGACCGGTGGCAACCGCGACTGGCGCGACCAGATCGACATCGGCGCCGAGCGCGCCCCGCGCGCACCCGGCGCGGACGAGCCCGGTTACTGGTGGCTGGAGGGCCCCAACCAGTGGCCGGCCGCCCTCCCCGAGCTCCGGACCGCCGCCCTGCACTGGATCGACAGGCTCAGCTCGGTCGCCCAGCGGCTGTTGCACGAACTGCTGGCGGCCATCGGCGCTCCGGCCGGCTTCTACGACGACGCCTTCGCCGACCGCCCCCACCTGCACCTCAAGCTCGTCCGCTACCCCGGTAGCGCGCCGGACGGCGCCGCGCAGGGCGTGGGAGCCCACAAGGACTACGGGTTCCTGACGCTGCTGCTCCAGGACGAGGTCGGCGGGCTCCAGGTGGAGGGCCCCGACGGCGCGTTCATGGATGTGCCGCCGGTGCCCGGCGCGTTCGTGGTCAACCTCGGCGAGCTGCTGGAGGTGGCCACCAACGGCTACCTCAAGGCGACCAACCACCGGGTGGTCAGCCCGCCCGGCAACCGGGAGCGCTACTCCGTGCCGTTCTTCTACAACCCGCGGCTGGACGCCCGCATCGAGCCCGTGCCCTTCGCCCACGCCGACCGGGCCCCGGGCGTCACCCAGGACTCCGCGAATCCGCTGTTCGCGGAGTACGGGCGCAATGAGATCAAGGGGTGGCTGCGGGCGCACCCCGGGGTTGCGCGTCGCTATCACGCGGAGCTCTTGACCGAGGGCGTGGCCGCGGTCTGACGTCATTCCGGGACTCCGCCCGGGCCCCGGTCCTCGAACTCCCCCGGCTACCGCTGGGAGGTGCCCCCGGACGGGCTGGATCGTCCGGCCGTTACGTCAGGTCGAACTCGCCCTCGCGGGCGCCGAGTACGAAAGCGCGCCACTCCGCGGGGGTGAAGACCAGGGCCGGCCGGTCCGGGCGGCGGCCGTGGCGCATGGCGATGAAGCCCTCGACGAAGGCGATCTGGACGTCGCCGATCCCCTGGGTGCCGGACTGCCAGGCGGCGTTCGCGAGGTCGAGGTCGGGCGTCGCATCGCCCACCAGTCGTTCAGTCGTGCTCTCCGCCACGTCTTAGCTCCTCCCGGCTCGTCGTCCCGGCACCACCCTAGCGACCGCGGCGGGCGCCGGACAGGCCGCGTCATCGGCCGTCAGGAGACGGGTGGTTCGCTTCCCACCAGCCACATGGAGAAGAACTGCGCCCCTCCTCCGTAGGCGTGGCCGAGGGCCTTGGCAGCGCCCTCGATCTGGTGCTCGCCCGCCCGGCCGCGCACCTGCAGTGCCGCCTCGGCGAAGCGGATCAGGCCGGAGGCGCCGATGGGGTTGGTGGAGAGGACCCCGCCGGAGGGGTTCACGGGCAGGTCGCCGTCCAGTGCGGTGGCCCCCGACTCGGTGAGCTTCCAGCCCTCCCCCTCGGCCGCGAAGCCGAGGTTCTCCAGCCACATCGGCTCGTACCAGCTGAACGGCACGTACAGCTCGACGGCGTCGATCTCCCGGCGTGGATCGGTGATCCCGGCCTGGCGGTAGACGTCGGCCGCGCAGTCCCGGCCGGCGCGCGGCGAGACGAAGTCCTTGCCGGCGAAGAGCGTCGGTTCGCTGCGCATGGCCCCGCCGTGCACCCAGGCGGGCGGGTGCGGCGAACGGGCGGCGCCCGTACGGTCGGTGAGGACCAGGGCGCAGGCGCCGTCGGAGGAGGGGCAGGTCTCGGAGTAGCGGATCGGGTCCCACAGCATGGGTGAGGAGCGCACCTTCTCCAGGGTGATGTCCGGCTCGTGGAGGTGTGCCCAGGGGTTCTTGAGGGCGTTGCGGCGGTCCTTGTAGGCGACGAGGGCGCCGATGCCGTCGGGTGCGCCGGTACGGCGCATGTAGGCCCGTACGTGCGGGGCGAAGAAGCCGCCGGCGCCGGCGAGGAGGGGCTGCTGGAAGGGGACGGGCAGGGACAGGGCCCACATGGCGTTGGACTCGGACTGCTTCTCGAAGGCCAGGGCCAGGACCGTGCGCCGGACGCGGGCGGCGACGAGGTCCGCGGCCACGAGGGCGGTCGAGCCGCCGACGGAGCCGGCGGTGTGCACGCGCAGGATCGGTTTGCCGACCGCGCCGAGGGCGTCGGCGAGGTAGAGCTCGGGCATCATCACGCCCTCGAAGAAGTCGGGGGCCTTGCCGATGACGATGGCGTCGACGTCGGCCCAGGTCAGCTCCGCGTCGGCGAGCGCGCGCCGGGCGGCCTCGCGGACGAGTCCGGCGATCGAGACGTCCCGCCGGGCGGCGGCGTGCCGGGTCTGGCCGATGCCGACGACGGCCACGGGCTCCTTGCTCACCGGGTCTCCTCCTGGGGGTTCCGGCTGTCCGGTCCGGTGCGGGCCCGGACGCTCGACCGCTCGCCTTCGAGTACCGCGACGAGGTTCTGTTGGAGGCACGGCCCCGACGTCGCGTGGGCCAGGACCCTGTCGGCCTCGCCCCGGTGGATGCGGGCGGCCGCCTCGCCGAGGCGGATCAGGCCCGCTGCCATGAGCGGGTTCCCGGCCGGTGCGCCGGCCGAGGGGGTGACGAGCACGTCGTCGTGCAGTCGGAGCGCCCTGCGCAGGATCACCTCCTGCGAGGGGAACGGGGCGTGGAGTTCGGCCGCGTCGGCGGCCGCGTCGAAGGCTCCGGCGCGCTCGGCGGCCAGCCGGGTGGACGGTGAGTCGGTCAGGTCGCGTACGCCCAGTGCGTGCGCCTCGATGCGGTGGTCGATGCCGCGGATCCAGGCGGGCCGGGCGCACATGCGGCGGGCGGTGTCCCCGGCGGCGATGACGACGGCCGCGGCGCCGTCGCCGGTGGGCGGGCCATCGCCGTCCGGCACCGGGCCGTGCGGTCGCGCGTACGGGTCGGGGTGGTCGGCGGCGAGGGCGGCCTCGTCGGTCCCGCCCGCGTCGAGGAGCGCCCGGGCCTGGAGTCCGGCCAGGGAAGCGGGGTCGGGCCACAGGGGGGCGGTGTAGTAGGGGTCGAGCTGGCGGGTGAGGACGTCGCGGAGGTCGCCGGCCGAGGGAGTGCCGTAGGCGTGGACGAGGGCGGTGTCCGCCTCACCGGTGAGGATCTTCACCCACGCCTCGTACAGCGCCCAGGCGCCGTCCATCTCCACGTGGGACTCGGTGATGGGCGGCCAGGCCCCGACGGCGTCGAGCGTCATGGTGAAGGAGAAGGGCCGGCCGGCGAGGTAGTCGCTCGATCCGGAGCAGGTGAAGTCCGCCTGCCCGGGCCGCAGTCCGGCCTGCCGGAGGACCTCGGTCAGGACGGGCAGCAGCATCTCGGTCTCGGACGTCCCCGCGGTGCGGCGGTGCCCGCTCCGGGCGAAGGCGACGATCGCCACGTCCCTGGGATACCGCGTCACAGCAGCTCCTTGTACGTGTCGTAGTCGGCGTCGGGCTCGCCGGTGGGCCGGTAGTGGTCGGGGTGGCGGGCGCCCTCGGTCCAGACGGGTTCGACGCGCAGGCCCATGCGGACCTGGTCGTAGGGAAGGCCGGCGATGCGGCCGTGGAGGGCGAGGCCGGCGCCGTCGAGGGCGATGTGGGCGTAGACGTAAGGGACGTCGATGGTGGCGCTCTTCGCCTTGATGTTGACGACGCAGTAGGTGGTGACGGTGCCGCGCGGGCCGACGTCGACCTGTTCGCCGGTGGCGACCCCGCAGGTGGGGCAGGCGCCGCGGGGCGGTACGTAGACCTTGCGGCAGTCCGGGCAGCGCTCGCCGACGATGCGGCGGCCGGCGAGGGCGTCGAGGTGCCGGCTCTGGGCACGGCCGGGTGTGTAGGTGTAGTCCAGGCGGGCGGGGGTGGTGATGCGGGTGACGGGGTCGGGGAAGGCGCCGTCGTGCGGAGTGGCGGTCCGGCCGGTGGCCGGGCTGTCGTGGGGCTCGAAGCAGGCGATGTCGGTGATCGCGCCGGTGCGTTCGGGGGCCCAGCGGATCCGTACTCGCATGCCGGTGCGTACGGCGTCGGCGCCGGGGGCGTCGAGGGCGTGGAGGAGGGCGGTGTCGGCACCGTCGAGGCGGACCAGGACCCAGGCGAAGGGGGTGCTCAGGGGCTGGCCGCGGCAGGGGGTGGGGTTCCAGGCCCAGGTGGTGACCGTGCCGGTGGCGGCGACCTCGACGAGCTCGTGGATGTCCTCGGCGGTGGCGGGGTCGTACTCCACGGGTGGTACGAGCACGCGGCCGTCGCCGGTGCGGACGCCGAGGACGACCCGCTCGCGCAGGCCGGTGAGGAAGGCGCTCTGCACGGGGCCGAGGGAGCGGGTGAAGGGGAATTCGACCACCATGGGTGCGGTGCGGATGTCCGGCATGGCCGATGGTTCTCCCTCGTGTCAGGCGCGCCGGAAGACGGGCGGCCGCTTCTCCGCGAAGGCGCGGGTGCCTTCCTTGGCGTCGGCGGTGTCGAAGACGCGCATGCCGCGTTCGAGTTCGAGCGCGAGGCCGTCGGCCTCGCTCAGGCCGGCGGTGTCGTAGGCGCACGCCTTGACGGCCTCGACGGCGAGGGGGCCGTTGGCGTTGATGAGCTCGGCGGTCTCCAGGGCCCGTTCCAGGGCGGTGCCGTCGGGTACGACATGGCCGATGAGGCCGATGCGCTCGGCTTCGCGTGCGGTGTACGGGCGGCCGGTGAGCAGCATCTCCAGGGCGTGGGTGCGGGGGATCTGGCGGGCGAGGCGGACGGTGGAGCCGCCGACGGGGAAGAGGCCGCGGCGCACCTCGAAGAGGCCGAAGGTGGCGCTTTCGCCGGCGATGCGCAGGTCGGTGCCCTGGAGGATCTCGGTGCCGCCGGCGACGCAGGGGCCCTCGACGGCGGCGATGACGGGTTTGCGTGGCCGGTGGTGGCGGAGCATGGCCTTCCAGTGGAGGTCGGGGTCGGCCGTGAGCCGCTCGCGGCAGGGGTCGCCGGCCGTGCCGCGGCCGGCGAGCGTCTTGAGGTCCATGCCGGAGCAGAAGGCGCCGCCCGCGCCGGTGAGCACGATGGAGCGGACGGTGTCGTCCGCGTCGGCCTCGGCCCAGCCGTCGTGGAGGCCGACCAGCATGGCCGGGGAGAGGGCGTTCCTCGCCTCGGGCCGGTCGAGGGTGAGGACGAGGGTGGCGCCGGCGCGTTCGATGGTGAGGTGTTCGGTCCCGCTCATGGGGTCTCCCTCCGTCCGCCGGTCCGGCGACGAGAGAACAGGGTGGCGGAGGGGTGCGCGCACTTCAAGAGGTTTTCTGACTTGCCGTCAGATTTCTTGGCGGACTCCCTTCCCCCCCACCGTCCCCGGCGCTCTAATGACCGCCGAGCCCCCCGGTTCCCCGCGCAGGAGGACACGTGGACGTCAACCTTGCCGACCTCTTCGAGTCGATCGCCGACACCGTGCCCGGGCGCGAGGCACTCGTCCACCGCGACCTGCCCGGCACCGGGGCCGAGCGGCGGCTGACGTACGCGGAGCTCGACGCGGCGGCCAACCGGCTGGCCCACCACCTCCGCACGGCCGGCGTCCGGCCCGGTGAGCACGTCGGGCTGCACCTGTACAACGGGGTCGAGTACCTCCAGACGCTCTGGGCCTGCCTGAAGATCCGGGCCGTGCCGGTCAACGTCAACTATCGCTATGTGGAGGGCGAGCTCGCCTACCTCTACCGGGACGCCGACCTGGTGTGCCTGGTCTTCGACGGCGGGTTCACCGGGAGGGTGGCCGCGGCCCTGCCCGCGGCCGGGCGCACGCTGCGCCACCTGATCCGCGTCGGTGCCGCCACCGAGGGCGAGCCCGAGCCCGGCATCGCGCCCGTACCCTTCGCGGAGGCCGAGGCGTCCGGCGCGCCCTGGCGCGACTTCGGGCCCCGGTCCGGCGACGACCGGATCATCATCTACACCGGGGGCACCACCGGCATGCCCAAGGGTGTGGTGTGGCGGCAGGAGGACCTGTTCTTCTCGGGACTCGGCGGCGGGGCGCCCACCGGGAAGCCGGTCGGGCGGCCGGAGGAGCTGGCGGAGCGGGTCGCGGCGGGCGGCGAGGGACTGGTGTTCTTCCCCACGGCGCCGCTGATGCACGGCACCTCCACGCTCACCGCCTTCATCGCCTTCGACTTCGGCCAGAAGGTCGTGCTGCACCGCGGGTTCACGCCCGAGGACGTGGTGCGCACGGTCGCCCGGGAGCGGGTCACCAGCGTCTCGCTGGTCGGGGACGCCATGCTGCGGCCACTGGTGGACGCGCTGGCCGGGCCGCTGCGGGGCGCCGACTGCTCGTCGCTGCTGAGCGTCAGCAGCTCGGGGGCCATCCTGTCGGACACCGTGCGGGAGCAGTTCGCGGCGCTCCTGCCGCGGGTGGCGCTGCTGAACAACTTCGGTTCCTCGGAGTCCGGCTTCAACGGCACCGCCACGGACGACCGCGGCCGGGGCTTCCGGCTGCGGGTCAACGAGCGTACGGCCGTGGTCGACCCGGTGACGCGCAGGCCCGTGCCGCCCGGCGGCACCGGACGCGTCGCGCAGCGCGGGCACGTCCCGCTGGGCTACTACAACGACCCGGTGAAGACGGCGGAGACGTTCTTCCGGGCGGGCGGCGAGCGGTGGGTGCTGCTCGGAGACATGGCGACGGCCGACGCGGACGGGGTGATCACGGTCCTCGGGCGGGGCTCGCAGTGCATCAACACCGGTGGCGAGAAAGTGTATCCGGAGGAGGTCGAGCAGGTGCTGAAGGCCCACCCCGATGTCTACGACGCGCTGGTCACGGGCGTCCCGGACGCCCGGTGGGGGCAGCGGGTCGCGGCCGTCGTGCAGGTGCGGGAGGGCGCGGCGGCGCTGACGCTCGACGAGGTGCGGGCCCATTGCCGCACCCGGCTGGCCGGTTACAAGGTGCCGCGCAGCGTCGTCCTCACGACGTGCGTGCGGCGTTCGCCCAGCGGCAAGGCGGACTACCGCTGGGCGCGGGCGGTGGCCGGCGGAGGTGAGGCGGAGGTCTTGACTCCCGGTTCCGACTGCTGATTACGTGACCGTCGAGCAACTACCGAATGATCGGTCGGTCGACGGGGCGGTGAGCGGCGATGGCGGGACCCGGGATGTTCCTGGACGCGGCGGAGCGGATGTCGGGTGCGGAGCTCGCCGCGCTCCAGCTGGACCGTCTGCGGGCCACGCTGGCGCACGCCTACGCACACGTGGACTTCTACCGGCGGTCCTTCGACGCCGCCGGGACGCGCCCCGAGGACTGCCGCTCCCTGGCCGACCTCGCCCGGTTCCCCTTCACCACCAAGGCCGATCTGCGCGACCACTACCCCTTCGGGATGTTCGCCGTCCCCCAGGACGAGGTGCGGCGCCTCCACGCCTCCAGCGGCACCACCGGCACCCCGACCGTGGTCGGCTACACCGAGCGCGACCTCGACACCTGGGCCGACGTCGTGGCCCGCTCGATCAGGGCCGCCGGCGGCCGCCCGGGCCACAAGGTGCACGTGGCCTACGGCTACGGACTGTTCACCGGCGGCCTGGGCGCGCACTACGGCGCCGAACGGCTGGGTTGCACGGTGATCCCCGCCTCCGGCGGCATGACCGCGCGCCAGGTCAGGCTGATCCAGGACTTCCGCCCCAAGATCATCATGGTCACGCCCACCTACATGCTCACCCTCCTCGACGAGTTCGAACGCCAGGGCGTCGACCCCCGGTCCACCTCCCTGCGCGTGGGCATCTTCGGCGCCGAACCGTGGACCGACGCGATGCGCCGGGAGATCGAGGAGCGCTTCGCCCTGGACGCCGTCGACATATACGGGCTCTCCGAGGTCATGGGGCCGGGTGTGGCGCAGGAGTGCGTGGAGACCAAGGACGGGCCGCACATCTGGGAGGACCACTTCTACCCCGAGATCGTGGACCCGGTCACGGGCGAGGTGCTGCCCGAGGGCGCCCACGGCGAGCTCGTCCTCACCTCGCTCACCAAGGAGGCCATGCCCGTCGTCCGCTACCGGACGCGCGACCTCACCCGGCTGCTGCCCGGCACCGCGCGTCCCGCCTTCCGCCGGATGGAGAGGATCACCGGCCGCTGCGACGACATGATCATTCTGCGGGGCGTCAATCTCTTCCCGGCGCAGATCGAGGAGATCGTGCTGCGCGTCGCCGGCGTCGCCCCGCACTTCCAGCTGCGGCTGACCCGCGAGGGGCGGATGGACCACCTCACCGTACGGGCCGAGGCGCGCCCGGAGGCGACACCGCACCAGCGAGCGGCGGCCACCGTCGAGATCGCCGGGCGGGTCAAGGACGCCGTCGGGGTGTCGGTCGCCGTGGAGATCGTGGACCCCGGAACCCTCGAACGCTCGGTGGGCAAGCTCAAGCGGATCGTGGACCTGCGGGGCGGAAGCCGGCCGTGAGGCGGGGCGGCGGGACGCGGTAGCGGCCGGAGTCAACTCGAACACCCACTCCTGGCGTCCTTCCCACCGCTGTCAACTCCGCTCACCACGAGTCGCATTGGGAGTCACGTTGCCTCGACGCTCCAGACGGCGCGCTCTGACCGGCGCCTCCTTGGCGGCACTCGCCCTGCTGACCGGCGCGGCCGGTCTGCCGGCCCAGGCGTCCGCCGCCACCGACCGCACGGAACGGCCCTCCGGCGGCGGCCTGTCCGCCGCCCTGCGGTACACCGAATACGGCATTCCGCACATCGTCGCCAAGGACTACGCGAATCTGGGCTTCGGCAGCGGATACGCCCAGGCCGCCGACCAGGTGTGCGCCATCGCCGACGGATTCGTCACCCTGCGCGGCGAGCGCTCGCGCCGCTTCGGCGCCGATGCCGCACCCGACGGTTCGCTGTCGTCAGCCGCCACCAACCTCTCCAGCGATCTGTACTTCCGGGGGGTGAACGACGCCAGGACGGTGGAGAAGCTCCTGGAGCGGCCCGCCCCGACCGGTCCCAGCCGGCAGGCCAGGAGCTGATGCGCGGCTGGGCGGCCGGGTACAACGCCTGGCTGAAGCAGAACAAGATCACCGACCCGGCGTGCCGCGACGCCGACTGGGTCACTCCGGTGACCGCCCTGGACGTGGCGCGCCGCGGCTACGCCATCACCGTGCTGGGCGGGCAGGGCCTCGCCGCGGACGGCATCACCGCGGGCCGGTGGCCGGGCGCGGCGGCGCGCACGGCCACGTCACCGGACGCCGCGGCGGCGGCCCGCAAGGCGTTCGACCGCCAGAACGCCGACTTGGGTTCCAACGCCGTCGCCTTCGCGGGCTCCACCACGGCGAACGGCCGGGGCCTGCTGCTCGGCAACCCGCACTACCCGTGGCAGGGCGGGCGCCGCTTCTGGCAGTCCCAGCAGACCATTCCCGGCGAACTGAACGTCGCGGGCGCCTCCCTGCTGGGCGTTCCCGTCGTCGAGATCGGTCACAACGAGCGCATCGCCTGGAGCCACACGGTGGCCACGGGCATCCCGATGAACCTGTACGAGCTGCGGACCGCGCCCGCCAGCTGGGCTCATCGTCGCTTGGTGGCTGACTGGGGTGGTCGCACAGCCGGGTTCCTAGCGGGAGCTCCGTTGTACGGACGGTTCGCCCGCCAGTACCGCTATCCCCGTCTCCGCCTGGCTCCGGGCAGGCAGGCTCACGCCCGTGGCCGGTCGGCCACGGGCTGGCCACCGCACCTGAGATTCGGCCACGGGATCCGAGATCCCACAGCGGAAGGCTGTCTTCTGGCGCAGGCTGGAGGCATGCCGCACAGCATGTGGTCAGGGGCGATCGGGTTCGGGTTGGTGTCCGTACCGGTACAGATGGTGCCCGTCATCGAGGAGCACGACGTCAAGCTGCGGGAGGTTCACGACCGAGACGGCGGTCGTGTGCGCCGGGATCGGGTCTGTGATGTGTGCGGCGAGGTCGTGGCCTACGAGCACCTGGCCCGGGGGGGCGACCGGGACGGCGCGCGCGCCGTGCTGACGGAGGAAGATTTCGATCAGCTGCCGGTCCCCAGCAAGAAGCTGATCGACGTGCTGGCGTTCGTCGACGCCGCCCGGATCAGCCCTCTCCAGCTGGATCGGCCCTACCTGCTCGCGGCCCCCAGGACTTCAGCCGCTTTATCCGCGAAGTCCGCGCACGAGCCGCACCCGGCTACCGATACGAGGGCGCCGGCGTCGCGGACCCGCTCGTCCGCTGGATCGAGGAAGAACGCTACTACCGCACCCTGCCCAACCACCCGTTCCCGATGCCAAACGAACCCCGCACCCACACCCCGGAGCCACTGGACCAGCTCACCTGCCGACTCAACGATCTCCTCGCCCCCGATGCAGACGACCAAGGCCGTTGCGCCAGCTGCGGCACCAAGTTGAAAGCCCCGAAGTCGAATACGCGCTTCTGCTCAACCGTATGCCGATCGCGCGACTGAAGACGCCAGCAACACGATCGCGCACTCCGCGATGCCTCCTCCCGGATACAGACTAGGGAATGCCCGGTCTGCGGGGTCACCTGGCTGGCGGGCCTGGATCAGGACGAGGGAGCGGTAACAGGGCTTGGGGGGATGCTCAAGAAGGATCGCTCGCAGAGACCCCGTCGCATCATCGGCCAAGTGCTGATCAAGCCATCCAGGGGTGTGACCGAGATACGCGTCAAAGAGGCAACGGGATGATCTTGAAACCCTGAGCGCCGGGCCCGTCCCGTATTTCAGAGGGACACCTACGCTGTTCTGCCAGCGGCAGAACACCGGCCGGACCGGGCTCGACGATCACTACAGTCCAGTCTCATGACGACGATTACGACGCGTACGGTCGAGTACCCGGCCGACGGTTTGACGATGATCGGGCACCTCGCGCTCCCGGCCGGTGTCGACCGCCGGCCCGCAGTACTGCTCGGGCCAGAGGGCATGGGGCTCAGCGACGTCGAGCGCCGCCGGGCCGATGCTCTCGCCGAGCTGGGATATGTAGCGCTGGCCTTCGACCTTCACGGCGGGCGCTATTTGGGTGACCCCGAGGAGATGCTGGCCCGTTGCATGCCACTGCTCGCTGATCCCGACCGGATGCGGCGCATCGGCCACGCGGCACTCGACGAGTTGCGCACCGAGCCCCGGACCGACCCCGACCGGATCGCCGCCATCGGCTACGGCACCGGGGGCGCCGTCGGGCTGGAACTCGGGCGCGACGGCGTCAACCTGCGCGCGATCGGGACAGTCAACGCAACTACCACGGGCCGACCGGGCGAGGCAGCGCGCATCCGCTGCCCGGTGTGGGCCGGGGTCGGATCGGAAGACCCGATCATGCCGCCCGCGCAACGAAACGCGTTCACCGCTGAGATGCAGGCCGCGGGCGTCGACTGGCGCCTCGCGGTCTATGGCGGCGCCTTGCACGCCTTCCACCACCCGCCGGTCGACCACCCCGTGGTCCCCGGTGTCGGCTACCATCCACGGCACGCGCAGCGAGCCTGGCGCGACGTCGTCGACCTGCTCGCCGAGTGCCTGCCCGTGACGGAGGACCTGGGGGCATGACCCAGCCAAACATGCTGGCGCCAGGACTGGTCAGCGTCGCGCACTGACAGTCTCCTCCCCTCAAGCCCTCACAGCAGAACCACATTCGGGCAGTTGTGTGATCGTGGAGACGTATTCACAACTGCCGCAGTAAATACCGGATTTACTGCGACGGAGCCCTGGCCGTGATCGTCGCGACCTGCGGCGGACCGTTCCGGCTTCCAGGGCGAGATGTACGCATTTACTGCGGCATCACTGTGCTGACCACACGTAAAGCCGCATCAAGACGATCGGCGGCATCGACCTGCTCACCGCCGAGGAGCGGCACAAGGTACTGGTGGAGTGGATGGGCCCGGTCGGCCAGGCGCCGGAGGGCACGACCTCCCCGGCCTCTTCGCCGCCCAGGAGGTCGCCACGCCACACCGGGAGGCCGTCGCATCGGGTAAGGACCGGCTCACCTACACGGAGCTCCATAAGGCTGCCAACAGGCGTCGGACGAGGCAAGGCAGCGGCCATCGCACTGCCCCGCTCGACCAACCTGGCGACCGCTGTCCTTGCCGTCCTCAAGACCGGAGCCGCCTACCTGCCGCTCGACCTAAGCCACCCGGCCGGGCACCTGGCACGTGTGCTGACGACACCGCGCCCGCACTCGTCCTCACGCACTCGGACATGGCCCCGCCACTGCCCGCAGCCCCGCACCGCGCCACCGCGTTCGATGGTGGTCATTGTGAGGACCACCAGGTCGACGAGGTGACGGCGGTGAAGCCCAGCGACTCGTACAGCGGCCGTCCGAGCCGTGAGGCGGTGAGTGTCACCGTAAGGTTCGACATGGGCGCCAGAGAGCCGAGCATGACGGCCCGTCCGACGCCGCGGGAGCGGTGCGCCGCCGCCGTGCCGACCCAGTAGTGGCTGCCGGACCCGTCGTGGACGACGGTGACACCGGCTCCGGCCGGCTCGCCGTCGAGGACGGCGAGAAAGACATCCACGCCTGGCTGCTCGGTCAGCGTCGTGGGGAACATCTCGCCGGGACGGTAGGGGGTGAATCTGGTCAGCCCGAAGCCCTCGATCACGATCTCCTCGGCAGCCCGCAGCTCGTGCGCCCGCCGGACGCGGACCACCTCCATCGCGGGGGCGGGGACGGGGCCGGGCGGGCGCACCATGATCGGCATCTGCCAGTTGCGCATGCCCAGGTGACTCAGGTCGGTGGAACTGAACGGATCCTCGACATCCACCGGTCCGGTCGGCCGGCCGGCCAGCTCGGTCAGCTCGGCGAGCTCGTGCGCGTCGGGGTCGGGTTCCTGCAGCAGGATGCGTGCCCCGGCGCGCTCGTCGCCGAGCACGGCGAGGAAGCCGCGCCGGCGGATCACCTCGTGGCCGCGGGCGTTTCCGGTCGCGGTCCAGAACGCGGCGGAGTTGCGGGCCTGGCGAGTCGCCGCGTCGTCGAAGGCCGCGGGGGCATCCGGATGGTCCTGCCCGCTTCGATCCTCGACACGGGCGTCGGGGGTGGTCTGCCAAGAGTTGGCCACGGATGGCTCCAGTTCAGTCACGGTGCGGTGGTCCCGGCGGAGGAGCGGACAAGGCCCGAGGAGAAGTCGCCTCGGGCCTTCGTCATGCTCCGGCCTAACGACGTAATGTCGCTGATAGCCGGGTCGATCTCAACCGAGATTGCCGAGCCGTCCGCCTCACGCGCTCTCACCCGAGTTCGCATGCCGCTGCCGTGCTCGCGCAATCCGCGGTGTGGCCGTGGTGCGGGAGGGCCGGGCGACCCGGTCCTCCCGCCCGGTTCCGTTACGGCCAGCCCTGCTCCACCTTGGCGGGGGCGGTGTTCCAGTTCTTGGGTATGAACGTGATCATGTAGGTTCCGCGGTCGAAGTCGGCGTACCCGGCGGACCAGTTCCGGAACTTGCTCTCGTAGACGTGCATGGGGCCCAGGTCGCTATTGGGCGCGTGATAGTGGTCGCCGTGGGTCCATACCGTCTTCTCGGCATCCGCTTCCGTTTGGGCCCCGAACCAGCCGTAGTCGAAATTGACCCAACTCTCGCCGGGCCTGGCGGGACTGCGCGGGATACTCCTGTCTCCCGACATGTCGACCAGGCCGGTGCCCTGGTCGGGACGGAAGGCTGCCGGATCGCCGTACTTCCTCCTGTCGGAGGAGCCCCGCTGGTCCTGCCCGCTCCAGAAGTGCTTCGAGTAGATCACTGCCTTCATCTTGGACGGGTCGTAGTTGCCTCCGTCTCTTTCTTTGAAGGACGGTGTGTTCCTCAGTGCGGAGTAGAAGTTCGAGCGGCTGTCCTCGTGGAGCAGAGCGTCATTGTTGTTCGTGAGCCCCGCCTTGAGATTGTCGAGATACGTCCCCTCGTCATGGGCGTTTTCCAGGGCCTTGTTCATGATGGACGCCACATCACGCGCCCGCTTGAAGCCCTTCCCCTCGTCGAAACTGCCCTTGGCGATGCGCCCCTCGAACTCTGCCCGCGTTTCATCGGGTCGGGGGCTGACGTTCTTGAGGTCGTTCTTGTACTTGTTCTCGTCGAAGAACGCGAACGCCAATTTGTTCATCGGGTAGGGACCCGAATTGACCCAGGTGACGCCGACGCAGCCGTAGGACAGCTTCTCTCGCTGGCCCTCGGTCATTTGCTGCTTCTTGCCGTCGAGGTGGCTGTAGGACTGCTGCCACTTGCGTATGTAGTTGTTGATGACCGTGGTGGCCCTGCCTCCGTAGGCCTGGTACGCGTCAGGCATCCTGTCCAGCGGCTCGGCCGGAGGGGTCACCCTGTCGTCGGCACGGCTGGGAGGCCGGAAGGACGGGTCGGCGCTCGGGGACGATTCCCCCGGAGGCTTGCCGGGTTGCCCCAGAGCCAGGGCGCTTTCGTTGAGTGCGTTGATGTTCTTGACGTCTTCCGCAGTCAGGCCGTGCGTTGTGGCGTAGGGCTTCTCTTCCGTGCCGCCGCTGCCTGCGGCCTGGCTGACCGTCGGTATTAATGCGGCGGTGCATATGACTGCACCAGCGGTGGCGAAGGTGAGGAATCTTCTCTGTTTGTACATGAAAACAACAACTCCCTTTGGTGATGTTCGTGAACGAGAGCGTGCGAGAGCACGACAAGGGCGCCGCCTCGAGGCGAAAGGACACGCCCTAGGGGAGATGGCGGTGCGGCGCGCTCGTCGCCGGTCACGGCCGTGGTGGCGCCGGGCGGGCAGCGCGACTCGGTCGCCGCCCGGCGTGGGCCGGTCGGGCGACCAGGCGCTACATCAGCGTCGTCGCCGAAGCGACGACGCGGGCCCGGCCCGGGTCGTCGGGGTCGCCGTAGCGGACCTCGACGCGCGGGTGGGAGCGGAGGAATTCGGTGTCGGCCAGGCGGACCTGGTCGGGGTGGTCCACCGTGCGCACGGCGATGTCCGTGTCGAGGAAGAAGCTGAACTCACCCGAGGCCGGGGCGTAGACGAAGAACTTGCCGCCCTCGAACCTCTGCCGCGCGATGTCGTCCGTCAGGACCAGGGACCAGAAGCCCACACAGTGGCCCGCGGGACACATGAACCGGAAGTCGGCCCGTAGGCCGTCCAGTTCCATCCAACGGAAGGGGTTGCCGTCGTCCGCGTTGATCGTGGCGGGGACGGCGGCGGGCGCCGGGGCGGTACCGACCCGGGTGACCGCTTGGGCTCCCTGGGTGAGCGGAAGGGCGAGAGCCGCGGTCACGGCGACGGTGGTGAGGGTGCGGAGAGCGGTTCTGCGTATCACTTCTCGGCTCCTGGATGAGTGATCAGGTCGATACGAGCAGTGATCATGTCTCCGCGTTAACTCCCCGGCAACATCATGGCTTTGAAACCGGCCAACCTGCTGCTGAGGCGGTATCTGGCCATGCCTTCGATCCGGCCCGGCGTGGAGGATACGGTGGTGTTCGGGAACTCCACGGCGCGGTCGATGTCGTCGTTGCCGACCGGGACGAAGAGCACCGTTCGGCCGGTACGACGCTCCGTCGGCCCGGAGGGACGGTTACCTTGCCCCGACGTCCCGTCTCCTCGGTTACCGAAACGGCGGCCATGGTGGCATATGTGGTCCGCCGAGCGTGGTCTTCGACGCCGAACGCTGTTGTGCGACCCCTCGATGGAGTCACGTTCTCCGGGCGCGCTGTGGCGCGGCCTCGCGGGGAAAGGGTGCGGCGCCCAGCGGTGGTGGAGCTGGTGTCCGGCCGGGCGCCCGACGGTCAAGCCGACAGGCTGGTGTCCTGCTGCTGCCGGTCGAGATTGAGCTGGTCGCCCTCCTCGCAGACGACGATCGGGCCGTGGAGCTTATCCAACTTCGCGTACTGCGTGCGGCCGAAACCCTCCTGCTTGTAGCCCGCCCACCGGGCGAGGTCGGGCTTCTTCAGCTCCACGCCGGCCTTCTGGTGGGCGAGGTAGACGTGCTCGGCCTTCTGACTCTTCGTCTCACCGGGCCGGACGAAGCCGGCCCACACGGTCACGATGGCCGCCGTACCGAGGGCGATCCCGGCTCGCACCCGGATGCGGCTGGCTTCTTCGTCACCGCGCATGCGGCGCAGGGCGATGCGTCCTGAGACGACCGCGCAGATTCCCAGGGCAGGATGAAGAGGAGGGGGAGGATGCGGATCTTCTTCCTCGACGACGAGGACCGCAAGCTGATCGCGAAGCGGCGCGGTGATCACAGGCGGCTCGGGTTCGCCCTTCAGATGTGCACCGTGCGCTACATCGGCCGGTTCCTCCCGGACGACCCACTGGAAGTTCCGTGGGCGGTGGCGGAGTACCTCGGGGAGCAGCTCGGCATCGAGGACGTCTCGTGCGTGAAGCAGTACACCGAGCGCAAGCCGACGGCGTACGAGCACGCGTGGGAGATCCGGGACGTCCGTACGTTCCTGCACGGTCGGGCGTGGACGCACGCCAAGGGGCCGGTGGCGTTGTTCAATCAGGCGGTGGGCTGACTGCGCCGGCACCGGGTGCTGCTGCCCGGGGTATCGGTGCTGGCCCGGAAGGTGTCCGAGGTTCGTACGGTCGCGGAGAAGCGGCTGCACGCCACGGTTGCTCGTGCCGCTCACCGCGCGGACGCGGCGCTGCCTGCGGACCTGGTGGCCACGCTGGTTACGCCGGAGGGCGCCCGGTACTCGGAGCTGGAGCGGCTGCGCCGGCCGCCGACGCGCACGACGGGCACGGCCTTCGCCCGGTCGTTGGAGCGGGTCGATGAGATCGGCGCGTTCCAGCTGGGCCGGGTGCGGCTGTCGCAGGTTCCGCCGAACCGGCTGGCGGCGCTGGCCCGGTACGGGCTGGGCTCGAAGGCGGCGAGCCTGGAGCGGGCCGAGGAGCCCAAGCGCACCGCGATGCTCACCGCGGTGATGCGGCACCTGGAGGCGAAGGCTATCGACGAGGCCCTGGACCTCTTCCAGGTCCTCATGGCGACCCGGCTGATCAGTACGGCGAAGCGGGCCACCGAGAAGGAACGCCTGTCGACGCTGCCGCAGCTGGAGAAGGCGTCACGGACGCTCGCGCGGGCGGCGAAGGTCCTGTTCGAGGAGCTGGAGCTGGTCGAGACCCACGGCGCCGACCTGGACACGGCGGCGCTATGGGCGGCGGTCGAGGAGGTCGCGCCCCGGGAGGCGGTGATGAGCGCGGCCGCGCTGGTGGTCTCGCTGGTGCCCGAGGACGAGGGCTCCGCCGACGTCGCGATGCGGGCGGCCCTGACCACCCGGTACAACACGGTGCGCCCGTTCCTGGCGCTGCTGGGCGAGTCGAAGGCGCTGGAGGCGGCGACCGCGTGCTGGCCGGGGTGCGGCGGCTGCCCGCGCTGGCGAGGCGGCGGGTGAAGGACAAGCCGCTGCTGCCGCGCGAGATCGACGACAAGCTGGTGCCGGCCGCGTGGCGCAAGGCGGTGTACGCGAACGCCGACCTGCCGACCGGCGCGGTGGACCGGGACGCGTACGTGGTGTGCGTGCTGGAGCAGCTGCACCGCGCCCTTCAGCGGCGGGACGTGTTCGCCTCCTCCTCGCACCGCTGGTCCGACCCCCGGGCCCGGCTTCTGGGCGGGCCCGCGTGGGAGGCGGTGCGCGAGGACCTGCTGGCCGGCCTGAGCCTGGACATGCCCGTCCAGGACCACTTGGCGGAGCTGGCGCGGGCCCTGGACGCGGGCTGGAAGCAGATGGCGGAGCGTCTGGAGAGCGCGGGGGCGGATGCGAAGGTGTCGCTCGATGTCCTGCCGAACGGCCGGGTGAAGCTGAACGTGGAGAAGCTCGGCGCGCTCGGTGAGCCGAAGTCGCTGGCGTGGCTGCGCAAGCGGGTCGAGAAGATGCTCCCGAAGATCGACCTGCCGGACCTGCTCTTCGAGGTCCACTCCTGGACCGGGTTCCTCGACGCCTTCGTGCACCTGGGCGACGGCACCACCCGGATGAAGGACCTCACCACGTCGGTAGTCGCGCTGCTCGTCTCGGAGGCGTGCAACATCGGCATGACGCCGGTCACCAACCCCGGGCACGAGGCCCTCACCCGCTCCCGCCTGGTCCACGTCGACCAGTTCTACCTGCGCGCGGACACGATCGCCGCGGCGAACGCGATGCTGATCCGGGCCCAGTCCGAGGTGCCGATCGTGCAGTTCTGGGGCGACGGCCTGCTGGCCTCGGTCGATGGGTTGCGGTTCGTGGTCCCAGTACGGACCATCAGCTCCGCGCCGTCTCCGAAGTACTTTGGGTTCAAGCGCGGCATCACCTGGCTCAACGCCGTCAACGACCAGGTTGCCGGGATCGGACAGATGGTCGTCCCCGGCACGCCGCGCGACTCCCTGCACATCCTGGACGCGCTGCTGAACCTGGACGGCGGGGTGAAGCCGGAGATGGTGGCCACCGACAACGCTCGTACTCCGACGTCGTGTTCGGGATCTTCAAGATCCTGGGCTACAACTTCAGCCCCCGCTTCAAGGACCTGGACGACCAGAGGTTCTGGCGGGCGACCATGCCCGGGGTGGAGACGGGGACGTACGGGGTGCTGGAGCCGCTCGCGCGGAACCGGGTGAACCTGAAGAAGATCGAGACGTGGTGGCCGGACATGCTGCGCGTCGCGGGTTCCCTGGTCACCAACCAGGTTCGCGCCTACCACCTGCTGCGGATGTTCGGCCGCGAGGGCCACCCCACCCCGCTGGGGCAGGCGTTTGCCGAGTACGGGCGGATCGGCAAGACCGAACACCTGATGCGCATGGTGGACCCGGTTGACGACACCTACCGCCGGCAGATGAACCACCAGCTCACCGTGCAGGAGTCCCGCCACAAGCTGGCCCGGGACGTGTGCCACGGCAAGCGCGGCACTATCCACCAGGCGTACCGGGACGGGATGGAGGACCAGCTCGGCGCGCTCGGCCTGGTCCTCAACGCCATTGTGCTCTGGACGACGCGGTTCATAGACGCCGCTGTCGCCCAGCTCCGCGCCGAGGGACATGAGATCCGTGACGAGGACATCGCGCGGCTGTCCCCGCTCAAGCACAAGAATCTCAACGTCCTGGGCCGCTATAGCTTCACCGCCTCCATCCCGGCCAGCGGCGGCCTGCGTCCGTTGCGCGACCCGGACGCGGTCGAACTCGACGATGACGACGAGGGGACGGAATAGCTGTTGCGGCTCACGAGGTCGTTGCCGATGGTTGACGCGGTGCTGCCTACCGCTGTGTCCATGTGGGTGTCCAAGTCCCGCTGTCAGGGCGGTCGGGCTGTGTGGAGCCGAGGTAGTTGCGGAGTGTGGTCAGTGCGGGGTGTGGGTTGTCGCGGCGCCAGATCAGTGAGTGCGGATAGACGGGCGTCGGGTCGGTCACCGGGATGCGGCGCAGGCCGTGGTCGGCGGGCCAGACGAGGCGTGTGTGCTCGCCCATGAAGGTGGCCAGGGCCGGGGTGTCGGCGACGGTGTCGAGGAGCGCGTCGGAGCCGAAGTTGGGGCCGGTCGCCTCGATGGTGAGGCCGAACTCGGCGACGAGGTCGTCGTAGTAGGCGGCCCACTCGGTACCGGGGACGATGCCGGGCATCCAGATCCGGTGCCCGGCGAGCTGGGCGACGGTCACCGACCGGGCGCCCGCCAGCGCGTGGGCGGGGCCGGTGAGGAGCTGGAGCGGCTCGTCGAGTGCCCGGACGGACTCGATGTCCTCGGGAAGAGGTCGGCCGGGCGCGGCGACGGCGCGGAAGGACGCGTCGATCGCACCGGACCGAATGGCGGCGATGGCCGTCTCGATGTCGAACAGCATCAGCACGTCGAGGTCGATCTCGGCGTGACCTCGGTGGAATCCGCGCATCAGGCCCGACGCCGCACCGCGCGAGTTGATCACGTCGACGCGCAGCGGGCGGCGGCCGGTGCGCACGGACGTGATCGCGCGCTCGGCGACGCGTAGCAGCTCGCGCGCGTGGGGCAGGAACGCCTGCCCGTCGATGGTGAGCTCGGCGCCGCGCGCGGTGCGGGTGAACAGCCGCACGCCGAGGTTGCGCTCCAGCGCGGCGATGCGCTTGGAGACCGCCTGCTGGGTGACCGCCAGCTCGGCGGCGGCCTCCTGGAACTGCCCCGCGTCGGCGGCGGCGACGAAGGTCCGGACGGTGTCGAGGTCCATGCCGATCCACCTTAGTGCACAACGTTTGGTTGTGAGTCGCTGGCAGATTGGTTGTTTGACCTGCTGCTGCGCTGCTGGTTTTGATCTCACTGGTCAACGTCGGTTTGTTCGAGTGGGACGTCAAGGGGTGCGCTGAGCATGATGGGCAGGCGACGGTTGGGCCGGCAGTTCGCGTGGCTGTGGGCGGCGTATGGGGTCAGCACGTTCGGCACGTGGCTCGCCTTCGACGCGTTCTCCCTGATCGCGATCCTTGTGCTGCACGCCGGGCCGACCGAAGTGTCGGTGCTGGCAGCCGCGGGGCTGGCGGTGGGGGCGGTGGTCGCGGTGCCGCTCGGGCCGTGGGTGGAGTTTCGTCGCAAGCGGCCGGTGATGGTCGCGATGGATCTGACCCGGTTCGTGGCACTGATGAGTGTCCCCGCCGCGTACGCACTCGGTCTGCTCAGTGTCGTCCAGCTCCTGGTCGTGTCCGTCGTCGTCGGTGCGGCCGACATCGCCTTCAACGCGGCCAGTGGTGCGTATCTGAAGGCGCTCGTGCGGTCGGAGGACCTGCTCGTCGCTAACGGGCGATTCGAGTCCACGACCTGGACCGCCACCGTGCTCGGACCGCCGGTCGGCACGGCCGCGATCGGGCTGTTCGGCCCGGCGATGACCGTGGTGGCCAATGCGGTCAGCTATCTAATCTCAGCCGCAGGGATCCGTGCGATCGGCGGCAGTGAGCCGCGTCCCGTGCGCACCGGTGCGCACGGGACGCGGCTCCGGCCCGGCGACCTGCTCGAAGGGTGGCGGTACATCCTGGCCCACCCGGCCCTGCGCCCTCTGTTCTTCAACACGGTTCTGGTCAACGGCCTGATCCTGGCAACCTCGCCGCTGCTCGCCGTCCTCATGCTCGGCGACCTCGGGTTCGCCCCCTGGCAGTACGGCCTGGCGTTCGGCCTGCCCTGCATCGGCGGCATCATCGGCTCACGGCTGGCCCACCGATTCGTCTCACGGTTCGGACGGCACAAGGTCATGCTCACAGTCGGGACGCTGCGCGCGTGCTGGTCGCTCGGGCTGGCCTTCATCTGCCCTGGAGCGGCCGGGCTCGTGCTCGTCATCGCGGTCGAGTTCGGACTGATCACCTGCATGGGCGTGTTCAACCCGGTGTTCGCCACCTACCGGTTCGATCACATGGAGACGGACCGGATCGCCCGGACCCTGTCAGCGTGGTCGGTCACCAGCAAGCTGACTGTCGCGGCCATGACCGGGTTGTGGGGCCTGCTGGCCGGCATCACCGGCCCCCGCACCGCGATCGCCATCGCCGGTCTTCTCATGCTGCTCACCCCTTTCCTGCTTCCCCGGCAGGGCCACGCGCCGCATCACGAGGGAGATCTGATCCGGAGCACGACGTGACACACCGCAACTCGCCACCCGCTCGAAAGCAGGCTGTGGCCGGTCCACCGATGCGCGTCCCGTTCAATCACTGCGTTCCCACGAGCAACTCGGTGGTGCGCTGCCCGCGCTGCCGGACGTCCGGATCGCAGTCGCAGCCGCCCTGCCGGCATTGCCCCTGCTCGACCTTCCGGCTGAAACCCACTGGCCGGCATGAGCGCCGGTCAGCACCACCAGCAAGGAGAACACTCGCGTGAGCACCGCCCCCGCGCTCGACCCCGCACGCACCGCCCTTCTCGTCATGGACTACCAGCCCGCGGTCCTGGCCCATCTGCCCGAGGGCTGGGACCGCGAAGCCCTGCTGTCACGCATGGAAGATGCCATCGCCGACATCCGCGCCACGGGCGGCACCATCGCCTACGTCCGCATCGGCTTCACCGAGGCCGACTGGGACGCGGTCCCGGCCACCAACAAGTCCTTTGCCCCGCTGGCCCAGCACCGCCTCATGCACCACGAGGACCCATCCACCGCCGTCCACGAGCGCCTGGCGCCCCAGGACGGCGACATCGTGGTGCGCAAGATCCGCTACGGCGGCATGTCCACCACCGACCTCGACGAGCAGCTACGCGAGCGTGAGATCACCACTCTGGTCGTCTCCGGCTTCAGTACCAGCGGCGTCGTCCTGTCTACCGTCATCGACGCGGCCGACCGCGACTACCGGCTCTACGTCCTGTCCGACGGCGTCGCCGACCCTGACACCGAAGTCCACAACATCCTGCTGCATCGCGTCTTCCCCTCGCGGGCCCACATCATCGACACCGCCGAGCTGCACACCCTGGTCGGGGCCGACTGACTCGAACCGCCGAGCCAATCCCACCCACGGCCGCCGCACCCACACACTGTGTGGCGGCCGCCCGCACCCCAGGCACCCGGCCCAGCAGCATCCCAGAGCTCTCACAAATGGTCATCTGTGAGAGTTCTGCGAGAGCCCTAGGAACGATCACGTTTCCGCAGGTCGCCGTTCGCAGAAGTCCTCTCGAAACCCGCACGTTGTGCGAGACCCTTCTGAGAGACTTCCCGCATGGATCTCACGCCCGATCGGGCCGCATTGGCGGTAGAACGTCACGACTGTCCGAACTGTGACGCGCCCGCTGGCAGCGCCTGCCGCACCCGGGGCGGGAAGACCGCCGCGAAGTACCACACCCCGCGCTTCGTCCTCGTTCCTGCGCTGCGCGAGGAACTGGAAGTTCTCGTCCCCACCGACCGGCACCCAGGCCGCGCGTGGAAGCAGGGCCCGGCCCTCGCCGTGGTGCCCGCGCCCCGCACCGAGCGTCCGGTCCGCATCGGGTATGCCAGGACGTCGACCGCGCGGCAGGAGCTGGCGAGCCAGCTCGAAGCCCTCCACCGCGCGGAGTGCCACAAGGTCTTCAAGGAGCAGATCAGCACCCGCGTCAAGGTCCGGCCCGAACTGGAGAAGGCGCTCGCCCTGGCCCACCAGTTCAAGGAGGCCGCCCCTGAGACGCCCGTCATCCTCACGGTGCACGAGCTCAAGCGTCTGGCCAGGAACGCGGCCGAACTGATGACGCTGTCCGCCGAGCTCCAGGCTGGCGGCATCCAGCTCGAACTCCTCACCGGACCGCTCACCGGGGTCTACGATCCCAACGGCATGGGCGCCATGTTCTTCGCCGTGCTCGCCGTCGCCGGGCAGATCGAACGCAACTACATCCGGGAGAAGACCCTCGAAGGCCAGGTCATCGCCGCGTCCAAGGGCAACCACGGCGGCCGCCCGAAGGTCATCGACGACGACATGCTCACCTTCGCCGTCGCACTGAAGGACAAAGGCGTCCCCGTCCCCGAGATCGCGAAGAAGCTCACCATCAAGGTCGGGAAGAACGCGGGCAAGTCCCCCTCGGTCGCCTCGCTCTACCGGGCGCTCGCGGAAGCCGAAGCCGCCGCGGTTGACGACGGCCTGCCGATGCGGCCCAAGCCCGTACGCATCCGCCGACCCGGAGAGCCGCTCACCACCGAGGAGATCGAGCTGCGCGAACGGCTCCAGTCCCAGCCCCACCCGAACGCCGAGCTGCGGTAGACCCGTCCGCGACCGGCATCAAGTCCTTGATCACCGGCTTAGCGTTAACCGCTGTACCGGTGGCGCCCCAAGGCCGATGAGCCCGCGTGGCGTCGGCGAGTTGTCCCCCGATCGTGGCGGTCTCCAGTGAACTCACCCGTCTGCCAAACCCCGTGATTCCGTCGCAGGGATGATCGGAACCACCGGACCTGGCCGGGCTCATCCACGCGTGCCCATCATCGGCTCGTGGTTCGAGTCGGTCAGCAGAGCGGCGGATCAGCCCGGCGTCACCGCACCCTCTGGCACTCCGAACCACTCCTCCAGCGCCTCCGCCAGCCCGGCCGTCGACGCCGGCGCCTGCGTCCCCGCGTCGGCCGCCCAGGCCGTGAAGCCGTCCGGACGGACGAGGACCGCCGCCAGTTCCGGGCGGGACGGGCAGCCGGCCGTCAGGGTGTCGACGCGGCCGGCATACCCCGCAGCGAGGGCCCGGAGCTCCGGGCCGTCGGTGAGGTCGAGCAGGAGCGCCCGGCCGCCGTGGAGGTGGTCCGCGAGGCGGCTGCCGTCGGTGAGTTCGAGGTCCGGGGTGCTGCGGCCGGTCAGCGGGTGCTCACCCGGCAGCTCGTACCGCACCCCGCCACCGTTGAGCCGCGCGGTGAGGTACGTGGTGCCCACGACCGTCCCCGCCAGGTCGCTGACGATCTCGCGCAGGGCCCGGGACTGCGGGTCCGGGCGCATGGCCGCGATCTGCGACCGGGTCCAGTCCAGGACCCACGCACCGACGGGGTGCCGCTCGGTGGTGTACGTGTCCAGCAACTCTTCCGGCGCCCGGCCGCCGATCACCGCGGCGAGCTTCCAGCCGAGGTTCATCGCGTCCCCGATACCCAGGCTCAGCCCCTGGCTCCCGAACGCGGAGTGGACGTGCGCCGCGTCGCCCGCCAGCAGCACCCGGCCCTTGCGGTACTCGGTGACCTGGCGGGCGTGGTCGGTGAAGCGGGTCGCGGTCCGCACCTCGGTGATCGTGACGTCCACGCCGGATACGCGGCGCAGCCGTGCCTGGAGGTCCTCGGTGGTGACCGGCGCGTCCCGGTCGGCCGGCGGGCCGTCGAACTCCACGGTGACGACGCGGCCCGGCATCGGCCCGTGGGCGTACACCCCGGTGTCCGTGGCGGTCCAGCCGACCTCCAGGTCCTCGGCGCCGGTCATCTCCACGACCGCCTGGTGACAGGTGATCTCCGGGTCCGTACCGGGAAATTCGAAACCCGCGAGCTTGCGGACCGCGCTGCGGCCGCCGTCGCAGCCCACGAGCCAGCCGGCGCGTATCGCCCCGTGGCTGGTCCGCACGGTGACGGCCTCGTCGTCCGCGTCGAAGCCGGTCAGCTCCACTCCCCGGCGCACGTCGACGCCGAGCTCGTCCGCCCGCCCGCCGAGCAGCCGCTCGATGTCCTGCTGCGCCACGAAAGCGATCTCGGCGGCGGGTCCGGCGTCGTCGAGGCCCGGCTCCGTACGGTCGACCAGGTCGGCGCGCAGCATGATCCCGGCGAAGTGCCCGACGAACCCGAGCCCTTGGCCCGCGGCCCCGCCTCCGTCCCCGCCGTTCCGCTCGCGTATGAACGCCTGGAAGCGGTCCATCGTCTGCCGCTGCACCTCGGCCAGCGCGGGCAGCATGCCCCGGCGGTAGAGCGCCTCGGCGCTGGGCGTGGTGATCGCCCCGCCCTTGATCGTCGGGTTCACTTCGGTGAGGCGCTCCAGGACGGCCACCCGCGCGCCTCCGAGCCGGAGCTCGCAGGCCAGCATCAGTCCGACCGGGCCGCCTCCGGCCACCACTACGTCATAGTCCATGGCGCCCACTATGGCCGAGGGCCGAAGAGGCCCATTCACCGCCCTGACCAGCCACAACAGGCACCGCGATGTCAAGGGACCAGCCCCGCGAGGAGGGACGGGAAGCGGGTCGTCCGCGCTCCTCCTCAGCCACCTCACCCGCCTCCCGCCGGTGTTCCGGCCGGTCCTCGACCGGCTCGGCCAGATGGTCAGGCGGTCAGGCGGTCAGGCGGTCAGGCGGTCAGCGCCGCAAGCTCCGCGTCGGCGCGCTCAGTGACCAGGGCGAGGACGCGGCCTGCGAGGCACAAGCCATCCAAAAGGATGAACGCCGCCCGATGCGGTCTCCTCGCTCGCGATCAAGCGTCACGCTGCTGGCGTGCGCAAGGAAGGCAGGAAAGCGCTTCCCCGACAGCGGACCGACAGCGGACGCACGCGTGCGACGAAACGGACGAAGGCGCCACCCGCACCGCGCGGGCGCCCGGCGCCCCGGCGGGGCACCCCTACGGACCGCCTCCGGTACTGGTTCGACAACACGATGGCGGGAGGCACCTCCGCCCTCATCGGGTGGCTGGCCCTCGCCTGTCTGGCCGTGGTCGTCCCCGCGAGCGCGCTGCTCGTGTGGACCGACCGCCGTGCCCCCGCCTCCCTCCAGGGGAAGGTCGCGGCGGTGTGGCGGAACATCGGGCAGACCCTGCGGCTCGGCGGGGACGTCGGCCCACCGCTGAGCATCGCGCTCTCCCTGCTGCTGGCCCTGGTCGCCCTCCTCTACGTCTCGGCCCTCGTCGGCCTCCTCACGGCCGGCATCACCGAGAAGCTGACCGCTCTGCGCCGCGGCCATTCCACCGTGCTGGAGCACGGCCACACGGTCGTGCTGGGATGGTCCGAGCAGACGCCCACGGTGGTCGCCGAACTGGTCGCGGCGCAGGCCAACCAGCGGCGAGGCACCGTCGTCGTCCTCGCCGACAGGGACAAGACGGAGATGGAGGAGGAACTGCACGGCACCGTCGGGGAGACGGGCCGTACACGGGTCATCTGCCGGAGCGGGCGTCCCACCGACCCCGCCGCCCTGGCGAGGGTCAGTCCCTCCTCGGCCGACGCCGTCCTCGTCCTCCCGAGGGACGACGCGTCCGACGACGCCGAGATCGTCAAGACGCTGCTGTCCCTCCGGGCCACGGTGGGAGAGGACTGCCCGGTCCGGGTCGTGGCAGTGGTCCGCGACGACCGGTACCGGGTCGCGGCCCAGCTGGCCGCGGGTTCCGGCGCGACCGTGCTGGAGATCGACGACGTCTCCGCGCGGCTGTTGGTGCAGTGCTCCCGACACCCCGGGCTCTCCCTCGTCCACCAGGACCTTCTCGACTTCGCCGGCGACGAGTTCTACACGGTCGACGAACCGGCACTGGTCGGTCGCCGCTTCGACGAAACGCTCGCCGCCTACCCCGTCTCCTGCACCGTGGGCATCGTCCGGGCCGGTGGGGATCTCGTCCTGAACCCGCCGTCGGCGACGGAGTTCCTCGCCGGCGACCGCCTCGTCGTCATCGCCGAGGACGACGACATCACCGTCCTGCCCGACGAACCGCCGCCCGTCGACCCGTCGGTGATCGTGCCACGGCCCGCGCGGGAGGCCCGCCCCGAACGCGTGCTGCTGCTGGGGTGGAACCGCCGCGCACGGCGCATCGTCGACCAGCTGTCGCGGAGCGCCGCCCGCGGTTCGGTCCTCGACGTCGTCGCCGACGACCGCGCGGCCACGGCGACGGCGGTCCGGGCCGCCGGCGCGGCGAGCGGCGACACGCTGTCGGTCGTCTTCCATCCCGGCGACCCCACGCTGCGCGAGACGATCGAGCGCCTCGACGTCGCCGCGTACGACGGTGTCATCGTCCTCGGCCCCGACCGCCGGACGGGCCACGGCGAACCGGACGACCGGACCCTGGTCACGCTGCTGCTCCTGCGCGCCCTGGAACGGGAGAGCGGGCACCGCGTCCCCGTCGTCACCGAGATGGCCGACGACCGGAACCGGGCCATCGCCCCGGTCAGCCCCGGAGCGGACTTCGTCGTCAGCGGCAAGCTGGTCGGGCTGCTGATGGCGCAGATTTCCCAGAACGAGGATCTCGCCGCTCTCTTCGAGGAGTTGTTCTCTCCGGGTGGCAACACCGTCTGCCTCAGGCCCGCCGGCCACTACGTCGAACCCGGACGCGCGGCGTCCTTCGCCACCGTGGTGGAGTCGGCGCGACGCCAAGGGGCCTGCGCCATCGGGTACCGGTCCCACACCGACGCGGGGGTGGGCCCGGGGTACGGGGTGCGGGTCAACCCTCCCAAGACGGAGGTCCGGCGCTGGTCGGACGGGGACGAGGTCATCGTCATCGCGGCGGACTGACACGTTCCACGAAGCATGGACATCGCCGGGCACACCCGACACGCCCCACGGGCTACGGTGAGCGGGTCACAAGACGGAAAGTGTGCACCCGTGGTCCCTGGCGTGGCGGGAGGTCGGCATGACGACTGTGGTACGGATGTCCGAACAGCTGGTGGGCGTCGAGCGAGGCCAGTTCGCGCTGTGCGATGCGACCGCGCCCTTCGACGGACGACCGTGGGGACTACCGGCCCTGGAGGGGCGGCAGTTCGCGGTCAACGGCAGCGGGGTGACGGTGGCCAGCACCGTGGCGATGCACGACGCGGATGTGCGGCTGGAGTTGTGGGACGCGCCGCCTCCCCCGGAATCCGGCGGGGCGCCGGCGGAGTGCGTGCTCGGCGTGCCCTCCGGCGCGGTGACGGCCTGGGCCGTGCCGCATGGTCCGGTCGGCGAGCCGATGGCGCTCGACGGGCCCGGCTCGTATGCCGTTCGTGTGTACCGGTACGGGGGCGGCCCGGAGGCGCGGGCCCGGCAGGAGGCAGCGGACCCGCCGCTGTTCACCGGTCTGGAGCGGTTCGTGATCCAGTTGTGGCGCTGTCCCTCGTCGGGCAGGCCCGACGAGGGACAGCGGTGATGGCGGGTCAGCGAATGCTGACGTAGAAGGCGTCCTTGTGCAGGATGCGGTCGGCCACGTACCAGTTGTTCAGGTCGGTTCCGGCGTTTCCGTTCTGGGTTCCGTCGACGTACTTCACCGAGAAGTTGCCGTCGCCCTTGCCCGCGCCCTCCCAGGACGAGGCGAAGGGGTATTCGTCGCACTCCTCGCCCGCCTGGTGCGAGAGCGGGGCACAGGTGCTGCGCACCACGTTGCGATTGTTGTTGTAGGCCGTGGTGGCCGCGGCGTCCCAGGTGGACATCAGCCGGTGCAACGGCTTGCCCGAGGCGATGCCGCCGGGAATGGACTTCGTGCCACCGGCCGGGGCCGGCGGGTAGGTGGCTCCCGGGTTGGTCTGGGCCAGCTGGACGTGGCGGGCGACCGCTCCGTTGCGCGTGGAGCCGACGCTGTACTCCGCCATCACCGGCATGACGCGGTCGAAGATGCCGGCACCGTTGGACCCCAGATAGCTGGCGGAGTCGAACCGGACCCCGTTGTCGAGGACCGTCCCGGTGCCACCGGTGTTGGTGACCGACGAGCGGATGGCGCAGCGCGCCACCTTGTCACGGCCGTAGCCGTCGGACGCGGTTGAGGAAATGGTGTAGATGGCGGTCTGGCCGGCCTGCCAGGCGCTCAGCAACTGTGGCCCGGAACCGTTGACACCGCACGCCTTGTTGCTTCCGTCGGGCCCGGAGTAGCCGCCGGTGGCCCAGCCGATGGCGAGCTTGCCGTCCGTGGTCGTGCCGGTGCGCACGACGTTGTCCATGCCGGTCACCAGCCGGATGACCCGGGAGCCCTTGGTGCCTTCACCGGCGGTGGTGTGGCGCCAGGAGACATGGCCGATCACTTTGCCGCCCTGCACCACGGAGTAGCCCAGGGGCGTGACGTGGCAGTACTCGTAGTGGTTGATGATCCGTTCACCGGAGTTCGGGAACAGGCGCCGACAGGCACTCAGGTCCACGGCGGTGGGCGCGGCAGTGCCCTGGCCCGCGGAAACGTAGGACAGACCGAGTCGTTGCCCGGTCTCGTCACCGTGCTCGCGCAGCGTGGCGGGCGGGCGCGGCGCCGGTTCCCGCCACCGGGTGGCTTCCGGCGCTCTGCTGCCCAGAGCGGGCAGCGGGTGGTGGGAGTCGACGATTTGAACGGGGGTCGTGGTGACTCCCGCCGTCTCGTCATGGGCGGCGGGCTGCGCCGCCGCGTAGGAGATGGGCAGAGCGGTACAGGCGGCGCCGACCAGAACAGTGGTCAGCGCACGGCGTATCGGCCAGTGCATGGACGCTCCTCGAGTCGCTCCTCGCGGCCTTAACCGGCCACGAGCAATCGACGCTAGGTTCGTCGAACAGACGCACACAAGGCGTGTGCCACCTCATCCGTCCCGGGACAGCCGACTTTCGGCCATGTGTGGGCGCGCGTCATCTGCGTCCAGCGGCGTCTTGGGGGCCCTTACGACGGCGGCCGCTCCGTGATCGTCATCGACGATGCCACCACTGCCCCAGTCGCCGGCCTCCTGGTCCTCCTGCAGTCGGGCCGGGTCACCGAAGGACGCGGCCAAGGCCACTACGTACGCCGGACCGTGGCCTCGTCAACCCGGCAACTGCCCACGGATTGCCTCACCTCCGGCCTCCGGCACACCCGGATCGCCGTTCAGCTGGAGATGCCGCAGCCCCGGTCCGCCAACCGGGCAGCCACTTCATCGGCACACTCCAAGCTTCAGGCCGCCTCACACGAAGGGGCGCAATCGTCACAGAGGCTTGAGCCGGGTGCGCAGGAGGCAGAACTCGTTGCCCTCGGGGTCGGCCAGGACGTGCCAGCTTTCGGTGCCGGTCTGGCCGATGTCGACGGGCCGTGCGCCGAGAGCGAGCAGTCGTTCCAGCTCAGCGTCCTGGTCGCGGTCGGTGGCGTTGACATCGATGTGCAGCCGGAGCTTTCCCGTCCGGGGGGCGCTGGTCGGGCTGAAGACGAGGGTGGGCCGCGGGCCGCCGAAACCGGCGTCGGGTGGGCCGATCGCGATGCTTCCGTCGCCCTCCCGATCGAACTCGGCGTAGCCGAGGACGTCGCTCCAGAATGCGGCCAGCCGGTCGGGGTCCGCGGCGTCGATGACCAGTTCACTGATCCGGCATGCCATGGCCGTCACTTTACGAGATGACGTGACGGGCTTGGCCGCCGTGCACTGGTGGTGAAGTTCACCGGTCCTCCCGAAGCCGCGGCGCCCACACGCACCGCTTCCCCCTGTGAAGTGATGTCAGCACCCAACGAGCAGCTCCCGCAGCCCCCGGATCACAAAGCCCGGCTTCCATTCCGGTTCCGCCATGAGCTGGAGTCGGGGCGCCCTCCGCAACAGTTCACCGAAGGAGGCGATCAGTTCCAGACGGGCGAGCGGCGCGCCCAGGCAGTAGTGGATGCCCGCTCCCAGGCTGATGTGGGGGTTGTCCGCGCGGGTGACGTCCAGTCGGTCCGGGTCGGGGAAGCGGGCGGGGTCGCGGTTGGCGGAGCCGAAGAGGAGGGCCACCTCGCTGCCGCGCGGGATGACCGTGCCGGCGATCTCGATGTCGTCCAGAACCCACCGCTCGAAGAGCTGCAACGGGGTGTCGTAGCGCATGAGCTCCTCGACCGCTCCCGGCAGGAGCCCGGGGTCCGCGCGCAGGGCGGCGAGCTGGTCCGGGTTGCGGAAGAGCGCCCACCAGCCGTTGCCCGTGGTGTTGGTGGTGGCTTCGTGGCCCGCGTTGAGCAACAGGACGCAGGTGGAGACCATTTCCTGCTCGGTGAGCCGGTCGCCTTCGTCGTGCGCGTGGACGAGCGCTGTGATCAGGTCGTCGCCGGGGCGGGTGCGACGATCGGCGATCAGCTCCCGGAGGTAGGCGGAGAAGTCGAGGGAGGCGCGGACGGCGTTCCGCGCCTTCTCCTCGTCCGGGTTGAGCTCGTACATCCCGCAGATCGCCGCCGACCAGGGCCGCAGCAGCTTCCGGTCGGCCTCGGGGATACCCAGCATCTCCGCGATGACGGCCACCGGCAGCGGCTCGGCGACCGTGCCGATGAGATCCCCGCCGCCCTCGGCGAGCAGCTCGTCCACCAGCCCGCGCGCCAGCCGCGCCACGACCGGTGCCAGGTTCTCGATTGTGCGCGGAGTGAATGCCTTGGACACAAGGCGCCGGATGCGTGTGTGGTCAGGCGGTTCGAGGTCCAGCAGGCCGTTGCCGTTGAGGACGTGGAACGGCTCGTGGGCCGCCGGGGGAACGGGTCGCCCGAACTCCTCGTGGGAGAACCGGTGGAGGTACGTCCGGCCCAGCCGCCGATCGCGCAGCAGCGCCCGGACGTCCTCATGGTGCGGCACCAGCCACTGACGGCTCGGCTCGAACCAGTGCACACGACCGGCCGCCCGCAGCCGCTCGTAGCCCGGGTAGGGGTCGGCGACGAACCGGGGGGACCACGGGTCGAAGCCGGTGTTCGCATCCATGTACGGATGCTAGTGGTGAGGGTGCGGGCGCCGGGAGGCCTCATGCCATGACCCCGGTCGGACTCTTAGATCACATCCCACGGCGCGGCCGTGTACAGCTGCCGCAGCGCCCCCACGGACTCCGCGTCCGGCGGAAAGGGTCCAGTTCCGTCAGGCCTCGGGCGATCCAGTCCACGTTGCTGAGTCCGGCCATGTCGCAGGAACGATGTGCGGCCCACCGGGCCATCGCGCGCTGGGCGTCCGGTCCGGCCTCGTTGATCGCGTGGACGAGGGCGGCGTCGAGTTCCACCATCCCGGCCACATTGCCCCCGACATTGCGCAGCCGGTCGCTGGGCAGACGTCCGCCCCGCTTCCGCTTCTCGGCGCGCTCCGTCAGCTCCCGCTCTTCTTGCTCCGCCTTCTCACGGGCCAGGCGCTTGGCCTCGGCCAGTTCCTCAGGTGTGGGCGGCGGAGGCAGTTTGCTCGCGAACCGGTGCCAGTACGCGGCGGAGCCGCTGGTCTCCTTCACGACGCGGTCGCGCTCCAGTGGAGCCACCCAGAACTGGAGCAGATACTCGTCCAGCACGGGTTCGCCGGCACTCCGGACAACGCCGTCGGCCTTGTCCATGCCACGGCAGTGGTAGCGGGCCCGGTAGGCACCCGGCGGCAGGCCGCGGTCCCGCCCTCCCCCGCCCCATTCGATCAGTCTCGTCTTCTCCGAGGCTGTAGAGAACGGCGTCTCCACGATGTCCTCCCACCCGTCGACGTCCAAAGCCGACTCCGACTCGTGCAGTTCGACGGTGAAGGGGACGGAGCCGGTATGCATGCCGGTCGACAGGTGCAGGTACCCGGGGACGGCCGTTCCGCAGAGCCCCTCCCTCTGTCCCATGCAGCACGCATGCAGGCCGCAGCCGGTCCAGTTTGGAGGTGCGGCGGCTGTCCTCGACCGGCAGCAGCGCGCTCAGGGCGGCGCGCTGGGCGGCGTCGGGCTTGGCAGCCAGGGTGCGCCAGGTCTTGCGGTTGGTGTGCTCACGGATGGAGGTGACCATGCGTTCGAGGACCGTGGCGCCGGGCAGCAGCACCTTGTTCTCGACCAGGTACAGCGTGGCGAGGTCGAACAGGGCGATGGGGCGCTCGTTACCCGACCAGCAGCGGTCCCACCGCCAGCGGGCCACCTTCCACCAGGCCTCGCCCTTCAGATCCCGAGAGCCGTAGGCGTCCTTGATGGCGTCTCTGTGGTCCCAGCGGGTGCGCTCGGCGCCGTACCCGGCCAGCACGGAGGGCGGGTGACCGAGCTGGTCGGCGACGTATTCGACGACTTCGGCGGGCGCGTGCTCGGGGTTGTCCAGGAAGGCGCCCAGGAACCGCACGGTGCCGAGCTGGACGCCATAGCCGAGCTGCGATCTCGCACCCCGGCAGGCCATGACCCGCCGCCGGGCGTCGCGGTCGAGGAGGAAGTAGCCGGCCAGCTGCCCATCGTCCGGTACAACGGTGAACGCGCCGTAGTTGCGGCGTTGCTCGTCGGTCAGGAACGCCACCGGCCCCCTGCCCCTCTCATTGCCTCTCCCCCTGCTGTGACGGCGCTCACTTTGAGTCACATGGTCAGTCGATATGGCATCGGGTCATCCGGAGGCGGTTGGTTTCAGGAAGCGGACGACGGCTTCCTTCTCCATGTCGATTCCCGGCTGGATTTGAGGCGGGACCGGTTCGAACGCATCCACCTGGATGGAGAGCGCGCCGGACCGGCGGGTCCAGGTGGCGATGGCCAGGCCGTCGGCGATGACAGTGGGCCGGATGAGGCCGCCTCCTGGCCAGACGCGAGCCTGGTGGAGAGCGGGGACAGACACCTCGCGGGTGCGGTAGCCGATCAGGTAGTTGTCGTAGGCGGGCAGCATGCGAACGTCCGGGGTGTCAGACGAGCCTGAGAGTTCTTTCACCCGCCCGGCGAGCACGGTCAACGCGCCGTACTCGGTGATCGCGCCCGATTCCGTCAGCAGTTTCCAGGCCCTGCGGGCCCAGGAGACCGGCAGCCCGGACCAGGAGGCGAAATCCTCCAAGGTGGCGGGGGCGTGCGCGGCAAGGTAGCGGCGGGCCAGCTCGGCGAGGGCAGCGGCTCCCTCCCACCGGAAGTCCCCGATGGGAGGGAGCCAGTCGTCGAGCAGCACATACGTGGCTTCGCCTGCGCGCTGCGGGCCGTGGCAGAGGATGCCGGTGAGTGCCGCGTGGCGGATCAGGTGGAACGGCGCCTGCCCGTCCGGCGGAATACCGAGGGTGGTGAGGTGCTCGGTCAGCTCGGCCCGGGTGCGTGGGCCGTGCGTGGTGAGGACGCGCCGGATGAGATGGTCGGCGCGCTGGCGCAGGCCGTCGTCCAGGCCCAACTGCTGGTAGCGGCGGCTGGTGGCGGTGAGAATCCGAGGGGCGAGCAGTCGCAGAACCCAGCGGGCGTCGTCGCCGGGGATGGTGTGCAGGGTGCCGCGCATGCACCAGCCGCGGACGATGCTGCGTTCTTCCTCGTACGCGGTGCGGATGGCGCGGGCGGTGATGTCCCGCCCGCGTACCCGGATGCCCAGGTCGGCGGCCGTGGCGTCTTGGGCCTGGACGGCGAAGACCCGCCGGACGACCGCCTCGGCAGAGACTTCCCGTGCTCCGCCGGCCAGGGCCTGCGCGTGGGCCCGCAGCCTGCGGACGCGCTCGTGGTCAATCATCGGGCTGTGCTTCTCGGGGTCCGGCTCGGTCAAGAGACGGTCCCATCGAGGATGTCGGCAAGTTCAGCGGGCGCGGACAGCATCGGCCAGTGCCCGGTGGGCAGGTCGAAGCGCCGCCACGGCGGCTGGTTCAGGTAGGCCAGCATCGGTACCCCGGCATCCAGCAGGCCTGTGAAGTCATGACAGGCGATCAGGACACGGTCAACACCGGCGCCGAGCTCTACCGGGCCGGCGAGGCGCTGGGTGTAGGTGCCGAACGGATGAGGGGTGGCACGCGTGCGCAGAGCGTCCCGCTGGCCCTCATCGAGCCCGTCGAGGCTGCTGGACAGGCCCAGGACGTCGAAGGGCGGCATCGATAGCTGCCAGCCATCGCCCGAAGTGGTGACCTGCTGGCGCAGCTGGTCCGCTGCCTGCGGTGGCATGAGGTCGAGCATGCACATGCCCGCGGCGAACGGGGCGCTGTCCACGTAGACCACGCGCTCCAGCCGGTCGCCGAGACGTCCGGCTGCTCCGGTCACCGGGGCAGCCGCGTAGCTGTGGGCGATCAGCGTGACGTCGCGCAGATCGTTCCGCTCGACGAAGTCGGTGATGTCCGCGATGTGCGTGTCCAGGTCCGTCTGCGGTCCGCCCTGGTCTGCGTGCTCGGCCAGGCCCGTCAGTGTCAGCGGCAGCGCCGTGTGGCCGCGCTCCCGCAGAGCGTGGGCGGTGTCTTCCCAGGCCCACGCCCCGAGCCAGGCGCCGGGAACGAGTACGAAGGTGGCCATGTGATCTCCCAGAAGTAGGTCCTGCGGGGAGCGTAGAGTTGATACAGGACAGAATCCGCCCTGAAAAGCCGAGTGATCCATGTCGCATCCCCTCACCCGTGTGCTGACCCTGCTGGAACTCCTCCAGTCCAACGCCCGGCTCACCGGAGCAGAGCTGGCCGACCGCCTGGACACCGACGTCCGCACCGTGCGCCGGTATACCGCCCACCTGCGGGAACTGGGCATCCCGGTGCAGGCTGAACGCGGCCGTTACGGCGGCTACCGGCTGGCCCGCGGCTACCGGATGCCGCCCCTTGTCCTCACCAACGACGAGGCTCTCGCCGTCGTCCTCGGCCTGCTCGCCGCGGAACGCCTGGGCATGGGCACGGCCGCACCGGCCAGCGCCGGCGCTCTGTCCAAGATCGAGCGGGTGCTCCCGCACGCCCTGCGCGAACCGCTCGCCGCCATGCGGGAGACCTTGTCCTTCACCGCCAACGCCGTCATCGGGCAGGCGCCCGGAACCGGCGTCCTGCTGGCACTGGCCCAGGCCTCCCGCGCCCACACGACCGTCGGCATCTGCCACCAGTCCTGGCGCCAAGAACACACCGAACGCGACATCGACCCATACGGCGTGGTCTTCCACACCGGCCGCTGGTACGTCGTCGGCCACGACCACCTCCGCGACAGCCTGCGGACCTTCCGCATCGACCGCGTCACCTCCGCCACCGCCCGGGCTCGCCACTTCACCGCCCCCGACGGCTTCGACCCCGTCGCCCACCTGACCTCGACCCTGGCTCAGGGGCCCTACCGCTGGCAGGTCGAGGTGACGATTCATGGCCCTCTCGATGAGGTCGCCCGCCGGCTGCCCCGCTCAGCAGTGACCCTCACCGCCCAGCCCACCGGCATCCTCATGCACGCACGGGCAGAACGACTGGACGGCATGGCACACCTGCTCGCCTCCCTGGAATGGCCCTTCACCATCCACCACCCCGGCGAACTACGGCAGGCGCTCAAGAACCTGGCCAACCAGCTCATGGAAGCCGCAGAACGAGCATCGGGAGAGATACCGCGGTAATACTCGAAATGCCGTAGACCTGCGGCGACCGGCTTCACTGTTCCTCGCCTCCGCAGTGACGGCAGCCGTCCAGTCGCTCGCCACGGGGAAGAGCCTTGGCCGCCCGGAATCACTACGGAGCCGTTGAGATCTCAGCGATCCGGTCGGCATACGTGCGGTACGCCTTGCGTCCGGACGGGGTGGAACCGACGCCGGCGAGGGCGGCGCACTGCTTGAGCGTGGCCTGGTGGAGGAGGAGCGGGGCGGTGACGCGCACCGAGTAGCCCTGTCCGCGGCGGATGGCCCTGCCGCCGCGCAGCGCTTCGCGGATCTCGGCGACCTTGGTGGCCCTGAGGTGCTCGGCGAGCAGGCCAGGCACGTCAATGGCGTGCGGCCGCTCGGGATCGGGCGCCTGCTCCTGGCCCTCGACGTCGGCGGCCACGCCGCCGGCGCCGCGGCGCTGCGCGCGAGGACTTCGTGCTGGAGCCCGTGTACTGGGACGCCGGGACCGCCCGGCTGCTGCCCCGCCTGCTCAACGGCCGTACGGGCGGGTCTGTATTCACCACCCACCGCAAGCCCGGCCCCGGCAAGATCGTCAGCGCCCGCGACGTGTGCCCGGACACCGGCCTGGCCCGGCTGTCGTACGGGCAGGCCCGCATGCTGCTGGACGAACACACCGCCCTCGGAGGCGACAGCGGCACGGGCTGGGACCTGCACGAGTGGCGGCATTCCGGGCTCACCCACCTCGGCGGGGGCGGGGCGAGCCTGCTGATGCTGATGGCGAAGTCCCGGCACACGAAGCCGGAGAACGTCCGCAAGTACTTCCATCCCTCGGCGGAAGCGATCGCCGAGGTCACCAGCCTGCTCGCGCCCAGCGACAGCAGGGGGTGACTCCAACACGGGTCGCCGGCAGGCTCGTTGGCCAGGGCAGCTGACGGGCTGAGCTTCCCGCTGCCGCCTCCCTGTACCGGGCGCTGGCCGAAGCCGAGGAGACCGCGGCGATTCCCCGGCCGACCGCCCCGGTCGCCGAACGGCCCGGCCGGAGAAGATAGCGCGGTGAACACTGCGCTGGCGGAGTCCCTCTCCGCCGTTCTTCTCGTGGTCGTGCTGGCGTGCGCGGTCATCCGCCCGTTCGGCTGGCCGGAGGCGGTCGTCGCCGTCCCGGCCGCCGGCCTCGTCATCGCCACCGGGGCGATCTCACTCGACCACGCCGCCGACGAGGCCGCCCGGCTGGGTCCGGTGATCGGGTTCCTGGCGGCCGTGCTGGTCCTGGCCCAGCTCTGCGACGACGAGGGCCTGTTCCACGCGTGCGGGGCGTGGATGGCGCGCACCGCGGCGGGACGGCCGCGCCGCCTGCTGGTGCAGGTGTTCGCCCTCGCCTCGGTGATCACCGCGGTGCTCAGCCTGGACGCCACCATCGTGCTGCTGACCCCGGTGGTGTTCGCCACCGCCGCCCGGCTCGGGGCCCGGTCCCGGCCGCACGTGTACGCCTGCACCCACCTGTCGAACACCGCCTCCCTGCTGCTGCCGGTCTCCAACCTGACCAACCTGCTGGCGTTCGCCGCGAGCGGGCTGAGCTTCACCCGCTTCGCCTCCCTGATGGTGCTGCCCTGGCTGGTGGCCATCGGCGTCGAGTACGTCGTCTTCCGCCGGTTCTTCGCCACCGACCTGGACGCCGGCGCCTCCGCCCCGGCCACCGCCGAGCCGCGCGAGGTGCCGGTGTTCGCCCTGGCCGCCGTGGCGTGCACGCTGGCCGGGTTCGTCCTCACCTCCGCGCTCGGCATCAATCCCGCCTGGGCGGCGTTCGCCGGCGCCGGCGTCCTCGCCGTCCGCGCCCTGGCCAAGCGCCGCACCACTCCCACCGCCATCGTGCGCGCGAGTGCGGTGCCGTTCCTCGCCTTCGTCCTGGCCCTGGGCATCGTGGTCCGCGCCGTCGTCGACAACGGTCTCGACACGGCCCTGGGCCACCTGATCCCCGGCGGCACCGGCCTGGCCGCGCTGCTGGGCACCGCGGCGCTGGCCGCCGTCCTGGCCAACGTGATCAACAACCTGCCCGCAGTGCTGGTGCTGCTGCCGCTGACCGCCCCGTCCGGGCCCGGCGCCGTTCTCGCGGTGCTGCTCGGGGTGAACATCGGGCCGAACCTCACCTACGCCGGTTCGCTGGCCACCCTGCTGTGGCGGCGCATCGTGCACGCGCACGACGCCGAGGTGGAACTGAAGGAGTTCACCCGGCTGGGCCTGTATGCCGTACCGGCCAGCCTGGGCGCCGCGGTACTGGCACTGTGGGTCTCGCTGACCGCGATCGGAGGAGGCTGACCGGATGGCTGTGGTGGTCTGGATCGTCGAGGGCACCTGGCCCGCCTGCGTGGACGCCGCCCGCGCCCACGTGCCCGAGGGCGCAGACGTCGTCCTGCTCCATGTCACCCCGGCCGACGTCCCGGGCGCGGCACACGGTGCGTTCGCCGGGCTGCTCGGCCGCGGCCACCCCGAACGCGACCCCGGCACCCGCGTCGAACAGCTGGCGGCCGCCTCCGCAGGCCAGCTCCTGACCGACGCCGCGCAGCGCCTGGGCCGCGAGTGCACCCGGACCGAGCGCACCGGCCGCATCGAGCGGGAAGTCGTCGCCGCCGCCGAAGGCGCCGAGCTGCTCATCCTCGCCCGCGACGGCGACCGCACCCACCTCGGACCCCGCAGCCTCGGCCCCGCCAGCCGCTTCATCGTCGACCACGCCCCCTGCCCCGTCCTGCTGGTCTGGCCCGAGACCGCACCCGGCATCGCCACCATCCCGACCCCGCCACCACACCCGCCCCACCCGCCGCACCACCGGTAGCGGACGTCGTCCGGCTCCCGGCCGGAAAGACGGCTCCCGGGATCCCCTCCAGGCCGCTGGCCAGATGCCTGTACCAACGAGCTCCGTTGTGCTTTGCCCTCGAACTGTCAACGAGCTTGCGCGAACTGCGAAAACGCTAACTTCCCGGTCTTGGGTCAAGGCCCTTCGTTTGACAGACCCGAACGGAACCACGGGACCGCTGGGGGGTGCGGTCCCGTGGTGTCGTGGTCTTGGCGGCTGGTGGTCAGACGCCGATGGTCATCTCGAAGGGGCCGGCGCTGTTGGTGACGCCGTCCTTGCTGAGGCACTGCTGGGGAGCGGTGTCCGGGAGCGCGAACACGATCTTGATGGGTTCGCCGCTGTAGTCGCCGCCGGTGATGCTCCCGGTGGCGATGAGGACGTTCTGGCCGAACGGCCTGATGTCAGCGGCGAGGGTGAAGCTGAAGATGCTCGTGCCGGCCTTGGGGTCCGCCCAGAACAGCTTGCCGTACCCGCTGGTCGAGCCGCCCGTGGTGCACGACAGCTCGCCCTGGCCGGTGAACTCCACGATCCCGGAGGTGTGGGTGGAGTCTCCCACGCACGTGCCGAAGGCGCCGAAGGCCTTCACGGTCGTCTGGCGCGAATCGGAGTGGATCCCCGGGTTGTACTCCGCGGTCTCGTACCCGGTGCACGTGTTCAGCACGGCGGCGTGGGCCGGGGCCGCGGCCCCGACCGTCAGGCCCGCGGCACTCAGGGCCACGGCCGCCAGTCCCACGGCCATGCGCTGTCGGATGGTGCTCAGCCGAACGTTCATGAGCTGACTCCTCTTCCGCCCACCCAGTGGGCAACAGAACCGGCACGGCACTCACCCGCGGCAATCTGGGAGCACGCCCCGCAGGACGCCCCGTGCGCCACGGAGTGAGCATGGCCAGAACCATGCGCCCCGCCCGCCGAAAGCGTCACCCCCTCGGACGACGCGCACCAGCGCGAACACACGCGCTCAAACGCAGGCCCCAGCGCATACTCACCGCCCCGCACCGTGCCGCGCTCCCCACCCTTGGGGCTCAAAGAACCAGGTACCGGCGACGGCGTGCACCAGCCGTAACAGCGCTAACACCGTGACACGGGCGCAAGGACAGAATCCTGCGCCGAGGGCAATCTCTGAGCGCGCTTGCGCGCGCTGATGCGCATCGTCCGAGGGGGTGACGAAGCCGCCCGGCGGGGCGCATGGTTCTGGCCAGGCTCACACCTTGTCCCCGGGGACGCGTTCGCCGGGCGAGGTGCCTGGTGCCGTTCCACGGTGCTGGGAGAGCCCACAGACGGTTCCTCCTCGCCGATCAGCACCCAGCCGACCAACGACCCCTGCCACACCAAGGGCACGAGCCCTACCACCAACACAGCCTCAAGGACCGTAGGTCCGCTCGGTGCCGGAATCCTCGGCGCTTCCTTCGACCTACCCGCAGGGCTACCGCAGGAGCCGGCTCACCTGGTCGAGTAACTGCGCGCGTTCCCGCTCGGAGCGCTGGCGGACGGCGGCCAGGGCGCGCTCGTCGACGACGGCCGCGAGCCCCGCCCGGACGATGCGCGTCAGCTCGGCAGGGGAGAGGGCTTCGGCCTGGACGGTGGCGCCCATGTGCGCACCGCGGTGGTCGGTGCGCTTTTGCGGGGCGGTCTCCAGCCCGTAGGCGGCCACCTGCTCGGGTGTCACGGCATGCCGTGACACGGCGGGCGGCTCGGCGTCCATCTGCTCAACGAAGGTCGCCACGTCGTCCGCGGCTGCGTCGACGATCGACCACCCCGACGGGTCCAGATCGCCCACGCTGAAGACTGTGGTGGGCACGGCCCGGGCGGCGATCCGGCGGGCGGCGTCGTGCTTGGCGGGGCGCTCACCGGCTCGGCCACAGGCCATGGGTACGGGTGGCGTGCCGGTGCCGGGCGCGGGGGACGGCCGGGTCAGGTGCGGATGAGCGGGAGGGTGGTGCAGCGCAGCGACCCAGGGACGCGGGTGGCTCAGGAGAACTCCAACGACAGTGCCTGGCTGGCCAACGCCGACCGGCCGCTGACCGGCTACCCGAGGATCTTCGGCGACGTCGGCACCACCCGTTCCCTGCGCACGCGCGGGGGGATCGAGGACGTCGCCGCCATGGCGAAGAAGGGCGGGCTGACCGTCGCGGACCTGGAGCGGCAGCAGTTCGCCGACCGGGCCCCCGCCGGTGACCTCGCCGCCGCCGACGCCGCCAAGGCGTGCGCGGCGCTGCCCGGCGGCAGGGCCACCGGCAGCGACGGCACGTCCGTCGACGTCTCGGCGGCCTGCGGGGTGCTGGCCCGCTGGGACCGGACCGTGCGCACGGGGAGCAAGGGCGCCCTCCTCTTCGACCGGTTCTGGCGCAAGGCCGCCCGGACCGTCCCCCAAGCGGAGCTGTGGCGTGTGCCGTTCTCCCCGGCGGCCCCCGTGTCCACGCCGAACACCCTGAACACCGCGGCTCCGGGCCTGTCCCGCGCCCTCGCCGACGCGGTCACCGAGCTGCGGGCGGCGCGCATCGCCCTGGACGCACCCCTGGGCGAGCACCAGTTCGTCGTACGGAACGGCAAGCGCATCCCGGTTCCCGGCGGCACCGAGGCGCTGGGCGTGTGGAACAAGGTCGAGGCGCCGTGGGACGCGGCCCGGGGCGGCTACAGCGAGGTGGCGCACGGCTCCAGCTACATCCAGGCGGTCGGCTTCGACGGCGGCTCCTGCCCGGCGGCCCGCACCCTTCTGACGTACGGTCAGTCCTCCGACCCGACGTCGGCGCACTACAGCGACCAGACCGAGCTGTTCTCGGCGGGGCGCATGGTGCGGGGGCGGTTCTGCGAGAAGGACATCCTCGCGTCGCCGAAGCTCAAGGTGGTGCGGGTGAGCGAGCGCTGAGCCCGAAGGGGCGCACCGCGCTCGCGCGGTGCGCCCGTGGCCTGTCCCGCGCGGGGTCAGACGTCGATCTGGATGGCCTCCAGGCGCAGCGAGCGGCCCGTCGTGCCGACGGTGACCGGGTTGCCGCGCACGGTGCCCTGCCAGCCGATGTTCTGGATGTGCGCCCGCGCCGAGACGGAGCCGGAGCTGACGCTCATCCTGAGCGCCTCCATGCGCCGGGACTGGCCCGTGGTGCCGACCACGACGTTCTCGTAGTCGTTGCCGCACCGCACGCCCTGCCAGCCGATGCCGGCGAGGTGGGCGTCGAGACACAGCGCGCCGACGTTGCCGGTCGCGACCTCCAGGGCCTCGATGGCTCTGCTCTGGCCGGTGGTCCCGGCCGTCCGGCCGTCGCAGACCGCGGCCTGCCAGCCTATGCCGGCGACGTGGGCGCGGTAGCAGACGATCCGGGCGGCGGCCGCGGACGGTCCGCGCTTGGCCAGTTCGGCCTTCACCGCGTCGGCGGCGGAGACGTCGGCGCTGCGGGTCGTGCTGCCGGAGGGCTGGGCCTGGGCCGTCCCCATGCCGGTGAGGGCGAGGACGGACGCGGCGGAGATGGCCAGCAGGGCTTTGCCGCTCTTTCTGATGAATCCGTTCACTGTTTCCTCCTGGGGTGGTCGGTGACCCGGCACCTGTCTAGTCAGCGCGGGCGTCCTCCGAGGAGGGGTTGGGGGGGCTTCGGCCGGTAACAGCCCTGGAGCGGCCCGTTCCGCGGGCGTCGGGAATCCGTCACAGCGGGCGGTTCCGGCCCTTCCAGTGCGGCTCCCGCAGCCACCGCTTGTAGAGCTTGCCGTTGGGGTCGCGGGGCATGGCGGTGATGAACTCGACGGACCTGGGGCGTTTGTAGCCGGCGAGCCGCCCGGCGCAGTGGGCGAGGAGCTCCTCGGCCAGCGGTGTGCCCGGCGCGTGGCCCTCGGCGGGTTCGACGACGGCCTTCACCTCCTCGCCCCAGTCGTCGTGGGGGATGCCGAAGACGGCGGCGTCGGCGACGGCCGGGTGGGCGAGCAGGACGGATTCGATCTCGGCGGGGTAGATGTTGACGCCACCGGAGATGATCAGGTCGATCTTGCGGTCGCGCAGGAAGAGATAGCCGTCCTCGTCGAGACAACCGAGGTCGCCGACGGTGAAGAAGTCGCCGATGCGGTTCTCGCGCGTCTTGCCGGCATCCTTGTGGTAGGCGAAGCCGCCGGTGGTCATCTTCATGTAGACGGTGCCCAGCCGCCCGGCGGGCAGGCGCTCCCCGTCGTCGTCGAAGACGGCGAGTTCGCTGATGGGCCAGGCCCTGCCGACCGTGCCGGGCTTCTTGAGCCAGTCCTCGGCGGTGGCGAAGGCCCCGCCGCCCTCGCTGGCCGCGTAGTACTCCTCGACGCAGCTCCCCCACCACTCGATCATCGCGCGCTTGACGTGGTCGGGGCAGGGCGCGGCGCCGTGGAGGGCGTGGCGCAGGGACGATACGTCGTAGGCGGCCCGGACGGACTCCGGCAGTCCCAGCAGCCGCTGGAACTGGGTGGGGACCATGTGCGTGTGGGTGCAGCGGTGGGTGTCGACGAGGCGGAGCATCTCCTCGGGCGTCCACTTGTCCATCACCACCACCCGGTGGCCGATGTGCAGGGACGCGGCCGCGAATTGCAGGACGGCCGTGTGGTAGAGCGGTGAGCACACCAGGTGGGTGTTGCCGTCGAACGGCTTGATGCCGAAGATGCCGAGGAATCCTCCGAGGTGGGTCTCCTCGGGCGCCTTGCCCGGCAGCGGGCGGCGGATGCCGCGGTGGCGACCGGTGGTTCCCGACGTGTAGTTCATGACCCAGCCGAGCGTGCGGCCGGGCGGTGGCGTGCCGGGCCGGCCGTCGAGGAGCGCGGACCAGGGGCGGAAGCCGGTGATGCCGCCGATGGCGTAGCGGCGGCCGGCGGGTGTCCCCGCCTCGTCGGCGGCGGCCGCGGCGGCGGGGCCGAAGCGTTCGTGGGCGATGAGGGCCTTGGCCTCGGAGTCGGCGAGGATCCAGGCGATCTCGGGCGCGACGAGGTGGTGGTTGACGGGGACGAGGTAGAGGCCGGCCTGGGTCGCGGCGAGGTGGGCGGTGAGGAGTTCGACGCCGTTGGGCAGGACGGTGGCGAAGGCGTCGCCGGTGCGCAGGCCGGCGGCGCGCAGGCCGCGTACGAGCCGGTTGGCGGCGGCGTGCAGGCGGCCCGCGGTCCACTCCTCGCCGTCCGGGGCGATCAGGGCGACGCGGTCGGGGTCGGCGGCGGCCAGGGCCCAGAAACCGTTGGGCGGTTGCGGCATGGGGGTGCTCCTCGTCGGGTGGGATGGTCCGTCGCCCGGTGCGTGCGGCACCGTGGAGGACCAGGGCTGTTCAGTCCGGTTCGCGCCGCGCGCGGCCCGCGATGCGGTCGAGGCGGTCGACGGCGCGTTCGAAGCCGGCCGTCAGGTCGTCGAAGACGGCCTGTACGCCGCGCCGGGAGTCCATGCGGCCGACGATCTGGCCGACCGGCGTGCCCAGCAGCGGTTCGACCTCGTATTTCTGGATGCGGGTCAGGGCCTCGGCGACGAGCAGTCCCTGCAACGGCATGGGGAGCGCACCGGGGCCGGCCGGGTCGTCCCAGGCGTCGGTCCAGGCCGTGCGCAGCTGGCGGGCGGGTTTGCCGGTGAGGGCGCGGGAGCGCACGGTGTCGCCGGAGCCGGCGGCCAGGAGCTTGGCGGTCAGCGCCGGCGAGGTGAGGCCGGCCTCCTCGGTGGTGAGCCAGAGCGAGCCGAGCCAGACGCCCTGGGCGCCCAGGGCGAGGCCGGCGGCGATCTGTTCGCCGCTGCCGATGCCGCCCGCGGCCAGGACCGGCAGCGGATCGACGGCCCGGACGATCTCGGGGGTGAGGACCATGGTGGCGATCTCGCCGGTGTGGCCGCCGGCCTCGTAGCCCTGGGCGACGACGATGTCGATGCCCGCCTCGGCGTGGCGGCGGGCGTGCCGGGCGCTGCCGGCGAGGGCGGCGACGAGGGTGCCGTGGTCGTGGGCGCGCCGGACCACGTCGGGGGGCGGGGGGCCGAGCGCGTTGGCGAGGAGCGCGAGGGGGTGGTCGAAGGCGACGTCGAGCTGGGCGCGGGCGACGGCCTCCATCCATCCGGTGATGCGCCAGCCGGAGCGTTCGCCGTCGTCGAGCGCGGGCACGCCGTGCCGGGCGAGCGTCTCCGTCACGAAGCGCCGGTGCCCGGCCGGGATCATGGCCTCGACGTCGGCCTCGGTGACCCCCTCGACCTTCTTGGCGGGCATGACGACGTCGAGCCCGTACGGCAGGCCGTCGGTGTGCTCCTGCATCCAGTTCAGGTCGCGGCGGAGCGCGTCGGGTTCGGTGTAGCGCACGGCGCCGAGCACACCGAGTCCGCCGGCGCGGGTGATGGCCGCGGCCACCGCGGGGAAGGGGGTGAAGCCGAAGACGGCGTACTCGATCCCCAGCTGCTGGCTCAGCTCCGTCTGCATGGGCGGCAGGATGCCGCAGCGGGCCGGGCGAGGGAAGAGGTTTTCTGATGCGCCGTCAGTTACGGGAAGAGGGGCCAGTCATCTGCCGCGTGGCCGGCCGCGGGTCGCGCGGGTCTGGCGCAGGGCCGCGACCTGGCGGTGGAGCTCGACGGCCTCGGTGGAGCGGCCCAGCTGTTCCAGGCAGTGGGCCTCGTCGTTGCGGCTGGCGAGGGCGTCGGGGTGGTCGGCGCCCAGCACCCGCTGGCGGGCCTGGGCGACCTCCCGGTACACCGCGAGCGCCTCGGTCCAGCGGCCGAGCCAGCCGAGGGCGACGGCGATCTCCCGGCGGCTGACGAGGGTCTCGGGGTCGTCGGCGCCCAGGACGTCCGCGCGGCGCGCGCAGACGTCGTGCGCCTCCGCGAGCGCCTCCTCCCAGCGGCCGAGCCGGCCGAGGTTGACGCCGAGGCAGTGCCGGGCGCGCAGGGTGTCGGGGTGGTCGGCGCCCTGCGCCTGGGTGCGCTCGTCGGCCAGGTCACGGAACAGCTGGAGGGCCTCCGCGCTGCGGCCGAGGCGGCCCAGGCAGATGCCGGCCTCGTAGCGGGCGGCGAGGGTGTCGGGGTGTTCGGCGCCGAGCACCCGCTGGCGGGCGGCGGCGACCTGACGGTAGGTCTGCAGGGCATCGGTCCAGCGGCCCAGCTGGCCCAGCGCGTAGCCGACCTCGTAACGGGTGACGAGGGTTTCGGGGTGGCTCGCGCCCAGGACGCGGGCGCGGGCCGCGGCCACGTCGAGGGCCATGCGGTACGACTCCTCCGGGCGCCCCAGCCGGCCGAGGTTGAAGGCCAGGTTGTGACGGCAGCGCAGGGTGTCGGGGTGGTCGGGGCCCATGACGCGCTCGCGGGCGGCGAGCACGGCCGCGTACACCTCGTGCGCCTCGACGTGCCGGCCGAGCTGCCCGAGGACGTACGCGGTCTCCTGCCGCGCGGCGAGCGTCTCGGGGTGCTCGGGGCCGAGGACGCGCTGACGGCCGGAGGCGGCGCGGGCGTACTCGCGCAGCGCCTCGTCGGGGCGGCCGCGCAGGCTGAGGGTGAAGGCGGCCTCGTACCGGCTGGTGAGGGTGTCGGGGTGGTCCGGACCCAGGACGCGCTCGCGCTCCGCGGCGACGTCGCGGTGGGCGTCGCCGGCCTCCTCCCAGCGGCCGAGCCGGCCGAGCCGCAGTGCCTCCTGGTGGCGTCCGGCGAGCTCGGTGAGGACGCCGGGGGGCGGTGTGGTGTGCGGGCCGCTCCCCCGGCGGCGGCCGGTCGTGGGGCGGGCTTCCGCGCCCGTCCAGGGCCCGGTCCAGGCGCCGGTGAGCTCGGCGGCGGGACCGGGCGGCGGGGGCGGCAGGGCGCCGGGGCCGGTGGCCTTGGAGCCGGTGGTCATGTTCCGGGCCCAGCCGGGGAGCCGGGGCGGCTCGGGCAGCCGGACCGACGTCGCGAACGGCCGCGGCCGGCTCTCGGGCAGCGTCCTGGGCACCGCGCCGGTGCGGACGGGGCAGACGTCCAGCAGCCGGGCGTGCAGCTCGGCGGCGTCGGCCGGCCGGTCGGCGGGGTCCTTGGCGAGCAGGTCGAGGACGATCCGCTCGAAGGGTGCGGGCAGGTCGGAGCGGTGCTCGCGCGGCGGCCGGGGCGCGGTGTCCCGGTGGCCGACGAGGACGGCCCAGGCGTCGTCCATGGCGAAGGGGGGCTCGCCGGTGGCCAGTTCGTACAGGACGCAGCCCAGCGAGTACAGGTCGCTGCGGTGGTCGACGTGCCCGCCGCCGATCTGCTCCGGTGACATGTAGTGGGGCGTGCCCATGGCGATGCCGGTGCCGGTGAGGCGGGAGGAGAAGGTGGAGTAGCCGATGTCGTGGCCGAGGCGGGCGATGCCGAAGTCACAGATCTTCACCGCCCCGTCGGTCAGCCGCATCATGTTGGCGGGCTTGAGGTCGCGGTGGACGACGTCCTGCCGGTGGGTGTAGGCGAGGGCGGCGGCGACCTGCTCGGCGATGTCGACGACCTCGGCCACGGGCAGCGCCCGGGCCTGGTTGTCCTCCAGGAGCTCGCTGAGGTTGCGGCCGTCGAGCAGCTCCATGACGAGGAACAGCACGCCGTCGGACTCGCCGAAGTCGTGGACGACGGTGATGCCCCGGTGCTGGAGCGCGGCGGCGACCCGCGCCTCGCGCCGGAACCGCTCCCGCAGCACCCTCAGGTAGGACTGGTCGTGCTGCGGCCCCATGGGCTTGAGGCACTTGACGGCCACGTGACGGCCCAGCGACTCGTCGCGGGCCCGCCACACCTCGCCCATGCCGCCCCGCCCGATCCGGTCGAGCAGCACATACCGGTCCTGGATCAGCCTGGATTCCACCATCCTCCGCCGCCGCCCCCGTCGCGTCGCTGTGCATCCCCCGGCCCGACCAGTATGGCGGCCTGTCCTCGCAGGTTGTAGGCGGAGGGAGGGCTGCCGGAACCCGGCCGGGGGGCCGCGCGGCGGCCCGGGCCGGGCGGGAGGGGCCCGTGCGCGGCCGTGGGAACGGCGTGCGGCCCGGTGCCGGCGGGACGCGCCGGGGGCGGCCGGGGAGTGGTGACCTCGTCGTGGTGGCCGCGGGCGGGGGGGTGCCGCTTCGCACGAGGGTCCGTACGGGCTGCAAAAAGAGCGGTGCCGGCGCGGAGCCGGCGTCGGTCAGCGTCGTACCCTCGGCATGCCCAGGCCGATCCAGGAGATGATTTCCCGCTGGATCTCGTTGTTGCCGCCGCCGAAGGTGAAGATGACGGCGCTGCGGTAGCCGCGTTCCAGTTCGCCGTGGAGGACGGCGCCGGCCGAGCCCTCCTTGAGGGGGCCGGCCGCGGCGAGGATCTCCATCAGCCAGGCGTAGGCGTCGCGGCGGGTCTCGGAGCCGTAGACCTTGACGGCCGAGGCGTCCTGTGGGGTGAGGGTGCCGTGGCGCAGGGCGTCCACCATCTGCCAGTTCAGGAGCTTCATCGCGTCGAGCCGGGCGTGGGTGCGGGCGAGCCGGCCGCGTACCCAGCCCAGGTCGATGACGCGGCGGCCGTCGGCGGTCCTGGTCGCCGCCGCCCAGCGCCGGACGTCGCGCAGGGCGCCGATGGCGGTGGTGCCGTGCGCGGCGAGGGTGACGCGCTCGTGGTTGAGCTGGGTGGTGATCAGGCGCCAGCCCTTGTTCTCCTCGCCGACGAGGTTGCCGACGGGGACGCGGACGTCGTCGTAGTAGCCGGCGGTGGTGCCGTGGGAGGCGAGGGTCTCGATGGGCGTCCAGGAGTAGCCGGGAGCGCTGGTGGGGACCAGGAGGATGCTGATGCCGCGGTGCGGTGGCACGCCGTCGGTCACGGGCGTGGTGCGCACCGCCAGCCAGATCCAGTCGGCGGTGTCGCCGTTGGTGGTCCAGATCTTCCGTCCGTTGACGACGTAGTGGTCGCCGTCGCGCACCGCGCGCGTCCGCAGGGAGGCGAGGTCGGTGCCGGCGTCGGGTTCGCTGTAGCCGATGGCGAAGTCGAGTTCGCCGGAGAGGATGCGCGGCAGGAAGTACGCCTTCTGCTCCTCGGTGCCGAACTGCATGATCGTGGGGCCGACGGTGTTGAGCGCCATGAGCGGCAGCGGTACGCCGGCCTGCGCGGCCTCGTCGAAGAAGATGAACTGCTCCATGGGCGTCATCCCGCTGCCGCCGTACTCCCGCGGCCAGCCCACTCCGAGGCGGCCGTCGGCGCCGAGCCGGCGGATGGTGCGGCGGTAGAAGCGCTTCTGTTCGGCGGGGTCGAAGTGGCGGGCGTAGGCGTTGTCGGGCACCAGCCCGGCGAAGTAGCTCCGCAGTTCCGCGCGGAACCGCCGCTGTTCCGGGGTGTATTCGAGGTCCACGGGCCCTCCAAGGTCTCGCCGTCCCTGTGGCTGACGGCGCACACAGTAGAACGCGTTCCAGCAAGAGGGAATACGGAACGCGGAAGGGCGGTACGGGTGTCCCCGTACCGCCCTTCGGTGTCGCCGTGCCCGTGGTGTCAGCGGCCCGCGTGCTTGCGGTGGCGCCCCGCCGCGGGGGCGGCCTGCGGCGCGCCCGCGGCGCGGCGGCGGCCGCCGGGCAGGGCCGCCGCGTCCTGCTCGGCGCGCTCGCGCTCCAGGCCGAAGCGCTCCATCAGCGGCAGCCGGTGCAGCTGCGGCTCGATCCATACGTGCCAGATGCCCGTGACGAACGTGATCGCCGAGCCGGCGATCAGCACCGAGCCGAAGGTGTCGGTCGGGTAGTGGGCGCCGACGTACATCCGGGAGAAGGCGACGAGCAGGACCGCGAGGGGGCCGAGGACCAGGACGGTGCGCCGGTGCCGGGTCTCGCGGAGGAGGAAGTAGGCGGCGACGACGGCCGAGACCGTGAAGGCGGTGTGCCCGCTGGGGAAGCTGTTGGAGCCGATCTCCGGGTCGAGCATGAACTGCCGGGGCGGCCGGGGCCGGGCCACGATGGCCTTCGCGATCTGCGTGCTGTTCCAGCCGATCGCGACGACGAGGAAGGTGGCGACCGCGCGCGTCGGCCGGCGCCGGACGAACAGCAGCCAGCCGCTCCAGATCACGAGGATCACCAGGCCGGCCACGGGTGAGGCCAGCGCGCTGACGCCTTCCATGACGTCGTTCAGCCAACCGGTGCGGGTGTTGGTCTGGATCGTGCGGTCCAGCTGGAGGTCGTGCGGCTGGATCAGGTGGGTGTGCGCGGCGACCAGGCCCAGCGTGATGGCGAGCACGAACAGCAGGAGGGAGTTGCGCAACCAGTGGCGCACGTACGGCATGGGTGGGGCGTCCTTTTGTATCGGTATGGCGGTACCGGCACGGCAGTACACGCGAAGGTGACGGGTACATGCCGCACGGATGACATCGGCGCGGCTGTACGGCAAAGCTACACGCGCCACCGGCCCCCGCCTCGGGGGTGCCGGTCACCCGCCACGGTCCGGGACGGTGCGTGAGGAAGCGGTATCCGACGGTCACCGACCGCCCTCGCGAAGGGGGCGATTCGGCCGATCGTGGCGACGGTGCGCCCGGCGGCCCGCTCCCCCTCCCGCGCGGAGTCACGGAGCGGCACCTCCCTCTCGCGCACGACGTCACGGAGTACGGGACAGGGCGGCCAGCGCAGCCCGGCGGCGCAGTTCCGCGGCGCCCTCGCCGGAGAGGCGGTCCAGGACGGCCGTGCGGCCGGTCAGGGTCAGCAGGATCGCGCCGATGGGCCCCTCGGCGTCCTTGCCCTCCCCCGCCGCCCACACGGCGTCCGTCGCGGCGAACCGCAGCCCGCGGAACCTTTTGCGCGCACGGAAGGGGACGCCCATCGTCCAGACGCGGGTGGCGGCGACGGCCGCCGCGGGCGGCGGGATCTCCCGGGGGCGCCCGAGCGGCAGCGCGATGTCCTGGCCGTGGACCAGGACGTCCAGGAGCGGCTCGACGTGGGTGGTGCCCACGGCGTGGCGGTGCGAGCCGGCCAGGGCGCGCAGCTCGGCGGCCAGCGCCGCG
>NZ_JAGGOL010000085.1 GCF_018614525.1 Streptomyces sp. ISL-11
CCGACGCCACCCCCGGCAGCGCGCAGCGCCTGCCCGCAGGCCCGGCGGCGCAGCCCGCCGGATCCCGGGGGCCCGGGGGCCTGCCGCCGGTTTCGGGAAGGGGCGGGACCGGGGAAAACACCCCGCCTCAACCCACCCGCATCGTCAGCCTCACCACCGACACCATCACCATCGAACTCAACGGCATCACCCACACCTTCCACCACACCACCAGCCGGACCGGCACCTGGCTCGGCCGCCACGGCGACACCTGGCACGTACGGAACCACGACCCCGTCACCGCCCGCGGCAACGCCGCCGGCACCCACGCCGGCACCCTCACCGCCCCCATGCCCGGCACCGTCACCCTCGTGAAGGCCGCCGTCGGCGAGAAGGTCACGGCGGGCCAGAGCCTGCTCGTCGTCGAGGCGATGAAGATGGAGCACGTCATCTCCGCGCCCCACGACGGCACCGTCACCGAGCTGGACGTGACGGCCGGCGCCACCGTCGCCATGGACCAGGTCCTCGCCGTCGTCACCCCGCAGGAGGAGTCGTGATCCCCGGACTGCCCATGGCCGTGCCCGACCCCGCCCTCCCGGCCCGCGTCCGGATCCACGAGGTCGGCCCCCGCGACGGCCTCCAGAACGAGAAGGCGATCGTGCCGGTCGAGGTCAAGGCGGAGTTCATCCGCCGCCTCGTCGCCGCCGGCCTGACCACCGTCGAGGCGACCAGCTTCGTGCACCCGAAGTGGGTGCCCCAGCTGGCGGACGCCGAGCGGCTCGTGCCGCTCCTCGACGGCCTGGACGCCCGCCTGCCCGTCCTCGTCCCCAACGAGCGCGGCCTGGAGCGCGCCCTGGCGCTCGGCGTCCGCGAGATCGCGGTCTTCGGCAGCGTCACGGAGTCCTTCGCGAAGGCCAACCTCAACCGCACCGTGGACGAGTCCCTGGAGATGTTCGCCCCGGTCGTGGCCACGGCCAGGGCCGCGGGCGCCACCGTCCGCGGCTACCTCTCCATGTGCTTCGGCGACCCCTGGGAAGGCGCCGTACCCGTCGCGAACGTCGTACGGGTCGCCCGCCGCCTGCTCGACCTCGGCTGCGACGAGCTGAGCCTGGGCGACACCATCGGCGTCGCCACCCCCGGCCACGTCACCGCCCTGCTGACCGCGCTCGACGCGGCGGGCGTGCCCGCCGGCCGGCTGGCCGTGCACTTCCACGACACGTACGGGCAGGCCCTGTCCAACACCCTCGCCGCGCTCCGGCACGGCGTGACCACCGTCGACGCCTCCGCCGGCGGCCTCGGCGGCTGCCCGTACGCCAAGAGCGCCACCGGCAACCTCGCCACCGAAGACCTTCTGTGGATGCTCGACGGCCTCGGTATCGACACCGGGGTCGACCTCGGCCGGCTCACCGCCACGAGCGTGTGGATGGCCGAACAACTGGGCCGGCCGAGTCCGTCCCGCACCGTCCGCGCCCTCTCCCACCAGGAGCCCTGAACCATGTCGCTGGACCACCGCCTCTCACCCGAGCACGAGGAACTCCGCCGCACGGTGGAGGAGTTCGCCCATGACGTGGTCGCCCCGAAGATCGGCGACTTCTACGAGCGCCACGAATTCCCCTACGAGATCGTCCGCGAGATGGGGCGCATGGGCCTCTTCGGGCTGCCCTTCCCCGAGGAGTACGGCGGGATGGGCGGCGACTACCTGGCGCTCTGCATCGCCCTGGAGGAGCTGGCCCGGGTCGACTCCTCCGTGGCGATCACTCTGGAGGCCGGCGTCTCCCTGGGCGCGATGCCCGTCTTCCGCTTCGGCACGGAGGAGCAGAAGCGCGAGTGGCTGCCCAGGCTCTGTTCCGGCGAGATGCTGGGCGCCTTCGGCCTGACCGAGCCGGGGGCCGGCTCGGACGCGGGCGGCACGCGCACCACCGCCCGCCTGGACGAGGCCACCGGCGAATGGGTGATCAACGGCACCAAGTGCTTCATCACCAACTCCGGCACGGACATCACGGGCCTGGTCACGGTCACCGCCGTCACCGGCCGGACCGAGGACGGCAAGCCGCGCATCTCCTCGATCATCGTGCCCTCGGGCACCCCCGGCTTCACGGTCGCCGCCCCCTACTCCAAGGTCGGCTGGAACGCCTCCGACACCCGCGAGCTGTCGTTCTCCGACGTCCGCGTCCCGGCGGCCAACCTGCTGGGCGAGGAGGGGCGCGGCTACGCCCAGTTCCTGCGGATACTGGACGAGGGCCGGATCGCGATCTCCGCGCTGGCGACGGGCCTGGCGCAGGGCTGTGTCGACGAGTCGGTGAAGTACGCCAAGGAGCGGGAGGCGTTCGGCCGGCCGATCGGCACCAACCAGGCGATCCAGTTCAAGCTGGCCGACATGGAGATGCGCGCGCACACCGCCCGCATCGCCTGGCGCGACGCCGCCTCCCGCCTGCTGCACGGCGAGCCGTTCAAGAAGGAGGCGGCGCTCGCGAAGCTCTACTCCTCGGAGATCGCCGTCACCAACGCCCGTGAGGCCACCCAGATCCACGGCGGCTACGGCTTCATGAACGAGTACCCGGTGGCCCGCATGTGGCGCGACTCCAAGATCCTGGAGATCGGCGAGGGCACGAGCGAGGTGCAGCGCATGCTGATCGCCCGCGAGCTGGGGCTGTAGGAACGAGCCCGCCCGGCGATCGAGGGCAACGATCGCCGGGCGAGCCCCTTCCGGTCACCGCTGGGGCCACGGCACCTGCGGCGACCGGTAATAACCGATGCCCAACGCGTCCCACCGGGGAGCCTGCGCCGCGAGGCGCACCCGGTAGGCCGCCCAGTCATGCGTGGCGGCCGGTGACCACCCGAGCTCCGCGATCCCCGGCAGGCGCGGGAAGGCCATGAAGTCGATGTCCCGGCCGGTGACGATCGTCTCCGTCCACAGCGGTGCCTCGACGCCCGCCACGGCCGTCTCCGGCGCGCCCTTGATCAGGGTCGCCGGGTCCCAGTCGTAGGACTGCCGGACCTCGACCAGCCCGGCCCAGTCCAGCCCGAGCGGGGTGTCCTTGGTGTACTTCATGTCGAGGTAGGCGCGGTTGGCCGGGGAGAGGATCAGCCCGGTCCCGGCGCGGGCCGCGTCCGCGACCTCCTTCTCGCCGCCGTTCAGGCCCCAGTACTGGAGCAGGGCGCCCGGCGCCGGGCGGGCCCCGGCGAGCTGATGCCAGCCGATCACGGTCTTGCCGTGGCGGGCCACGGCCGCCTGGGCGCGGTCCATGAAGGCGACGTAGTCGGCGTGGCTCGTGGAGTGGGCCTCGTCGCCGCCGATGTGCAGGTACGGGCCGGGGGTCAGCGCGGCCAGCTCGCCGATGACGTCGTCCACGAAGTCGTACGTGTCCGGCTTCGGCACGCACAGCGAGCTGAAGCCGACGGCGGTGCCGGTGTAGAGCGGCGGGGCCACGCCGTCGCAGTTGAGGCGGGCGTAGGAGGCGAGGGCCGCGTTGGTGTGGCCGGGCATGTCGATCTCGGGCACGACGGTCACATAGCGGTCGGCGGCGTAGCGGACGATCTCGCGGTAGTCGTCCTTGCCGTAGAAGCCGCCCGGGCCGCCGCCCACCTGGGTGCTGCCGCCGTACGTGGCCAGGCGCTGCCAGGAGTCGACGGCGATGCGCCAGCCCTGGTCGTCGGAGAGGTGCAGGTGCAGGCGGTTGACCTTGTAGAGGGCGAGCTCGTCGATGTACCGCTTCACCTGGGGGACCGTGAAGAAGTGCCGGGCGACGTCGAGCATCGCGCCGCGGTGGGCGTAGCGGGGCGCGTCGGTGAGGGTGCCGCCGGCGACCCGCCAGGGGCCCGGCTGCCGGCTGTCGCGCTCCACGTGCGCGGGCAGCAGCTGGCGCAGTGTCTGGACGCCGTGGAAGAGCCCGGCGCTCTCCCGGGCGCTGATCGTGACGGCGCGGGCGGTCACGGAGAGCCGGTAGCCCTCGGCGCCCAGCGCCCGGTCGGGGTCGCCGAGGGCCAGCCGGATGCCGTCGCCGCCGCCTCCCTCGGTGACGGGCAGCGCGTGGCCGGTGGAGGGGCGCAGCACGGCCGCCAGCCGGTCGCCGACCCGGCGTGCCTCGCGGGAGCCGGGGGGCACCTGGATGCGGGTGCGCGCGGTGATCTCGTACGGGTCGCCGCCGGCGCGTACGGACGCGGGGGCGGGGACGACCCGGCCGAGCGGTACGGGGTCGGGGGCCCGGGCGGCGGCCCCGAGGGGGGTGGCCGTGGTGCCGGCGGCCACGGCGAGCAGGAGGGAGCACAGGGCGCGAACGGCGGGGCGTCGTCTCACAGAGGATCCCTTCAGCGAACTGCTTGCGGGAACTCACGGGCAAGCGCAAATCGCGCGCGTGAACGACCACTTGAGTACCGTCGGCCCCGGCGGGCGTCAAGGCATCACGCGTCTCCCGAGCCCCTGTCCCCCGGGCCGCCCTGAGAGAATCCCTCCATGGCAGAGATCCTCCAGAAGGACGGCACGTGGGCGTTCGACGGCGACACGATACGGATCGTGCCGGGCCGGGAGCGCGGGGTGCACCTGATGCGGCAGACGCTGGGCGAGGTGACCGTTCCGCTGACGGCGGTGGCCGGCGTCGCCTTCGAGCCGGGCCGCAGGAGCGGCCGCCTGCGGCTGCGCCTGCGCGACGGGGCCGACCCCCTCTCGCAGGTCACCCGCGGACGGCTGCCGAACGGCGCCGATCCCTACCAGCTGACGGTGGACTCCGACCGCGGGGGTGTCGCGGAGTACTTCGTGGAGGAGGTGCGCAACGCCCTGCTGCTGGAGCAGGTGCCGGAGGGGCCCGCGGACCGCTATCTGCTGGCGGGCCCGGCCGTGCCGCTGTCGGTGGGCGCCGGGGACGGCACGGTGGCTTTCGACGGCGAGTGGGTCCGGCTTGAGTGGAACTGGAAGACCGAGGAGAGCAAGAGCTCGGCGGGCATCCAGACGCTGCCGCTGTCGGACATCGGCGGGGTGGAGTGGCTGCCGTCGGCGGGGCTGGAGAACGGCTATCTGCGCTTCGTCGTGCCGAGGGTGATCACCAAGCTGCCGCCGAAGCACGACCCGTACGCCGTCGAGCTGTACGGCTTCAAGAAGGACCCGCTGATGGCACTGGTCGCGGCGGCGGTCACGGCCCGGCTGCCGCACCCGTCCGGGCCGGGCCAGCAGGGCCTGGCGCGGCAGGCGCTCGGGCCGGGCGACGGCGCGGCGGGCGGGGCCACCGACGCGGGCGACGATCATGACGCCCTGCTGCGGAGGCTGCGGGAGCTGGGCGAGCTGCACCGGGCCGGGGTGCTGACGGACGAGGAGTTCTCCGCGGCGAAACAGTCGGTTTTGAAGCGTTTCTAGTCACTTCCACCCATCTTCACTCGCATCCCTGCCCGAAATCGGGCAGGATTCTTGCGAATGACTCCGCTAGCCCTCAGTATCAACGGGTGCTCGAACGCCGTATGACCCATGACGACCTGGTGGACCACCTGGTGCGCAGCACGCCGCTTCAGCGCGGCGAGGCCGCCCGGGTGGTCCTGGACGTCCTGGCGTACTTCGACGAGACGACCGAGACGTTCGTGCGCCGCCGCCACCGCGAGCTCCAGTCCGGCGGACTGAACAACGCGGAGATCTTCGAACGGATCGCGGCGGAACTGCCGCACCGCGCGGTGGCACCACCGGAACTCTCGCTGCGGCAGCTGCGCCGCATCGTCTACGGCTGAGAACGGCGGCTCCTGCCGCCGTCGGGCATCACTGATCGTTTGTCTGGGAGGGTCAAAACATGTGTGGAATTGTCGGCTATATCGGTAAGCGCGATGTCGCCCCGCTGCTGCTGGAGGGCCTCCAGCGCCTGGAGTACCGCGGCTACGACTCCGCCGGTATCGCCCTCCACGCGAGCGGCAAGGCCGGTGGTCTGAAGACCGCCAAGGCCAAGGGCCGCGTCCGCGAGCTGGAGTCCCGCCTGCCCAAGCGCTTCGCGGGCACCACGGGCATCGCCCACACCCGCTGGGCCACCCACGGCGCGCCGAACGACGTCAACGCCCACCCGCACATGGACGCCGAGGAGAAGGTCGCGGTCGTCCACAACGGCATCATCGACAACGCCTCCGAGCTGCGCGCCCGCCTGACGGCCGACGGCTTCGTCTTCGTCTCCGACACCGACACCGAGGTTCTCGCCCACCTCATCGCCCGCTCCGAGGCCGGCACGCTGGAGGAGAAGGTCCGCGAGGCCGTCAAGCACGTCGAGGGCACGTACGGCATCGCCGTCCTGCACGCCGACTTCCCGGACCGCATCGTCGTCGCCCGCAACGGCTCCCCCGTCGTCCTGGGCATAGGCGAGAAGGAGATGTTCGTCTCCTCCGACGTCGCCGCCCTGGTCAGCCACACCCGCCAGGTCGTCACCCTCGACGACGGCGAGATGGCCACCCTGCGCGCCGACGACTACCGCACGTACACCACCGAGGGCTCCTCCACCTCGGCCCAGCCGACCACCGTGGAGTGGGAGGCCGAGTCGTACGACATGGGCGGCCACGACACGTACATGCACAAGGAGATCCACGAGCAGGCCGACGCGGTCGACCGCGCGCTGCGCGGCCGGATCGACGACCGCTTCTCCACCGTGCACCTGGGCGGCCTGAACCTCGACGCCCGTGACGCGCGCGCCGTGCGCCGGGTGAAGATCCTCGGCTGCGGCACCTCGTACCACGCCGGCCAGATCGGCGCCCAGATGATCGAGGAGCTGGCGCGGATCCCCGCCGACGCCGAGCCGGCCTCCGAGTTCCGCTACCGCAACCCGGTCGTGGACCCCGACACCCTCTACATCGCGGTCTCCCAGTCCGGTGAGACCTACGACGTCCTCGCCGCCGTCCAGGAGCTCAAGCGCAAGGGCGCCCGCGTCCTGGGCCTGGTCAACGTGGTCGGCTCCGCGATCGCCCGCGAGACCGACGGCGGCATCTACGTGCACGCCGGCCCCGAGGTCTGCGTCGTCTCCACCAAGTGCTTCACCAACATGGTGGTCTCCTTCGGCCTGCTCGCCCTGCACCTGGGCCGCACCCGCGACCTGTCCGTCGCCGACGGCAAGCGGATCATCGCGGGCCTGCGCAAGCTGCCCGAGCAGATCGCCGAGATCCTGGCGAACGAGGGCGAGATCGAGAAGCTGGCCGGGGAGTACGCCGACGCCAAGTCGATGATGTTCATCGGCCGCGTCCGGGGCTACCCGGTCGCCCGCGAGGCCTCGCTGAAGCTCAAGGAGGTCTCGTACATCCACGCCGAGGCCTACCCGGCCTCCGAGCTCAAGCACGGCCCGCTGGCCCTGATCGAGCCCGCCATGCCGACGGTCGCGATCGTCCCGGACGACGACCTGCTGGAGAAGAACCGCGCCGCGCTGGAGGAGATCAAGGCCCGCAGCGGCCGCATCCTCGCCGTCGCGCACCAGGTGCAGGAGAAGGCCGACCACACGATCGTGGTGCCGAAGAACGAGGACGAGCTGGACCCCATCCTCATGGGCATCCCGCTGCAGCTCCTCGCGTACTACACGGCGAAGGCCATGGGCCGCGACATCGACAAGCCGCGCAACCTGGCGAAGTCCGTCACGGTCGAGTAAGACCCGGGTGAGCTCAAGGAAGCGGCCTGTCCCCGCAACCATCAATTGAGCAACCCCAGCGGCGACAAGCCACCTCCGCGAGAGCGGCGGCGGTTTAGCCGCAAAAGGGGGGACGGTCCGTCCCCGGGGTGTGCCACCACTCGCCCCGGGGAGGACCGCCTCCCCTGTGCCGGCGTCGCCCTCGCGCCGGCGGTGATGCCACCGGTTCCGGGAACCGTCACCTCCCGTCCGGCGGCACGCCATCCACGCGGTACCTACCCGTCACCGGAGTGCTCTCCACCTCTACGCGCGAGTAGATTCACGGGTGGGTCCAAGGGCCGTCAAAAGCCAGGGCGCGCGCCATCGCCCTTACGGGGCAGGAAAGTTGACGCCCGCCGGCGCCTACGGGATCACCACGACCGGCCGCTGCGCGCGCCGCGCCAGCCGCCCCGCCACCGAGCCGAAGATCCGGCCGACGAGGCCGTGCGTGGAGCCGACGACGATCGCGTCCGCCGAATACTCGCGCCCGACTTCTTCGAGTTCGTGACAAATGTCCCCGCCGCGCTCGACGAGGATCCACGGCACTTCCGACAGATAGTCCGCACAGGCCAGTTCGAGGCCGAGGACCTCCGTGCGGTGATCGGGAACGTCCACGAAGACCGGCGGCTCACAGCCCGCCCAGACGGTGGTCGGCAGCCTGTTGGCCACATGGACGATGATCAGGCCGGAGCCGGAGCGCCGGGCCATGCCGATTGCATACGCAAGCGCTCGCTCGCTGGACGTGGAGCCGTCGAAGCCCACCACGACGCCGTGCTGGAACGCCGGATCGCAGGAATGGCGTGTTTCTTCCGCCGCTTCGGGGTGCGCCTCGTGATCGGCGACCCGCTTGCGGTCCGCGGGTTCGGAGAATTCGTGACCGGCCATCGGTGTCTCGGCGAAGGGAGTCCTCGTGCGGAGGGATCGGCGGTGGGCTGGTTGCAGTTGTCAGGGGGATGCGGCCCGGGTGGATCATGGACGAGAAATCCGTCCGGGATTCATCTTTTCAAGCACTTACCCCTAAGGGTACGGCGACACTCGCTGCCTGCCCAGAGGCCGCCCGGCCGACAAGAGCCGGGCCGGGCGTTCCCCGGAGCATGCACGAGGGCGGCCCGTAGCGCAATGCCCCCACCGCACTCCTGACGCGCTCCCATCGCGCTCCCCCCGGCCCCCCGATGCGTGCCCACCCAGTGACCCGGGCGGCCGGCCGGACGTTGTACCACCGCCAGCCACCGTCAGCAGGGAGCCGCTCCGTGCCCGGAACCCGTGATCGCGACCGTGCCGCCGAGACCTCCGGGGACTCCCCCGATCCGGTGAGCGATGTGGTCCGCTGGGCGGCGTTCAGCTGCGTCCTGGTCCCCGTTGTCCTGCTGATCTGCGGTCAGTCCTTCGGTGGCGCGGCGGGGACGGCGGCCGGCCTGGTGGCCCTCACCTGCGCCTGCCGGGCCCTGCTGCGGCAGTCCGAACGGCACGCGGCGCGGATGGCGGCGGAGCAGACGATTCCGCACCGTGGGCGGCATGGCCGCACGGGCGGCGGGGCGCACCGCGGCGGGCGGCACCCGGGCGGCGCCGGGCCGGTCGGCACATCGGGTAGTACGCCGGGTAGTACGTCCGATGAATAACGCCTTCATACATCTGGACCCATCGCTTTTCGGCCAACTTGAGGCCGAAGCCCTCACCTTGGCTTGAGCGGCCCCCAACAGCCGGTCGACCAGCAAGGAAAGGACCGCAGAGGGCGGTTGCACCCTACGGGGATTGGGCATGGGCGAGAGGCGTACTTTTCACCGAGCCCTGCAAGTGCAACGCTTCGTGATCGAACGCTTCGCGCCAAGTTGCCATGTCGACATAGAGCCGGGTGGTGAACTGGTCACCGCGACTCCGTGTGACGCAGTAGATTCGATCTTGGCCATGACCGGCGGGGGAACCGTTCAGGACCGAGGGGAAACGTGCAGGACCGAGAGGACTCGACCGCCGAGGGGGGCTTAGCGCCATGAGCCAGGACTCCACGACCGTACCGGAGACCACGCGCAAGCTCTCCGGACGCCGCCGCCGGGAGATCGTCGCTGTGCTGCTTTTCAGCGGCGGCCCCATCTTCGAAAGCTCCATTCCGCTCTCAGTGTTCGGGATCGACCGACAGGACGCTGGGGTCCCCCGCTACCGATTGCTGGTGTGCGCGGGCGAAGATGTGCCATTGCGAACAACCGGCGGCCTGGAATTGACCGCACCGTACGGCCTGGAGGCACTCTCCCGGGCCGGCACCGTCGTCGTACCGGCCTGGCGGTCGATCACCCAGCCGCCACCGACCGCCGCACTCGACGCACTGCGCCGTGCCCACGAGGAGGGTGCCCGCATCGTCGGGCTGTGCACCGGTGCCTTTGTACTGGCCGCCGCGGGCCTGCTCGACGGCAGGCCCGCCACTACCCATTGGATGTACGCGCCGACGCTCGCCAAGCGCTATCCGTCGGTCCATGTGGACCCGCGGGAGCTCTTCGTCGACGACGGTGACGTACTGACGTCCGCGGGCACCGCGGCAGGCATCGACCTGTGCCTGCACATCGTCCGCACCGACCACGGCGCCGACGCCGCGGGGGCCCTGGCCCGCCGGCTCGTCGTCCCGCCGCGCCGCAGCGGCGGACAGGAGCGCTACCTCGACAGGTCTTTACCCGAAGAGATCGGCGCCGACCCGCTGGCCGAGGTCGTCGCCTGGGCGCTGGAGCACCTCCACGAGCAGTTCGACGTGGAGACCCTGGCCGCCCGCGCCTATATGAGCCGTCGCACCTTCGACCGGCGGTTCCGTTCGCTCACCGGCAGCGCTCCGTTGCAGTGGCTGATCACCCAGCGGGTGCTCCAGGCACAGCGGCTCCTGGAGACCTCGGACTATTCCGTGGACGAGGTCGCCGGGCGCTGCGGCTTCCGCTCGCCCGTGGCCCTGCGCGGTCATTTCCGCAGGCAGCTGGGGTCCTCCCCGGCGGCCTACCGGGCCGCGTACCGGGCGCGCCGTCCCCAGAGCGGGGACGGCCGGCCGGACCGGGGCGAGCGGCCGGACCGTACGGACCGGACCGAGCGCCACGACCGGTTCGACCGGCCGGAGATCGGTGAGCAGCGGTCCGGGGAGGCGGCGCTCATGGGCATGCGGCGGCCCGCCATGGCCGCCACCGCCCATGCCGCCTCGGGCGGCGTCATGGCCAGTCCACCACCCCATAGTGGGCACAGCGGACATAGTGGACATGGCGTGCACCCCGGTGGTCACGGTGGGCTCGGGGGCGGACACGCCGGGAACAGCCCCGGCGGCCCGGATCCGGGCAAGCCGGAGTCCGACCTCTACAGCCCACGGCTGCCCGGCCAGCGGGAACGCCCCGTAGGGTGAGGCGTATGAACGATCGCATGGTGTGGATCGACTGCGAGATGACCGGGCTCTCGCTGTCGGACGACGCGCTCATCGAGGTGGCCGCACTGGTCACCGACTCGGAGCTGAACATCCTCGGCGACGGTGTGGACATCGTCGTCCGCCCGCCCGCCGAGGCCCTCGTCACCATGCCCGAGGTGGTGCGCCAGATGCACACGGCCTCCGGGCTGCTCGCGGAGCTGGACAAGGGGACCACGCTCGAGGACGCGGAGCGTCAGGTCCTGGCGTACGTACGCGAGCACGTCCCGGAGCCGGGCAAGGCCCCGCTGTGCGGAAACTCGGTCGGCACCGACCGCGGTTTCCTCTTCCGGGACATGCCGGCCCTGGAGAGCCACTTGCACTACCGGATCGTCGACGTCTCGTCGGTGAAGGAGCTGGCCCGCCGCTGGTATCCGCGGGCCTACTTCAGCAGCCCCAAGAAGAACGGCAACCACCGGGCGCTCGCGGACATCCGCGAGTCGATCGCCGAGCTCCGCTACTACCGCGAGGCGATCTTCGTACCGCAGCCCGGCCCGGACTCGGACAGCGCGAAGGCCATCGCGGCCAAGCACGTGCTGCCCGCTCAGGGGTAAGTGACACGGCTCGCTCCCAGGACGCGCGATACCTGGGAGCGAGCACCCCGAAAGACCCTGTACACTTTTTCTCGGCCGGTCGGAAACGCCCGGACAAACATGGTGGGTATAGCTCAGCTGGCAGAGCACCTGGTTGTGGTCCAGGATGTCGCGGGTTCAAGTCCCGTTACTCACCCTGATCGAAGGGCCCGGTACCGCGTAAGCGGACCGGGCCCTTCGGCGTTGTACTGCGAGCGGCTGTTCCGCACGGCGCGTCAGGACGACGCGCGGGCGATGAGTTCGGCGGGCAGTACGATCCGGGCGTGACGCGCGCCACAGTCCCCGATCCGGGCGAGGAGAGTACGGGCCATCGCACGCCCCAGCTCCTCCACCGGACGGCGGACGCTGGTGAGCGGCGGATCGAGATCACGGGCGACGGGCGAGTCGTCGAAGCCCGTCAGGGCGACGTCCGCCGGGACGCGGCGCCCCGCCGCGCGCAGGGCGCGCAGCGCTCCGGCGGCCAGGGTGTCGGAGGAGGCGAAGACGGCGTCGAGCGCCGGCCGGCGGTCGAGGAGCGCGCGCGTCGCGGCGTACGCGCCGTCATCGGCGGGATCCACGGTGACCACCAGCTTCTCGTCGCCCGCCCGGCCGGCCGCTTCGAGAGCCTGCCGGTAGCCGTCCAGGCGGGACGCGGCCGCCCGGCTCCCCGGCGGTCCGACGAGGGCCGCGACCGTGCGGCGGCCCCGGGCCAGCAGGTGCTCGACAGCCGCGCGGGCGCCGCCGGTGTCGTCGGTGTCGACGAGGCAGAGCCCTCCGGCCGGTGCCGGGCCGCCGGTGACCACGGCCGGCACCGCGGTCCCGGCGAGCAGGGCGGGCAGCGGGTCGTCGTCGTGCGCCGACACCACCAGCACGCCGTCGACGGGGTGCGCGGCGAGCCGGTCCGCGAAGCGGCGGCGGTCCTCGGAGGTGCGCAGGAGGACCAGCAGCAGCTGTATGTCGCCGTCGGCGAGCTCCGCGCCGACGCCGCGCACGATCCCGGCGAGGGCGGCCTCGGGAAAGAACGCCGTGCCGGGCTCGGGTATGACGAGGGCGACGGTGTCGGCGCGGCCGGCGGCGAGGGCACGGGCCGCGCGGTGGGGGACGTAGCCCAACTCGGTGACGGCCCGTTCGACGGCGGCCCGGGCGCGCTCGCTGACGCGCGGCGAGCCGTTGAGGACGCGGGAGGCGGTGCCCCGGCCCACTCCGGCGCGGGCGGCGACCTCTTCCAGGGTGGCCCCGGCGCGGCGGGCACGGCGGGGCGGCGGTCTGTCCCCGGTGCCCGGCGCGGTCGACCCGGTGGACATCGTCGCCTCCCTCGCCAGCACGCCGTGGGCATCCTTGACTCTCCGCCAGGTTCCGACGACTCTTCAAGACATCGAGACATGGGAGCGCTCCCACATTATCCGGCCCACCCCTACGCCGTATGCCGCCGGACGGGCGGCAGCAACGAACACGACATCGTCATGCCCGAGTTGGCACGAGTCCGTACGTCGAGGCACCAGGAGGACGCCATGCGCAGCCGCATCCGCACGTCCCCGCGCCGGATACTGGCCGGCGCGGCCGTCGCGGCGCTCGGCGCGGGGCTCTTCGGTGCCTGTGCGCAGGACGGCGGTGACGTCGAGAGCGCGGGCGGAGGCGGCCCCGGCGGCAGTGGGCGGCGGACCACGGTCACCATCGGCACCTTCGGCGTCTTCGGCTACAAGCAGGCCGGGCTCTACGCGGAGTACGAGAAGCTGCATCCGGAGATCACGATCAAGGAGAGCGTGATCGAGCGGAACGACGCCTACTATCCGCAGCTCCTCACCCACCTCGCGGCGGGCAGCGGCCTGTCCGACATCCAGGCCGTGGAGGTGGGCAACATCTACGACCTGGCCACCACGCAGGCCGACCGGTTCGTGGACCTGGCGAAGGTGAAGGGCGTCCGCAAGCGCGACTGGCTGGAGTGGAAGTGGGCCCAGGCCACCACGAAGGACGGCCGGACGATCGGGCTCGGCACGGACATCGGCCCGATCGCCATGTGCTACCGCAAGGACCTCTTCGAGGAGGCCGGGCTGCCCACGGACCGGGAGGCCGTCGGCCGGCTGTGGGCCGGTGACTGGGAGAAATACATCGACACCGGCATGGCCTACAAGGAGAACGCGCCGCCGGGCACGGTGTTCACCGACTCGGCGGCCGGGATCTACAACGCCTCCATCCACGCCTACTCCGAGCGCTACTACGACCGCCGCGGCCGGCCCGTCTACCGCACGAGCCCCGCGGTCAAGGAGTCCTGGGGCCTGGCGGTGCGGGCGGCGCGGGGCGGCCTGACCGCCCGGCTCAAGCAGTTCGAGAAGCCCTGGGACCAGGCGTACGCCAACGGCCGCTTCGCCACCGTCGCCTGCCCGCCGTGGATGCTGGGCTACATCAAGGAGAAGGCGGGGGACGAGGGCAAGGACAAGTGGGACGTGGCCGCCGCGCCCCGGCCGGCGAACTGGGGCGGCTCCTTCATCGCCGTGCCGAAGGCCGCCCGGCACCGGAAGGCGGCGATCGAGCTCGCGGTGTGGCTCACCGCCCCGGCGCAGCAGGCCAGGCTCTTCGACCAGCAGGCGAGCATCCCCTCCACCCCCGCCTCGTATGCGATGCCGCAGGTCAAGGACGCGCGCAACCCCTACTTCGGCGGCGCCCCGACCGGGCGGATCTTCTCCCAGGCGGCCCGGGGCATCCCCCGGCTGGTGTTCGGCCCGCGGGAGCAGCAGATCGGCACGGCGTTCACGGACGTCGGCATCCCCCAGGTCGAGCTGCAGGGCCGGTCCCCCGGCGCGGGCTGGAAGGCGGCGCAGCGGGAGATCCACAACGCGGTGGACGAATGACGGCCACGGCGCAGACGGTCGAGGGCGCCCCCGCCCCTCCGCCGCGGAAGGGCCCCGCCCGGACGCCGGCCGGCGGGCCGGGGCGCCGGCGCAGCCGCCTCTACCGGTGGGACGTCCGCTACAGCCCGTACGCCTTCGTCGCGCCGTTCTTCCTCTTCTTCGCGGCATTCGGGATCTTCCCCCTCCTCTACACGGGCTGGGCCTCGCTGCACCGTGTGGAGCTGTCGGCGCCGGACCGGATGGAGTGGGTGGGCTTCCACAACTACACCCGGCTGCTGGACGACGAATTCTTCTGGAACGCCCTGCTCAACACCTTCACCATCGGTGTCCTCTCGACCGTCCCCCAGCTGCTGATGGCGCTGGGCCTGGCCCATCTGCTGCACTACCGGCTGCGGGCGGCGTCCTTCTGGCGGGTCGCGCTGCTGACCCCGTACGCGACCTCGGTCGCCGCCGCGACGCTGGTCTTCGTGCTGCTCTACGGGCGCGACTACGGCATGGTCAACTGGGCGCTGGGCTCGGTGGGCATCGGGCCGGTGGACTGGCAGAGCTCGACGCTCGCCTCGCAGTTCGCGGTCTCCTCGATCGTCATCTGGCGGTGGACGGGCTACAACGCGCTGATCTACCTGGCCGCCATGCAGGCCGTGCCGGACGAGCTGTACGAGTCGGCGGCGCTGGACGGGGCGTCGCGCCGGCAGCAGTTCCTGTACGTCACCGTGCCCGCGCTGCGGCCGACGATCCTGTTCACGGTCGTGGTCTCGACGATCGGGGCGACGCAGTTGTTCGGCGAGCCGCTGCTCTTCGGCGGAGCGGGCGGGCAGAGGGGCGGGGCGTCCCATCAGTTCCAGACCCTGGGGCTCTATCTCTACGAGCAGGGGTGGTTCAACTTCCACCTCGGGCGCGCCTCCGCCGTCGCCTGGACGATGTTCCTGATCCTGCTGCTGATCGCCGCGGTCAATCTGCTGATCGCGCGGCGGCTGCGGAAGAGCCGGTGAGGGGCTGATGTGACGACCACGACGAGCGGACGGCGGAGTGCCGCCCGGCGCGCCGGGCGCCAGCTGCACGGCGGGCCGGGCACCTACGCGGTGCTGGCGCTGTTCACCGCCGGGTCGCTGTTCCCGCTGGTGTGGACGGCGGTCGCCGCCTCGCGCGACAACTACCGGCTCGCCCGGACCCCGCCGCCCTTCTGGTTCGGCGGCCGGCTGCTGACGAACCTGGGCACGGCCTGGACGGACGCCCACATGGGCCTGGCGCTGCTGAACACGGTGCTGGTGGCATCCTCGATCGCGCTCGGCACCACGCTGTTCTGCACCATCGCCGGATTCGCCTTCGCAAAGCTGCGGTTCCGCTTCCAGAACGTCCTGCTGCTCCTGACGATCGGCACGATGATGGTGCCGCCGCAGCTCAGCGTCGTCCCCCTCTTCATGGTCATCGCCGATCTGCACTGGACCAACCAGCTCCAGTCGGTGATCCTGCCGACCCTGGTGAGCGCCTTCGGGGTGTTCTTCATGCGCCAGTACCTGGTGGAGGCGCTGCCCACCGAGCTCGTCGAGGCGGCCCGCGTCGACGGGGCGAGCAGCCTGCGCGTGGTGTGGCACGTGGTCTTCCCCGTGGCGCGCCCCGCGATGGCCGTGCTGGCGATGCTCTCCTTCGTCCAGGCGTGGAACGACTTCTTCTGGCCGATCATCGCGCTGACCCAGGAGAACCCGACGGTGCAGGTGGCGCTCACCGGCCTGGGCCGCGGCTATGTGCCCGACCAGGCCGTGATCATGGCCGGCGCGCTGCTGGGCACGCTGCCGCTGCTGCTCGCCTTCACCCTCTTCGGCAAACAGATCGTCGGCGGCATCATGCAGGGCGCCGTCAAAGGCTGATCCCCCCACCGCTACCTCTCCCCCCACCCTGAGAGCGCTTCCATGACCGTGAACTTCCCGCCCGGCTTCCTGTGGGGCGCCGCGACGGCCGCGTACCAGATCGAGGGCGCGGCCCACGAGGACGGCCGCACCCCCTCCATCTGGGACACCTTCTGCCGCACGCCCGGCAAGGTCCTCGGCGGCGACACCGGTGACACCGCCACCGACCACTACCACCGCCGCCAGGAGGACGTGCGCCTCATGGCCGACCTGGGCCTGGGCGCCTACCGCTTCTCGGTCTCCTGGCCCCGCGTCCAGCCCGGCGGACGCGGCCCCGCCTCCCAGGCGGGCCTGGACTTCTACCGCGCGCTCGTCGACGACCTCCTCGCCCATGACATCCGGCCGGTGGTGACGCTCTATCACTGGGACCTGCCGCAGGAGCTGGAGTCGGCCGGCGGCTGGCCGGAGCGCGGCACCGCGCACCGCTTCGCCGACTACGCGCACCTGGTCTCCGAGGCCCTCGGCGACCGCGTGGAGCTGTGGACGACCCTCAACGAGCCCTGGTGCAGCGCCTTCCTCGGCTACGGCTCGGGGGTGCACGCCCCGGGCCGTACGAACGCCGTGGCGGCCCTGCGCGCCGCCCACCACCTCAACCTCGCGCACGGCCTCGGCGCGCAGGCGCTGCGCGCCGCGCTCCCCTCGCGGGCCCAGGTCTCCGTCACCCTCAACCCCTCGGCCGTACGGGCCCTCACCGACGCCCCGCCGGACCTGGACGCCCAGCGGCGCGTCGACGCGCTCTCCACCCGTATCTTCACCGAGCCCATGCTCCGCGGGGGATACCCCGCGGACCTGTTCGCCGACACGGCGTCCCTCACCGACTGGGCCTTCGTGCACGACGGCGACCCGGGCGTCATCCGCCACCCCCTCGACTCACTGGGCGTCAACTACTACGCGCCTTCCTTGGTATCAGCCGCCACTGACAGCCACCCGTCGCACGACGACGGCCACGGCGGCGGTGACGCCTCTCCCTGGCCCGGCGCGGGGCAGGTCGCCTTCCACCGGCCGCCGGGCAAGCGCACCGCGATGGACTGGTCCGTCGACCCCACCGGCCTGCACGACCTGCTGATGCGCTTCACCCAGGAGTTCCCGGGGCTGCCGCTGATGGTCACCGAGAACGGCGCGGCCTACGACGACAAGCCGGACGGCCAGGGCGTGGTGCACGACCCGGAGCGCATCGCCTATCTGCACGCCCACCTCGACGCCGTCCGGCGCGCCATCGCCGACGGCGCGGACGTGCGCGGCTACTTCCTCTGGTCGCTGCTCGACAACTTCGAGTGGGCCTACGGCTACAGCAAGCGCTTCGGCGCGGTGTACGTCGACTACGCCACCCAGGTCCGTACGCCCAAGTCCAGCGCCCGCTGGTACTCCCAGGTGGTGCGGACGGGGCAGCTGCCGCCGTACTGACGGGGCGGGGCCGGGTGATGTCCTTGCCGCCTGCGGCGGCGAGCGCCCTGCGGGCGCGTCCTCAAGCGCCGGACGGGCTGGTCTCGGCCGAGCCCGGCCACCATCAAGCCCGTCCGGCGTTTGAGGACACCGCCGCGCAGCGGAGGTGCACCCCCCCTGACCCGCCGGAGACGCCCTACTCGAAGACGGACGGCGGCGGCGCCGGTGACGGGCGGGCGCTCGCGTCGGTGACGGGCGCCGCGCCGCCGGTGAAGTCGGCCAGGGCACGGCCGTGTTCGACCCGGCCCTGGTGCGGGTCGGTGGCGGCGCGCCGGGTCAGCTCGGCGAGGGGCAGCTCGCGGTCGGAGGCCAGCAGCACGGCGTTGCCGAAGCGGCGTCCGCGCAGCACCGCCGGGTCGGCGGTCAGGCACAGCTCGGGGAAGACGGTCCGTACGGTCGCGATCTGCGCCTTCACATACGCCAGTGGCGGGCCGTCGGCGAGGTTCGCGGCGTAGAAGCCGCCCGGCCGCAGCGCCCGGCGCACCTCGCCCACGAACTCGGTGCTGGTCAGGTGCGCGGGGGTGCGGGCGCCGCTGAAGACGTCGGCGATGATCAGGTCCGCCCAGCCGTCCGGGATCCTGGCCAGGCCCTCGCGCGCGTCACCGCCCCGCACCCGGACGCGCCAGCCGCTGTCCAGGGGCAGCTCACGGCGGACGAAGTGGACGAGCGGCGCGTCGATCTCGATGATCTGCTGGGTCGAGCGGGGGCGGGTCGCGGCGACGTAGCGGGCGAGGGTGAACGCCCCGCCGCCCAGATGCAGCACCTGGAGGGGCTTGCCGGGCGGCGCGACGAGGTCGGCGACGTGGCCGAGGCGGCGCTGGTAGGCGAAGTCGAGGTAGGACGGATCGTCGAGATCCACGTGGGACTGCGGCGCGCCGTCGATCAGGAGGGTGAAGCCGCGGGGGCGGTCCCGGTCGGGGACGAGCTCCGCGGTGCCGCCGTCGACCCGCTCGGAGACCGGTTCGGCCGCGCGCCCGCGCCCCTGCTTCTGTTTGCCCTTCGCCACGGGGCAAGTATCCCCCGGCCGGCCGCTGCTACCGGCAGCGGTCGACCGCCGCGATCGTGCGGGCCGCCTCGCCGAGGGCCGCCCGCAGGACCGCCGGGTCCGTCGCCTCCGAGATGGCCGCCTCCGGCGCCACCAGCCAGCCGGTCCCGGTGATCGGCGGCTCGGCCGCGGCCGCCCCGCCGTCGTACGTCTGGGTGCACGCGCTGCCGGGGACGTCCCAGGCGTCGGCGGTGCCCGGCGGGACGAGGAAGCCGAGGGTGTCGCACTCGCCGTCGTGCAGCACGGGACCGACGCTCTCGCGCAGCCGCAGGATGTCGACCGCCTCCAGGCCCTGCCGGGCGGGCACGGTGACGAGGTCGCACGGACCGGCGTCCGCGGACGGGGGCAGGCAGGGGGACGGGGACGGGCTGTGGTCCTGACGCGGCTGGTGCAGGGCCGTCGTCCGCGAGCTGCTGATGTCCACTCCGGCCTCCACCACGGGAAACCCCTCCTCCGCCAAGCCACTCCGCGTCGAGCGCGGTCCAGGGAGTTCAACGCGCGAGGCATGTCAACGGCTACGGCGCCATGCCGTCACAAAGGATGGCACTTCATGGCGGATGACGGGTGAGATATCCGGTTTGTAGCCAAACGGGGTGTAGTGGGCCCCTGCTACCCGGTACGGTCTTCTCCGCCGATACGGCAGCACTCGCAGGAGAGGGTCCGGCCATGGTGTCGTCCCACGCGTCCTCGTCAGCCCCGCCGCCCGAGTCGGTGCCCTCCCCCGGCGGCAAGGGTGGCACCCAGCGCCCGAACACCGCCTTCCGGCAGCTGCGCGGAGCGCGGTCGCCGGGTGAGTTCGCCGCGGCCGTACGGCGGGCCGCCCGCGAGATCGGCGAGCAGGTCTCGTGCGACGCGCGCTACATCGGGCGCGTCGAGTCCGGGGAGATCCGCTGCCCCAATTACGCCTACGAACGGGTCTTCCGGCACATGTTCCCCGGCCGGGAACCGGCGGAGATGGGTTTCGTCCCGCGAGACGTGGTACGCGGACGGGGGGCGCGGGAGACCGCCGCCCCGCTGCCGGAACCCGGCGGCCCGCCCGGTAAGCCCCTCGACAGCCACAAGGAGAGCGACGTGTTGCGTCGCGCGTTCATGACGAGCGGAACGGTCGCCGTGGCGTCCGCTTCCCGGTTCGCTTCCCAGGGCACCTCCTGGAGTGCCCCCCTGGGCGCCGGCCACGACCGGCGCCGCGCCGGCGAGGCCGAGGCCGCCGCCGTGGAACAGGCCGTCCGCCGCATCCGGCTGCTCGACGACCGCCACGGCGCCGACGGCATCTACCGCCGTGCCGCGCGTCCCCTGCGCGTGGCGTACGACCTGCTGGACGCCGACACCCGCCGGCAGTCCGTCGCGGACCGGCTGCACACGGGCGCCGGCGAGCTGGCGATCTCCGTCGGCTGGCTGGCGCACGACTCGGGCCGCTTCGCCGACGCCCGCTCGCACTACGCCGAGGCGCTGGCGACGGCCCGGGTGGCCGGCGACGCGGCCCTGGAGGCGCACGCCTTCTGCAACACCGCCTTCCTCGCCCGCGATGCCGGGCGCCCGCGCGAGGCCGTACGGGCG
>NZ_JAGGOL010000086.1 GCF_018614525.1 Streptomyces sp. ISL-11
CGGGTGGCCGACCGGTGATCAGACGGTGATCAACGCCTCCAGCGGTGCTCCGCCGAGCTCCGGCGCCAGCCGCTCGCGGCCGGGCAGGAAGCCGAGCTCCATCAGCACGACGACGCCCGCCACCTCCGCCCCGGCCCGGCGGATCAGCTTCAGCGACGCCTCGGCCGTGCCGCCGGTGGCCAGCACGTCGTCGATGACCAGGGCCCGGTCGCCGGCGCCCAGGGCATCGGCGTGGATCTCGATCTCGGCGGTGCCGTACTCCAGGTCGTAGCGCTGGCCCAGGGTCCGGCCCGGCAGCTTGCCGGCCTTGCGCACGGGCACGAAGCCGAGCCCGGCGCGGACCGCGGCCGGGGCGCCCAGGATGAACCCGCGGGCCTCCAGGCCGACGACCTTGGTCGCGCCGTACCGCTTGCAGAGCCCGGCGAGCGCGTCGGTCAGCGCGCCGAACGCCTCGGCGTCGGCGAGCAGTGGGGTGATGTCCTTGAACATCACGCCCGGCTTGGGGTAGTCCGGCACATCGTGGATGTGCGAGAGCAGCAGGTCACGCAGCTTCTCGTCGGCGGTGCCGACGCTCACGGCGCTCATCGGCGCTTGCCCGGGGAACGGCCGCGGCCACCGCGGCTGCGGGTCGACGCCTGCCGGACCAGACCGGCCTGCGGCCCGTCCTCGCCCGGGTCCTCGTCCCCGGGAACCTCGTCGTGCGGCTCCGCGTCGCCGGCCTCGGCCTTGGCGGCCGCGGCGGCGCGCTTGGCGGCCACCCGCTTGGTCAGGGCCTTCATCTGCGGGTCGCGCTCCTTGAGGTCGGCGACCAGCGGGGTGGCGATGAAGATCGAGGAGTACGCGCCGGCCGCGAGGCCGACGAACAGGGCGAGCGAGATGTCGTTGAGCATGCCCGCGCCGAGGAAACCGCCGCCGATGAAGAGCAGACCGGCGACCGGCAGCAGCGCCACGACCGTGGTGTTGATGGAGCGCACCAGGGTGCCGTTGAGGCTGCGGTTGGCGATCTCGCGGTAGGTGAAGCGGGTCTGCTTGGTGATGTCCTTCGCGCCCTCCTTGAGACCGTCGAAGACGACGACGGTGTCGTAGAGGGAGTAACCGAGGATGGTCAGCAGACCGATCACGGTGCCCGGGGTGACCTCGAAGCCGACCAGTGCGTACACACCGACGGTGATGGTGAGGTCGTGGATCAGGGCGACGAGGGCGGCGAGCGCCATGCGCCATTCGAAGGCGATCGCCAGATAGATCACCACGAGGATCATGAAGACCGCCAGGCCCGTCCATGCCTTGTTGGCGATCTGGTCACCCCAGCTGGGGCCGACGATGTCGGTGTTGACCTTGTCCAGCGGGACGTCCAGCTTCTTGGCCAGGGCCTGCTGGGTGGTCCGGGACTGATCTGTGGTGAGCTCGCTGACCTGGACGCGCAGCGTGCCGTTGCCGAGCTTCTGGACGATGGCCGTGTGGCCGGAGGTCTCCTCGACCGTCTGCTTGGCCGCTTCGGCCGAGACGGACGTCTTGGTGGTGGTGAAGACCGCGCCGCCGGAGAACTCGATGCCCATGTTCAGGCCGCGCACCGCCAGGCCGACGATGGCCGTGATGGTGATCAGGATCGAGATGCCGTACCAGATCTTCCGCTTGCCGACGAAGTCGTAGCCGACCTCACCGCGGTAGAGCCGGGCGCCGAGATTGCCGAGCTTGGACATCTCACGCCTCCTTCGGGTCGACGGGGGCGGTGGGGCGACGACGGGAGGCCCGCAGCGGGGGCTTGGCGCCGAGCCGCTTGGGGTCCAGCCCGGACCACGGGTGGCCGCTGGCGAAGAACGCGCGGCGCGCGAGGAGCGTCATGAGCGGCTTGGTGAAGAAGAAGACCACGACCACGTCGAGCAGGGTGGTCAGACCGAGGGTGAACGCGAAGCCCTGGACCTTGCCGACGGTGACGATGAAGAGCACCGCGGCGGCGAGGAAGGACACGAAGTCGGAGACCAGGATGGTGCGGCGGGCACGCGGCCAGCCCCGCTCGACGGCCGGGCGCAGGGTCCGGCCCTCCCTGATCTCGTCACGGATGCGCTCGAAGTAGACGATGAAGGAGTCGGCGGTGATGCCGATCGCGACGATGGCACCGCAGACGGCCGGCAGGTTCAGCGCGAACTGGATGGCCTCACCGAGCAGGACCATGATCGTGTACGTGAGGATCGCCGAGCACAGGAGGCTGGCGAGGGCGACGAGCGCGAGACCGCGGTAGTACGCCACCAGGTAGATGATCACGAGCGCGAGGCCGATGGCACCGGCGATCAGACCGGCGCGCAGCTGCTCACCGCCGAGCGCGGCGCTGACCGTCGTCTCGGTGGCGACGTCGAAGGACAGCGGCAGGGCGCCGTAGGACAGGATGTTGGCGAGGTCGCGGGCGCTCTCCTGCGTGAAGCCGCCGGAGATCTCCGCCTGCCCGCCCGAGATCGAGCTGGAGACCGACGGGTCGGAGACGACCTCGCCGTCCAGGACGATCGCGAACTGGTTCTGCGGGGCCTGCTTGGTCGCCAGCTGGCCGGTGACGTCGGCGAACTTCTTGGAACCGCCCGAGGTGAACTTCAGCTGGACGATCCAGCCCTTGCCCTGCTGGCTGTCGAAGACGGCGTCGGCGTCCTTGACGCCGGTGCCCTCGACGGCCACCGGGCCGAGGATCTCCTTGGACTGGCCGTCCTTCTTGCACGCGACGATCACGTCGGTGAGCGGAGCGCGCGCGGCGGCCTTGCTCGCCTCGGCGCGGCCGTCCTTGGTGGAGCAGTCCAGCGCGTCCAGCTTCTTCTGCAGCGCGGCGACCTCGGCGGGGGACGGCGTGGGGTCCTTCTTGGACTTGTCGTCCTTGGCGCCCTTGTCGTCCTTGGCCTTGTCGTCACCGGCGGAGGCGGTCGCCTTGGCGCTCGGCGAGCCGTCGGCCTTGAGCGCGTCGGTGACGGCCCGGCCCTGCGGCTTGGCGCTCGCGGAGGCGGACGGAGAACCGGACGGCTTGTTCTTGCCGTCCTTGGCGCCGTCCTTCTCCTTGTCGCCGTCCTTGCTCGCGCTGGGCGTGCCGGAGGCGGAGGGGGTGGGGGCCGGCGGGGTCTTCGCACCGTCGGCCACGCTCAGCACCGGGCGGAAGCCCAGCTTGGCGGTGGTTCCGACCTGCTCACGGGCCTGCTTCGCGTTCGTCCCCTTGGGGATGTTCACGATGATGTGCTTGTTGCCCTGCGTCTGGACCTCGGCCTCGGAGACACCGAGACCGTTGACACGGCGGTCGATGATGCCGACGGCCGTGTTCATGTTGGTCTCGTTGATCGCGTTGGGCTTGCCGGGCTCGTTCTTGGCCTCCAGCGTGAAGCTGGTGCCGCCCGCGAGGTCGATGCCCAGCCGCGGTGTGGTGCGCCCGGAGGCGAACATCCCCGCGGTGAGCGCCACCATGGCGATCAGGATCAGGGCCAGGACTCGGCCCGGCCTGCCCTGGCCACCCGGGGACCTGCGGCCCTTCTTCGGTGCTGCCACCTTGTCGTTTCTCCCTGTCCAACCACCCGGCATCGGGTTGTTCCGCCGGGCGGCCACGAAGTGTTGTGGGGACCTGCCCCCCGCCGGAGCCTAGACCGTGAGGGAACCGCGGCGCACCGCTCGTGCGGTGCTCCGCGGTTCCCTGAAGGGGCTACTTCGCGTCGGTGTCGCCGTTCTTCTCGCCGTCCCGCTTGGCGTCCTCGGCCGTGTCGGCCTTGTCGGCCTTCTCCGCCTTCGCCGGGGCGTCGGCCTCGGCGTCCACGGCGGCGTCCTTGCCGAGGTCGATCTTCTTCTCGGCCGGAGCGGCCTCGGCGTCCTCGGTCAGCGAGGAGGCGTCGTCCGGGACGACAGGGGTCTCGGACTCGTCCGGCTCGACCCCGTGGACGATGCGGTTGTACTCCGCGTCCTCCAGGACGGCGCCGATGGCGTTCTTCGCGTAGATGGCGTGGACGCCCGGCGCGATCTCCAGGAGGACGGAGTCGTCGTTGACCTCCTTGACGGTGGCGTACATGCCGCCGATCGTCCGCACACCGGTGCCCGGGTGCATCTGGTCGCGCATCTGCGCCGCCTGGCGCTGCTTGTTCTTGGCCGACCGGGTCATCAGGAACATGGCCCCGATAAGCACGATGAACGGCAGGAGAGTCACGATATTCACGGGACGGGGTTTCCTTCACACGACCGCGGGGGCGCGGCCTGGTCTACGGGGGTGGTATGCCGCGCCTGTACGGACGGGCATCGGCGGAGTCTAAGCGAGTCCGTGCCTATGGAACAACGCCCAGCATGGCACCGTGGTTCCTGGGCGGACCAGCACCCGCGCCGTCATCCGCCGAAGAGTCCCGGCTGTCCGGGGCCGCCCGTGGCCTGCTGGGGCGGCGCCAGACCGAGGTGCGCCCAGGCCGCCGGGGTGGCGATCCGGCCCCTGGGTGTACGGGCCAGCAGCCCCTCCCGTACGAGGAAGGGTTCGGCGACCTCCTCGACCGTCTCGCGCTCCTCGCCCACGGCGACGGCGAGGGTGGAGAGCCCGACGGGGCCGCCGCCGAAGAGCTTGAGCAGGGCGGTGAGCACGGCGCGGTCCAGCCGGTCGAGGCCGCGGCCGTCGACCTCGTAGACGTCCAGGGCCTGGGCGGCGGTCTCGCGGTTGATGACGCCGTCGGCCTTGACCTGGGCGTAGTCGCGGACGCGGCGCAGCAGGCGGTTGGCGATGCGCGGGGTGCCGCGGGAGCGGCCGGCGATCTCGGCGGCGCCGGCGGCGTCTATCTCGACGTCGAGGAGGCGGGCCGAGCGGTGGATGACGCGCTCGAGCTCGGCGGGGACGTAGAACTCCATGTGCCCGGTGAAGCCGAAGCGGTCGCGCAGCGGCGGCGGCAGCAGGCCGGCCCGGGTGGTGGCGCCGACCAGGGTGAAGGGCGGCAGCTCCAGCGGGATGGCGGTGGCGCCGGGGCCCTTGCCGACGATGACGTCGACGCGGAAGTCCTCCATCGCCATGTAGAGCATCTCCTCGGCGGGCCGGGACATGCGGTGGATCTCGTCGAGGAAGAGGACCTCGCCCTCGGTGAGGGAGGAGAGGATCGCGGCGAGGTCGCCCGCGTGCTGGATGGCGGGGCCGGAGGTGATGCGGATGGGGGCGCCCATCTCGGCCGCGATGATCATGGAGAGGGTGGTCTTGCCGAGGCCGGGCGCGCCGGAGAGCAGGACGTGGTCGGCGGTGGCGCCGCGGGCGCGGGCGGCTTTGAGGACCAGGTCCAGCTGCTCGCGGACCCGCTCCTGGCCGACGAACTCGCGGAGGTCCTTGGGGCGCAGGGCGGCTTCGACGGCGGTGTCCTCGCCGTCGGCGGCGGGGGCCACCAGCCGTTCGTCGGTGGATGCGGACTCGTCGTCCCAGTTCACGGGTTGAACCTCACGGTCGGTGATGGTGCGGTGCGGCGGGGTCGGCCCGCCGGTCCCTGACCGGGGCTCCGCCCCGGACCCCGGTCCTCAAACTCCCCCAGACTCCGTCCGGGGGTGCCCCCAGAGGTGCCCCCGGACGGGCTGGTTCGGCTGGGCTGAGCCGGCGCGCCGGAAGCCCGGTCCGGGGGCCCGGGGGCTTGCCCCGTCACAGTCAGCGGGCACGGTTCAGGCTCTGGAGCGCGGCACGCAAGAGCTGCCCCACCTGGGGCGTGCCACCGGCCGTCGTGACCGCCTCGGCCTGCGGTGCGACCACCGCCATCGCCTCCTCCGCCTCACGGGCGGCGTAGCCGAGGCCCACCAGCGCGGCCAGCAGCTGTTCCCGCCAGCCCCCGGCGGCGGAGGCACCTCCCCGGGCGACCCCGCCGGAGGCGACCGGTTCGCCGAGCCGGTCCTTCAGCTCCAGCAGCAGCTTCTGCGCGCCCTTCTTGCCGATGCCGGGGACCGCGGTGAGTGCCTTCTCGTCGCCGGTGGAGACCGCGCGGCGCAGCGCGTCCGGGGTGTGGACGGCGAGCATGGCCTGGGCGAGGCGCGGGCCGACGCCGCTGGCCGTCTGGAGCAGCTCGAAGACCTGGCGCTCGTCGTCGTCGGCGAAGCCGTAGAGGGTCAGGGAGTCCTCGCGCACCACGAGGGAGGTGGCGAGCTTGGCGTGCTGCCCGATGCGCAGTGCGGAGAGGGTGTTCGGCGTGCACAGGACGGCCATGCCGACACCGCCGACCTCGACGACGGCGGTGTCCGGGGCGAGAGCCGCGACCGGGCCGGAGACAAAGGCGATCATGCGCTGCCCTTCAGGGTTCGTTCGGTGGCGTCCGGCAGACGCGTGGTGCGGCGGTGGGCGGCGACGGCCTGCTGGAGGCGGTTGGTCGCCGGGGCCCGCCAGATGTGGCAGATGGCCAAGGCCAGGGCGTCGGCGGCGTCGGCCGGCTTGGGGGGCGCGTCGAGCCGGAGAAGGCGGGTGACCATGGAACCGACCTGGGCCTTGTCGGCCCGGCCGGAGCCGGTGACGGCGGCCTTGACCTCGCTGGGGGTGTGCAGGGCGACGGGCAGTCCGCGCCGGGCGGCGCACAGCATGGCGACGGCACTGGCCTGAGCGGTGCCCATCACGGTGCTGACGTTGTGCTGGCTGAACACCCGCTCCACGGCGACGCATTCGGGGCGGTGTTCGTCCAGCCACTGCTCCATGCCGCGCTCGATGAGCACCAGGCGCTCGGCGACCTCGGCGTCCGCGGGGGTGCGGATGACGCCCACGCCGACCATCTTCAGCGGTCGGCCGGCGACCCCGTCCACCACGCCGATGCCGCACCGGGTCAGCCCCGGGTCCACGCCCAGCACGCGCATCGCGCCCCCTCCTTCGGTCGTCTGCCCGCAGACTATCCGCTGCCACTGACAACGCCCGATCACGCCGACGGGCCGACGGGATGTGTCCCGTCGGCCCGTCGGAGGAACCGTGTTACGCGTCGACCTTGGCCATGACGTCGTCGGAGATGTCGAAGTTGGCGAAGACGTTCTGCACGTCGTCGCTGTCCTCCAGGGCGTCGATCAGCTTGAAGATCTTGCGCGCGCCGTCCTCGTCGAGCTCCACCTGCATGGTGGGGACGAAGTTGGCTTCGGCGGAGTCGTAGTCGATGCCCGCCTCCTGGAGTGCCGTGCGCACCGCGACCATGTCCGTGGCCTCGGAGAGCACCTCGAAGTTCTCGCCGAGGTCGTTGACTTCCTCGGCACCCGCGTCCAGGACCGCGCCGAGGACGTCGTCCTCGCCGAGCTCGCCCTTGGGGACGATGATGACGCCCTTGCGGTTGAACAGGTACGACACCGAGCCCGGGTCGGCCATCGAGCCGCCGTTGCGGGTCATGGCGACGCGCACGTCGGAGGCGGCGCGGTTGCGGTTGTCGGTGAGGCACTCGATGAGCACGGCCACGCCGTTGGGGCCGTAGCCCTCGTACATGATGGTCTCGTAGTCGGCGCCGCCCGCTTCGAGGCCGGCACCGCGCTTGACCGCGCTGTCGATGTTCTTGTTGGGGACCGAGCTCTTCTTCGCCTTCTGGATGGCGTCGAAGAGCGTCGGGTTACCGGCCGGGTCGGCGCCGCCGGTCCGGGCGGCGACCTCGATGTTCTTGATCATCTTCGCGAAGAGCTTGCCGCGCTTGGCGTCGATCACGGCCTTCTTGTGCTTCGTCGTAGCCCATTTAGAGTGGCCGGACATCCGCCTGTCTCCTTCGCGTAACCAATTCTGAACGAACGACTGAGATCCTACCGGGATAGGCCGACCGGTCTCCCAACACCACCCCTCAAGAAGCGGTGGCGCTCACACCCGTCCGATGCGCCGCGCGCACCATCCCGACGAACAGACCGTGCACCCGGTGGTCGCCCGTCAGCTCCGGGTGGAACGACGTGGCCAGCACATTGCCCTGCCGCACCGCCACCGTGTGACCGTCGTACGTGGCCAGCACCTCCGCGCTCGCACCGACCGACTCCACCCACGGCGCGCGGATGAAGACGCCCTCGACCGGGCCGCCCTCGACTCCGGCGACATCGATGACCGCCTCGAAGGACTCGTTCTGCCGCCCGAAGGCGTTACGGCGCACGATCATGTCGATGCCGCCGAGCGTCTCCTGGTCCTCGCGGCCGTCCAGGAGCTTGTCCGCGACCATGATCATGCCGGCGCAGGTGCCGTAGACGGGCAGCCCGGCGCGGACCCGCTCGCGCAACGGCTCCAGCATGCCGAAGGCGACCGCCAGCTTGGACATGGTGGTGGACTCGCCGCCGGGTATCACCAGGCCGTCGAGGCCGTCGAGCTCTTCGGGGCGGCGCACCGGGCGCGCGACGGCGTCGGCCGCCGCGAGCGCGACCAGGTGCTCGCGGACGTCACCCTGGAGGGCGAGCACGCCGATGACGGGGTTGTCGACGGAGGTTGTCACGGGGGTACCTCTCACAGCATTGCGGCGGTGGGCGGCCCGTGAAAAGCGCGGGCCGCCCACCGGAAGGACAGCGGGATTACCAGCCGCGGTTGGCGTAGCGCTCCGACTCCGGGAGGGTGTCGCAGTTGATGCCGACCATGGCCTCGCCCAGGTTGCGGGAGGCGTCCGCGATGACGGCCGGGTCGTCGTAGAAGGTGGTGGCCTTCACGATGGCGGCGGCGCGCTTGGCCGGGTCGCCCGACTTGAAGATGCCGGAGCCGACGAAGACGCCCTCGGCACCGAGCTGGCGCATCAGGGCCGCGTCGGCCGGGGTGGCGACGCCACCGGCGGAGAACAGCACGACCGGCAGCTTGCCGAGCTCGGCGACCTCCTTGACGATCTCGTACGGGGCGCGCAGCTCCTTGGCGGCGGCGTAGAGCTCGTTGTTGTCGAAGCCGCGCAGCTTGGCGATCTCGTTCTTGATCTGGCGCAGGTGACGGACGGCCTCGACGACGTTGCCCGTGCCGGCCTCGCCCTTGGAACGGATCATGGCCGCGCCCTCGGCGATGCGGCGCAGGGCCTCGCCCAGGTTGGTGGCGCCACAGACGAAGGGGGTGGTGAAGGCCCACTTGTCGGAGTGGTTGACCTCGTCGGCCGGGGTGAGGACCTCGGACTCGTCGATGTAGTCGACACCGAGGGACTGCAGCACCTGGGCCTCGACGAAGTGACCGATGCGGGACTTGGCCATGACCGGGATGGAGACCGCCCCGATGATCTCTTCGATCATGTTCGGGTCGGACATCCGGGCCACGCCGCCGTCCTTGCGGATGTCGGCGGGCACCCGCTCCAGGGCCATGACGGCGACGGCGCCCGCGTCCTCGGCGATCTTCGCCTGCTCCGCGTTGACGACGTCCATGATCACGCCGCCCTTGAGCTGCTCGGCCATGCCGCGCTTGACGCGCGCGGTGCCGGTCTCGGGGCTGGTGGCGTTCGGGGTCGTGCTGGACACGTGGGACCTCACTATCAAGGGCGGTAAAGCTGCACGCTCATCCAATCCGGGGCCGGGCCACCGGAAAAAGAGCCAATTCGAGGTCAGTGGCCTGTACGGTCGCCCAGCGCGGCGGGCGGTTCGTCGTCCATCTCCACCGCCAGCGGGAACGGCGCGTGGCCCGCCAGCCGGAACCAGCGCACCACGCGGTGCTTGCGGACGGCCCGCGCGGCACGCACCGCGTCGTTGTGGAACCGCCGGGCCATCGGCACCCGGCGGACGGCCTCGCCCAGCTCCGCCAGCGACTCCTCACCGCCCGGCGCCTCCCGCACGGCCTCGACCTGCGGCCCCTCGGCGAAGACGGCCCGCAGCGCCTGGCTCAGCTCGCTCTCGGCGACCTCGCGGTGCTCCTCCTCCGCCTGCCGGGCCGCGTGGGCGGCCTGGTAGAGGACGATCGAGGCGGCCGGGTCGAGCACCCCGGCGGTGGCGAGCTCCTGCGCGACCGAGGCGCGCCGCAGCAGCTGGGCGTCCAGCGCGGCGCGCGCCGCGTCGATGCGGCTGTGCAGGCGGTCGAGGCGGCCCGCGGTCCAGCTCAGATAGACGCCGATGACGACGAGTGCGGCGACGATCCAGATGAGTGTGGTCACGCGGGCTCACGTTACCGTTCACCCTGCGGGTGGCTTGCCCGTCCTCACCTGTCCGGGGGCTCCGCCCCGGACCCCGGTCCTCGAACTCCCCCAGCTACCGCTGGGAGGTGCCCCCGGACGGGCTTGAACGGGCCACCCGGACCCGCCGTCAGTCCCGCGCCAGCCCGAACCGTGCCCGCAGCCCCGTGCGTTCGTCGGTCGCCACCGACGCCGCGCCCGCCGTCACCGTCTCGTACACCGCCAGGATGTCCGCGCCGACGCGCGACCAGTCGAAGCGGCGTACGTGCGCGGAGCCGCGCTCGCTCAGTGCGGTGCGGTGCACGGGGTCGCCCAGCAGCCGCAGGGCCGCCGCGGCGAGCGCGTCCGCGTCCTCGTTGGCGAAGAGTTCGCCGGCCGCACCCTTGTCGAGGACCTGCGCGAACGCGTCCAGGTCGCTGGCCAGGACGGGCGCGCCCGCCGACATCGCCTCGACGAGGATGATGCCGAAGGACTCGCCGCCGGTGTTGGGGGCGACGTAGAGGTCGACGCTGCGCAGCAACCGCGCCTTGTCCTCGTCGGTGACCATGCCGAGGAACTCGACGCGCTCGCGCATCCCGGCCGGCAGGGAGGCCACGGCCTCCTCCTCGTCACCGCGCCCGGCGACCAGCAGCCGGGTGCCGGGGCGCTCCGCGAGGATCGCCGGCAGGGCGCGCATCAGGACGGGCAGGCCCTTGCGCGGCTCGTCGATGCGCCCTATGAAGCCGATCGTCGCGCCGTCGGGTCCGCCCTGCCACTCCGCCTTGGGCTCGGCGCGGGCGAAGAAGTCCACGTCGACGCCGTTGGGGATGACGACGGCGTCGCCGCCGAGGTGCTCGACCAGCGTCCGGCGGGCGTACTCGCTCACCGCGATGCGGGCGCTGATCTTCTCCAGGGCGGGCTGGAGGATCGGGTAGGCCGCGATCATCGCCCGGGAGCGGGGGTTGGAGGTGTGGAAGGTCGCCACGATCGGGCCCTGCGCGGCCCAGCAGGCCAGCAGCCCCAGGGAGGGGGACGTGGGCTCGTGGATGTGGATGACGTCGAAGTCGCCGTCGTGCAGCCAGCGCCGGACGCGGGCGGCGGAGAGGAACCCGAAGTTCAGCCGCGCGACCGAGCCGTTGTACGGGACGGGGACGGCCCGCCCGGCCGAGACGACGAACGGCGGCAGCGGCGTCTCGTCGTCCGCCGGCGCCAGCACCGAGACCTCGTGGCCCAGCCGGATGAGGTGCTCGGCCAGGTCCCGGATGTGGAACTGGACGCCGCCGGGGACGTCCCAGGAGTACGGACAGACGATCCCGATCCTCACGGCGTCTCCTTCACGAGGTCGGCGAGCCACAGCCGCTGGAGCATGTGCCAGTCCTGCGGGTGTTCGGCGATGCCGGAGGCGAAGGCGTCGGCCAGTTGCTGGGTCATCGCGGCGGCCTTCTCGGCCCGGGTGCCGGTCTCCGGCACGTCCACGGGCGCGTGGATCCGCCCGCGCATCACCGGCGACCGGTCGTACCAGAGCGTGACGGGCAGCAGCAGCGCACCGGTCTGCGCCGCGAGCATCGCGGGACCGGCGGGCATCTTGGTCGTCTCGCCGAAGAACTTGACCTCCACGCCGGAGGAGGACAGGTCGCGGTCGGCCACCAGGCAGACCAGCCCGCCCGAGCGCAGCCGCCGGGCGAGGGTGCCGAAGGCGCTGCCGCCGGAGTGCGGCAGGACCTCCATGCCGAGCCCCTCGCGGTAGGCGACGAACCGGTCGTAGAGGCTCTCGGGCCTGAGCCGCTCGGCGACGGTGGTGAAGGGCACCCCGATCTTGGTGGTGACCCACGCGCCGGCGAGGTCGTAGTTACCCATGTGGGGCAGGGCGAGGACGACGCCGCGGCCGCTGGCCAGGCCCTCCTCCAGGAGGTGCGCGTTCTGGACGTCGACGCCGTGGCGGATGCGCTCCGGGCTCCACGCGGGCAGCCGGAAGGACTCCATCCAGTAGCGCATGTACGAGCGCATGCCCGCCCGGGAGAGCTGGGCCAGCCGCCCGGGGCCCGCGTCGGGCACCACCCGGGCGAGATTGGCCTCCAGGCGCAGCACGCCCGCGCCGCGCCGTTTCCAGGCGATGTCGGCGATCCGCTGTCCGAGCCGTACGGCGAGGGGTTCGGGGAGGTTCCGCACCGTGCCCCAGCCGAGCCCGTACAGCGCGTCGGTCAGCTTCTCCTTCACCCGGTGCCACCCCCGGCGTTCGCGGCGTCGGCCTCGGCCGCCTCGCGGCGCACGGTCACCACGCGCTGGATCATCGTGACGAGGCTGCCGAGGGCCACGATCCACAGGGCGATGGGCAGCAGGATCTGGATGCCCGGCACGCCGAACTTGTGCAGTCCGGCGAAGCCGCACGCCACCAGCGAGATGACGAGCCGCTCGGCGCGCTCGACGAGGCCGTTGACGTTCACCGGCAGGCCGATGCTCTCGCCGCGCGCCTTGGTGTACGACACCACCTGGCCGCTGGCGAGGCAGAAGATCGTCACCGCGCACAGGGCGAGGCTGTCGCCGCGCCCGGCGTACCAGAGGGCGAGCCCGCCGAAGATCGCCGCGTCGGCGACCCGGTCGAGGGTGGAGTCGAGGAACGCGCCCCAGCGGCTGGAGCGGCCGAGCTGGCGGGCCATGTTGCCGTCGACCAGGTCGGAGAAGACGAACAGCGTGATGGTGACCGTGCCCCAGAAGAACTCGCCCTGGGGGTAGAAGACCAGCGCGCCCGCCATCACACCGCCGGTCCCGATGAGGGTGACCGCGTCGGGGCTGACGCCCAGGCGGATGAGCAGGGCGGCGAACGGCGTGAGAACACGCGTGAAGAACGCACGCGCGTACTTGTTCAGCATGGCCTTCCCGGAGGGTCGTATCGGGCCGGATGGTCAGGAGGCCACCGGCTGGCCCATCGTAGCCAGGCGGCCGGGGCCCGCCGCGCACGCATCACTCGCCGGCGCCCGCGACCCCTCTCAGCGGCGGCTTTCCCGCCGGCCGGCAACAGGAAGATCACGTTCCGCTCCCCCGCGGGCCGCGGCCGGTACCGCACCCCGCGCATCGCCACCGGTATACGCCTCCGTGTTCGATGTATGGACGCAGCGTTACGGCGGTGGAAAGCTCGAAGTACCGCACGTGTCGACCGGGAGGCGAGACACATGGGCGAGAAGACGGGCACACACCCAGGGGCCGCGGGCAGGGCAGTGTCGGCCGACCGGCCGAGCCACGTACGCAACGTGGTGCTGGTCGGCCACAGCGGGTCCGGGAAGACGACCCTCGTGGAGGCACTGGCACTGGCCACCGGCGCGGTCAACCGGGCCGGCCGGGTCGAGGACGGCGGGGCGATCTCCGACTACGACGAGATCGAACACCGCCAGCAGCGTTCGGTCCAGCTGTCCCTCGTCCCCGTCGAATGGGCGGGGATGAAGATCAATCTGCTGGACACGCCAGGTTATGCCGACTTCGTCGGTGAACTCAGGGCCGGTCTGCGAGCGGCGGACGCGGCCCTTTTCGTCGTCTCCGCCGCGGACGGCGTCGACGGCGCCACCCGCATGGTGTGGGAGGAATGCGCGGCCGTCGGGATGCCGCGGGCCATCGTCATCACCCATCTGGAGGCAGCGCGCGCCGACTTCTCGGAGATGACGGAGACCTGCCGCGCCGCGTTCGGCGGCGACTCCCCCGACAGCGTGCTGCCGCTGTACCTGCCGCTGCACGGCCCCGAGGGCCCCGACGGGCACCGCCCGGTCACCGGCCTGATCGGCCTGCTCACCCAGCGCGTCTTCGACTGCTCCACCGGCGAACGGACCGAGACCGAACCGGACGCCGGCCGGCTGCCGGAGATCGCGGAGGCCCGCGCCCGGCTCATCGAGGGGATCATCGCCGAGAGCGAGGACGAGACCCTCATGGACCGCTATCTCGGCGGCGAGGAGATGGACGTCAAGACCCTCATCGAGGACCTGGAACAGGCCGTCGTCCGCGGCAGCTTCCACCCCGTCCTCGCCGCCGCCCCCGCCGCCGACGGCGCCCGCCAGGGGCTGGGCACCGTCGAGATCCTGGAGCTGATCACCGGCGGCTTCCCCGGCCCGGCGGAGCGCGAGGCCCCCGCCGTCACCACACCCGACGGCCGGCCCCGGCCCCGCCTGGCCTGCGATCCCTCCGGCCCCCTGGCGGCCGAGGTGATCAAGACCTCCTCCGACCCCTACGTCGGCCGGATCTCGCTCGTCCGCGTCTTCTCCGGCACCCTGCGCCCCGACGAGACGGTCCACGTCTCCGGACACGGCCTGGAGGACCGCGGTCACGAGAGCCACGATGTCGACGAACGCGTCGGTGCCCTCTCCTCGCCCTTCGGCAAGCACCAGCGCCAGCTGGGCCAGGCCATCGCCGGCGACATCGCCTGCGTCGCCAAGCTCGGCCGCGCCGAGACCGGCGACACCCTCTCCGCCAAGGGCGAACCGCTGCTGATGGAGCCCTGGCGGATGCCCGACCCCCTGCTGCCCGTCGCCATCACGGCCCACAGCAAGGCCGACGAGGACAAACTCTCGCAGGGCCTGGCCCGGCTCGTGGCGGAGGACCCCACCATGCGCCTGGAGCACAACGCGCACACCCACCAGGTCGTGCTGTGGTGCCTGGGCGAGGCCCACCGGGACGTGGCCCTGGAGCGGCTGCGCTCCCGCTACGGCGTACGGGTCGACGCGGTGCCGCACAAGGTGTCGCTGCGCGAGACGTTCGGCTCGAAGGCGGCCGGGCGCGGACGGCACGTCAAACAGTCCGGCGGCCACGGCCAGTTCGCCATCTGCGAGATCGAGGTCGAACCGCTGCCCGGCGGCTCCGGCATCGAGTTCGTGGACAAGGTCGTGGGCGGCGCGGTGCCCCGGCAGTTCATCCCCTCGGTGGAGAAGGGCGTACGGGCCCAGGCCGCCCGCGGCCTCGCCGCCGGGTACCCCCTGGTCGACGTGCGGGTGACGCTCCTGGACGGCAAGGCCCACTCGGTCGACTCCTCCGACGCCGCCTTCCAGACGGCGGGCGCCCTCGCCCTGCGCGAGGCCGCCGCCGAGGCCCGGATCCACCTCCTCGAACCCGTCGCGGAGATGGAGATCCTGGTCTCCGACGAATACGTCGGCCCCGTCATGAGCGACCTGTCGGGCCGGCGCGGCCGCGTGGTGGGCACCGAGCAGTCCGGCGCCGGCCGCACCCTCGTCCGGGCGGAGGTGCCGGAGATCGAGATCGGCCGGTACGCCGTCGACCTCCGTTCCCTCTCGCACGGCACCGGCCGGTTCAGCCGCTCGTACACGCGCCACGAACCGATGCCCCCTCAGGTCGCGGACCGCCTCCGCGAACTCTCCGATAAGGGCGCATAGTTCACAAGCCGCCCGCCTCAACTCCACCGAGGCGGGCGGCTTTGCGATCTCCTGCGACAGCCGGCACCGCACACGGATACGCTGGAGCAGCGGACCAACACGTATGGCGCGGGCGGTCGTCGTCAGGCAGGCCGCGGGATGGGCATGCGGCGGCATTGGGGGCAGCAGTGGCAGCAGGGGACGCGTTCGACTTCAGCCCGGGTGCGCAGATCCCGCTCTCGGGCTCCTCCGGACAGACGGCGGCCACCCAGGCACTCGCCTCGGCCGCCTACCGCGACGGCCCGGTGGACGAACTCCTCAAGGCCAACTCCGACTGGGCCACCTCCGAGGTCAAACCACCCCGCATCTCCCTCTTCGAACCCAACCTCGGCGAGGCGTTCTCCCGCGCCGTGCAGCTGCGGGTCCTCGGCGGCGGCCGCAAACCACTGATCCAGTCCTTCGGCCTCGACCCGCAGCCCGTCGTCGAGCACTGTCTGGCGGCCAGCCGCATCCGCAAGCAGCGCGACGCCCGGCTCACCGTCATCATGCTCGTCTGCGGGGTCCTCTTCCTCCCCGGAGTACTGCTCTGGCTCGGCGGCTTCCAGCTGCGCCGCACCCTCGCCGGCGCACAGAACAAACGGGCCGGTGCCCTCGGCATGGCCCTCCTCGCGGCCCTCGCCGTCCTCGCCGTCCTCTTCATGGTCAAGATGCCGTTCCACGGCTTCCTGAGCGTCTACCTGCGCGCCATGCTCATCGCCCCCCTCATCGGCGGCATCTGGGCCAAGGTCGTCTGCGAGCGCACCGCCAAGGACCTCCGCGACCGCTGGACCGGCCTCCTCTCCGGCGGCGGCATCGGCGCCAAGATCCCCGAGGCCGTGCCCAAGAACCCCGGCGAGACCGCCGCCGAACGGCTGCGCCAGTCCCTGGAACGGCTCGCCGCCGAACAGCACAGCAACGTCGCCTTCTACGCCGGCCCCAAGGGCATCCTCGGCATGGGCACCCGCTGGGGCAGCTGGCAGCTCGCCGAGGAGCTCGTACCCGCCGACCCCGACAAGGAGATCAACCCCTTCCGCAGCTGGGACGTCGTCCGCGCCATCCACGACCAGCTCCGGCTGCTGGAACGCAGCCCCCTGCACACCGGCGGCTTCCCCACCCCCTCCGTCGAGCACTGGGTGGTCTCCCCCGTCGGCGAGGGCGCCGCCGCCGTCTCCCGCCCCGAAGGCACCGACGGCTACCAGATACGGGGCGCGGAGCTCCAGAAGATCTGCAACGAGCAGCAGTTCGGCGCCGGCAGCCGGCACTACCTCGGCGTGCAGTTCGTCCTCTGGGACGGCCAACTCGTGATCACCCTCCTGATCACCGTCACCGTCCTGCACAAGACCCTGCGCGTCGAGGTCACCGGCCACGCCCTCGGCCCCGTCCACGGCCTCTTCATGGGCAAGCCCGCCGCCCGCACCAAAACGGTCGCCAAGACCGTCAAGTTCTGGGAGACCCGCACCAGGAAACTGTCCGTCGTACCACCCAAGGAAGTCGTCCGGCTCACCGCCCGCGCGCCCCTGACCTGGTACCCACCGCTCCTGGAGTACTGGGGCGGCAAGCTCGTCCTCCCCGAGCCCTTCGGCCTGCGCCACGCCTGGGCCGACAAGCCCTGGCGGCACCGCTTCATGGCCGACGACGCGCTGCGCGCCACCACACCCGTCCTGCGCGTGGTGCACCAGGCGGCGCTGCGCGTCCTCGCCGAGAACGGCGTCGACACCGAACGCTTCGCCGGCCGCGCCATGAACCTCAGCGGCGCCGTCCAGGACCCGCAGCCCCGCCAGGCCGACGTCTACAACGCCTGACCCGCCGCCGGCGGCCCCGGCACCCGGAACGCCCTCACCGCCCGGGGCTCACCGGAAGATCCCGGTGTGGCCCAGCGAGTACCGGCCCGGCTGCGGATAGACCGCCAGCCCGTGCGGCCCGGCCCCCACCGGAATCCTGGCGATCTGGTGCCCGTCCCGCGTATCGATCACATAGACCTCGGAGTCGTAACGCCCGGACAGCCACAGCTCCTTGCCGTCCGCCGACACCCCGCCCATGTCCGGGCTGCCACCGTCCGGCAGCTCCCACTTCTTCACCAGCTTGCGCGTCGGCAGATCCAGCACCGACACCGAACCCTCGCCCCGGTTGGAGACGTACAGCGACTTGGAGTCCCGGCTGACATACAGCCCGTGCGCCCCCTTGCCCGTCCGCATCAGCTTCGGCTCGGTGAACCTGTCGCCGTCCAGCACCCAGATCCCGTCGGCCATCATGTCGGCGATGTACCAGGTCCGGCCGTCGGAGGAGATCTTCACATCCTGTGGCATCGCCCCCTCGAACGGCAGCTTCTGCTGACCGATGACCTTCATCTTCGCCGTGTCGACCTTCAGCAGCTCCCCGGAGAACTCGCACGAGACGATGAAGTACTTCCCGTCCGGCGAGAAGTCCGCGTGATTGACCCCACGGCAGGCCACCGGCTCCGTCTTCTTCCGCTTCATCGTGTGCGCGTCCCGGAACACCAGCTCCCGGTCCATGGACGCCATCACCACCGCGTACTTCCCGTCGGGCGTGAAGTAGAGGTTGTACGGATCGTGGACGTCGACCGTCTTACCCGCCTTGCCGGTGGCCGGATCGATGGGCGTGAGGGTGTGCCCCCGGTCATTGTTGACCCACAGCGTCTTCAGGTCCCACGACGGCACCACGTGCTGCGGCTGAGCCCCCACCGGAATCGTCTCGATGACCTTGTACGTCCGCGGATCGATCACGCTCACCGTGTTCGACTCGGTGTTGGGCACGTACACCCGCGACGGGAAGTCCTTGACCACCGGCGACAGGGCGTTCGGCCGGTCCGCCGCGTACAGGTCGTTCGGATCGAGCAGCGGCGGCATCCCCGGCAGCCCCGGGACCGCCGCCGTGTCCTTGCGGGGGTTGGGGTTGCCCTGGTGCGGGTGGGCGTCGGCCGCCTCATTGCTGGAGTCACCCCCGCAGCCGGAGGCCAGCAGCATGCCCGCGACGGCGCACATCAGCACCCAGCGGACCCCGCGCGGCCGGGGCCGGCGACACCCCCGGCCGTGCTGCCGCTCGTGCTGCCGGTCGGTGCGGTCGGATCGCTCGTGCGAGGACTGGATCATCGGGTCAGCAGCTCCGTTGTCGTCACCGCGCGCAGGCCGCGCCGGTGCAGGCCGTCGAGGATCGCGGGCAGCGCGGCGACCGTGCCGGCGTGCCCGAAGTGCAGGCTCACGACCGACCCGGGCCGTACCGCGCCCAACACGCTACGCCGGACCGCCTCCGCACCCGGGTCGGTGAAGTCGAGGGAGTCCACGTCGTACGAGAGGACGTGCGGATACCCGGCCCGGCGTGCGAGCCGGACCACCCCGTCCGTGGCCAGCCGCGCCCGCGAGGGCCGGAACCAGCGGCCGATGCCACCGGTCAGCCGGCGCAGCCGGTCCGCGCACTGGGTGATCTCCGCGGCGGCGGCCTTGGGCGCCATCTTGCAGATGTCGAGATGGCGCATCGTGTGGTTGCCGAGCTCGTGTCCGCCGTCGAGGATCCGGCGCGCCATCTGCGGCTCGGCGTCGAGCCACGCGCCGACGGCCAGCACGGTCACCCGCGCCCCGGCGCGCTCGGCCTCGGCCAGCAGCGCGGTGGCGGACTTCCGGGCGCCCTGCCCGTGGAAGGTGAGGGCCACGGCGTTGCCCTTGCGGGGCCCGTGCTCGATCTGCGCGGGGAGCCCGGCGGGCAGGGCCCGCGGACCGGGAGGGCGGGAGGGGGTGGGCGGCCGGGACGGCACGGGCGCCCGTACGGAGGGGC
>NZ_JAGGOL010000087.1 GCF_018614525.1 Streptomyces sp. ISL-11
GGCCTGCTGGCCGCCGCCTGGCTGCGCCGCGGCGAGGCGGCACTCGGCCGGCTGCTGGGCGCGGTCGCGGCGGTCGCCTTCCGGCCGCTGCTCCTGGCCCTCGCCTCCGTCGGCGCGGCCGCCGGTCCCGCCCGGGTGCCCGTACGACCGGTGCGGCACGCGCGCGTGCCCGCCGGCCGGTCCCTTCTCCACTCCGTGGTCCGCCGCGGTCCGCCGCCCGGCCCGGTCTCGGTCTGAGACCCCCGGGCCCGAGCAGGACCACGGCACCACCACACGGAGAAGCACCATGAGCAAGCGCAACACCTGGGAGAACAAGCAGTCGGCCCGCGAGCGGCTGCGCGCCGAGCGGGAACAGCAGGAGAAGAAGGAGCGGGCGCGCCGCCAGCTGGTCGTCGGCGGTTCGGTCGTCGCGGTCCTGGCCGTCGCGGCGGGCATCGCCGTGGCCGTGACACAGCTGGACGGCAAGGGCTCGGACTCCGCCTGGTCCGCCGCCGCGAAGAAGGACCTCGTCAAGCCCGCCAACACCGCCGGCGACAAGGGCACCGAGGTCGTCATCGGCGACCCGAAGGCGAAGCACACCCTGGACCTGTACCAGGACATGCGCTGCCCGATCTGCTCGGTCTTCGAGCAGAACGTGGGCGGCACGCTCGACAAGGGCGTCAAGGACGGCACGTACAAGATCTCGTACCACGTCGGCACGTTCATCGACGGCAACCTCGGGGGCGTCGGCTCGAAGAACGCCCTGAGCGCGCTGGGCGCGGCCCTGGACGTCGGCCCGGAGGCGTTCAGCGCCTACAACAAGGCCCTGTACACCAAGGAGAACCACCCGCAGGAGACGAAGGACGCCTACGCGAACGACGACACCCTGCTGAAGATCGCGGACAGCGTCCCGGCCCTCAAGGGCAACGCGGCCTTCCGGAAGAACGTCACGGACGGCACCTTCGACAAGTGGGCGCTGGAGGTCTCGGGCGACTTCGACAAGGCCAAGGACGTCACCGGCACCCCGACCCTCAAGCTCGACGGCAAGAAGCTGACCGCGGACGGCAAGAACGCCCCGATCACCCCGGAGCAGTTCACCAAGGCCGTCGACGAACGGCTCAAGGGCTGACCCTCGCCCCCGGCCTCCCGTCCCCGTCACCGATGCCGAATCTTGACACGACACCCCGGAGAGGTCGTGGCACACTTCGTGCTCATGGAGGGGACGGGAGTTCGACTGAGGGCGCTGCGCGCGGCGTTCTTCACCGCCCTTTGCGTCACCCTCTCCGCCGCCTCCCACGTCCTGCTCTCCCGGGCGCCGCTGCCGCTGTCCACGGTCGCCGTGCTGTCGGGGGCGTTCTTCACCGTCGCCTACGCACTGGCCGGCCGTGAGCGCGGCTACGGGCGGATAGCCGCCCTGCTCGTCCCCCTGGAACTGGCGGCGGACACCGTCTTCACCACCGGCCAGCACGCCTGTTACGGGCGGGCCGGCGGCCCGATAGCGGGCCCGCTGCACTCGATCGGCGTCGACCTCGTCTGCCGCGGCGGCGACTTCGGTACCCCGCTGGCCCGGATGGCGGCCCGGGGCGACGCCGGGCCGGCCGGGGCGACGAGCTCGGCCCTCCCCTGGCTGCTGCTCGCCTGCCACGTCGGCGTGGGCCTGCTGGCCGCCGCCTGGCTGCGCCGCGGCGAGGTCGCCCTGACCCGCCTGCTGCGCGCCCTCGCCGGCTTCGCCTTCCGCCCGCTGCTGCTGGCCGCCGCCACGCTGACCGCCGCCCGCCCGCGCCGGGCGCCCGTACGGCCCGTACGCCGTACCCCGCTCCCCCGCAGCCTTCCCCTGCTCGTCCACTCCGTGGTGCGCCGCGGCCCGCCCGCTCGCCCGGCCTTCGCCTGAGCACAGCGGTCACCGCCCCTCATCCCACACGGAGAACACCATGAGCAACCGGAACAACCAGCAGAACAAGCAGGCCGCCCGCGAGCGGCTGCGCGCCGAGCGCGAGCGGCAGGCGAAGCGGGACAAGACGCGCCGCCAGCTCGTCGTCGCCGGCTCGATCGTCGTCGTCCTCGCCCTCGCCGGCGGCATCGGCTTCGCGGTCAGCCAGATGAAGGACGGCGACAGCTCCGGCAAGAACGCCGACTGGGCCGCCGCCGCGAAGAAGGACCTCGTCAAGCCCGCCAACTCCACGGGCGAGAACGGCAACGAGATCCTCATCGGCGACCCGAAGGCGAAGGAGACCCTCACGGTCTTCGAGGACCCGCGGTGCCCGTCGTGCGCCGCCTTCGAGCAGCGCTCCGGTGACCAGCTCCGCCAGGACGTCAAGGACGGCCGCTACAAGGTCCGTTTCGTCATGGTGAACTTCATCGACGACTTGCCGATGAAGGGCTCCGGGGCCGGTTCGAAGAACGCCGTCAGCGCGCTCGGCGCCGCCCTGAACGTCAGCCCGCAGGCGTTCGTCGACTACAAGGAAGCCCTCTACTCGGCGAAGAACCACCCCGAGGAGACGGACGACGCCTACGCCGACGACAAGCGACTCATCGAGGTCGCCCAGCAGGTCCCGGCCCTGAAGGGCAACAAGGACTTCGAGAAGAACGTCACCGGGGGCACCTACGACAAGTGGGCCCTGGAGATGGGCAAGCTGTTCGGCAAGGACGGCGTCAACGGCACCCCGACCCTGGTGCACAACGGCAAGCAGCTGAAGAACGCGGGCGGGAAGAACCCTCCGATGGCCAAGGAGGAGTTCATCGCGGCCATCGACAAGGAATTCGGGCCGAAGAAGTAACGAAGATCAAGTAACGAACCGGCCATGGGCGGGCGAACTCTGACGGTTCGTCCACCCATGGGCTTACCGGACAGTAAGGTGATGGTCCGTGACTCATCACTCCCCGATATCACGGCGCACCGCCGTGACGGCCGCCGCCGCCACCGCCGCGCTCCTGCCGTTCGCCGCTCCCCCGGCCCAGGCCGCGGACAGCGCCCCCGCCTTCCTGCACGGTGTCGCCTCCGGTGACCCGCTGCCCGACGGCGTCCTGCTGTGGACCCGTGTCACCCCTGTCCCGGAGGCCGTTCCCGGCTCCGGGCGCGGGCCGGCCGTCGAGGTGGCCTGGGAGGTGGCCGAGGACGAAGTGTTCGGCAGGGTCGTCGCGCGCGGGCGCGTGACCGCCTCGGCCGCGGGCGACCACACCGTCAAGGCCGATGTGCGCGGCCTGCGTCCGGCCACCGCCTACTGGTTCCGCTTCACAGCGGACGGCGTGCGCTCCCCCGCCGGCCGCACCCGTACCGCCCCGGCCCGGGACGCGGCCGTCCCGGGCGTCCGCTTCGGCGTGGTCTCCTGCGCCAACTGGGAGTCGGGCTACTTCTCCGCGTACCGCCACCTCGCGGGCCGCCGGGACCTGGACGCGGTCATCCATCTCGGCGACTACCTCTACGAGTACGCCTCGGGCCAGTACCCGGCCGCGAAGTACGTCGTGCGCCCGCACCGGCCGGCCCACGAGATCGTCACCCTGGCCGACTACCGCACCCGGCACGGCCATTACAAGACCGACCCCGACCTCCAGTCGCTGCACGGCACCCACCCGACGATCGCCATCTGGGACGACCACGAGTTCGCCGACAACACCTGGTCGGGCGGGGCCGGGAACCACACCCCGGGCGCCGAGGGCGACTGGTCGGCACGGGTGGCGGCCGCGAAGCAGGCGTACTTCGAGTGGATGCCCGTCAGACCCTCGATCGAGGGCACCACCTACAGACAGCTGCGCTTCGGCACACTCGCCGACCTGCACCTGCTGGACCTGCGCTCGTTCCGCTCCCAGCAGGCCAAGCCCGGCAGCGGCACGGTGGACGACCCGGGCCGCACCCTCACCGGCCGCGCGCAGCTCGACTGGCTCAAGGCGGGGCTCGCGTCCTCCGACACCACCTGGCGGCTCGTCGGCAACTCCGTGATGATGTCGCCGGTCGCCTTCGGCGCGCTGCCCGCCCATCTGCTGGAGCCGCTCGCCACATTGCTCGGCCTGCCCGCGGGCGGCATAGCCGTCAACACCGACCAGTGGGACGGCTACACCCACGACCGCGGTGAACTGCTCGCCCACCTCACCGGCCGCGGCATCCGCAACACCGTCTTCCTCACCGGCGACATCCACATGGCGTGGGCCAACGACGTGCCGGTGCAGGCGGCGACGTACCCGCTGTCGGAGTCGGCCGCCACCGAGTTCGTCGTCACCTCGGTGACCGCCGACAACCTCGACGAGACCCTGCACGTCCTGCCGCACACCGTCTCGCTCGCCGCCGTCACCGCGATCAAGGCCGCCAACCGGCACGTGCAGTGGGTGGACATGGACTCGCACGGCTACGGCGTCCTCGACGTCACCGCCGAGCGGGCCCAGATGGACTACTACGTGCTGTCCGACAAGCGGAACCCCAAGGCGACGGCGTCGTGGACCCGCTCGTACCGCACGCTCTCCGGCACGCAGCGGGTCGAGCGGGTCAAAGCGCCGGTCCGCTAGGCGGTTGCCGCCTGCGGCGGCGAGCGCCCTGCGGGCGCGTCCTCAAACGCCGGACGGGCTGAATCGCGGCTGAGCTCAGCCGCTTTCAGCCCGTCCCCGCCTACCTCGCGGCCAGTTCCTCCAGGAAGCCGAGGGCCACTCGCCACGTGGCCTCCGCCGCCTCCTCGTCGTAGTCCGCCAGCTCGGGGTCGGTGTACAGGTGGCCGGCCCCGGGGTAGCGGTGGACCTCCACGTCCGCGCCGGCCCGGCCCATCCGCAGATACCACGCGTTGAGCCAGTCGTGCGGCTCGAAGGGGTCGGGGTCGGCGACGTGCAGCTGTACGGGCAGCTCGTCCACGGCCGCGTCCTCGGCCAGGTCGGAGGTGCCGTGCAGGAGCAGCAGGCCGCGGGCCTTCTCGTCGCCCAGCGCCAGGTTCTGCGCGACGGAACCGCCCAGCGAGAAGCCGGCGTAGACCAGGCCCCGGTCGGACAGCGGCGCGGCGGCGGTGATGGCGCGCTTCAGCAGCTCCTCGGCGCCGATCTCCTCCTTGATCGCCATGCCCTCCTCGACGGTGTCCGCCGTCCGGCCGTCGTAGAGGTCCGGTACGTGCACCTCGTGACCGGCGGCGCGCAGGCGCTCGGCGGCGGCGTGCACGGCGGGCCGCAGACCGTACGCCGAATGAAACAGGACAATCGTGGTAGAGGACGCCACTGGGGTCACTTCCTTACAGGGTGAATCGCGTGTCCCCCATCGTGCCAGCTACGGTCGGGGTGAAGCGCCCCACCGGCGAGCACGTGGCCGGCCCGGAAGGAGCTGAGGTGTCCATGGAGGGCGTACTGCGTCCGCTGTCCGTCATCGGTGGCGCGCTGGTCGTCACCGTGATCGTGGGGTGGGTCGCCGACCAGGCGATGCGCCGGATCGACGTCCGGCACCCCGAGACCCCGTTGTGGGGCCTGTTGCGACGCTGCCGGTGGCCGCTCCAGGTGGTGCTGTGCGCGGCGCTGCTGCGGGGCGGCTATCGCGCGGCCGATCTCACCGGGAGCCATCAGGAGGCGGTCGGCCACGCGCTGAGCCTGGTGCTGATCGGGGCGTGCGCCTGGCTGGTCGTACGGGTCGCGGTGGCCATAGTGGAGGCCGGTTACGCGCGCTACGCCGCCAGCGCCCACGACCCGGCCCGGGTGCGCCGGGTGCGGACCCAGGTGACGCTGATCCAGCGGCTGGTCACCGCGATCGTGGGCGTGGTGGCGGTGGCGGCGATGCTGCTGACCTTCCCGGACATGAAGACGGTCGGCACGTCGATGCTGGCGTCGGCCGGTCTGATCGGCATCGTCGCCGGTGTGGCGGCCCAGTCGACGCTCGGCAATCTCTTCGCGGGGCTCCAGATCGCCTTCGGGGACGTCGTGCGCATCGGGGACACCGTCGTCGTGGACGGCGAGTGGGGCCGGGTGGAGGAGATCACGCTCACCTATCTGGTGGTGACCACCTGGGACGAGCGGCGGATCACCATGCCGGTGTCGTACTTCACCAGCCGGCCGTTCGAGAACTGGTCGCGCAACAACCCGCGGATGACCGGCACGGTCTTCTTCCACCTCGACCACTCGACGCCCATCGACCTGATGCGCGAGCACCTGCACGACGTGCTCAAGGCCACCCTGGAGTGGGACCAGCGGGCGTGGAGCCTGGTGGTCACCGACACCACGCCGTCCACCATCCAGGTGCGGGCACTGGTGACGGCGAAGGACGCCGACGACATCTGGGCGCTGCGCTGCGTGGTGCGCGAGCAGCTGATCGAGTGGCTGCGGCGGGAGCACCCGTACGCGCTGCCGCGGCTGAACACCGCTCCGGCGCCCGGCCTGGAGAGCGCCCCCGACCGGCGGCAGACCCCGCCGACGGGCGAGGACATAGGGCCCGGACCGGGCACGACGTGAGGGGCGGCGTCCGGGGCCCGCTCAGAACCCGCGCAGGGTGGGTTCGTCCAGATGGCGCAGCACCCGGTCCACCACCTCCGGGTCCGCCCCCGGCTCGCTGCGTGCCGCCAGCACCTCGTGCCGTGCCGCCGAGAGCAGTTCGCCCTGCACCCGCTGGAGCGTCCGCAACCGCTCCACGCGCTGTGCGTGTGCCTCGCGGCGCTCCTCGTCGACCATGTCGGGGCTGATCCGGGCGCCCATGTCGTAGGCGCGCCGGCCGAGCAGCTCCATCATGTCCTCGGGAAGATCCTCTTCCTCCACGATCTCCCACAGGCGGTGCTTGGCCGCCTTCGCCGCCCGGGCGGCCAGCTGCCGCTCCAGATCCCTCCTCGCGTCCTTGTCGGCGTGCACCCCCAGCGCCTTGACCAGCCAGGGCAGGGTCAGGCCCTGGACGACGAGGGTGGCGATGATGACGGCGAACGCGATGAAGAGGATCTCGTCGCGGGCGGGGAAGGGGGATGTGTCGTCCATGGACAGGGGGATGGCCAGGGCGAGTGCCACGGTGGCCACGCCCCGCATCCCCGACCACCACGTCACCACCGTCTCGCGCCAGCTCAGCAGGATCTCCTCGTCGACGTCCCGGCGCTTGTGCAGCTTCCTGGCCAGCCACGCGGCGGGCAGCAGCCACAGCAGCCGGACGCCCACCACCACCGCGACGACGACACCGCCGATGCCCAGCATCTCGCCCCAGCGGCCGGAGGCGGTGTTGATGGCGTTGTGGAGCTCCAGGCCGACCAGTCCGAAGGCCGCGCCGGTGACGAGGGTGTCGACGACCTCCCAGAAGGTGTGCCCGGCCAGCCGTCCCAGGACGTCGTCGGGGTCGGTCGCGTACTCGGCGAGGAAGAGGGCGGTGGTCAGCACCGCGAGCACGCCGGAGCCCTTGAGCTCCTCGGCGAGGACGTAGGAGACGAACGGCACCAGCAGGGTGAGACCGATCTGGAGCGTGGCGTCCCCGAGGACGTCCAACAGTCGCTTGGCGGCCCAGCCGAGCGCGAGGCCGACCGCGACGGCCACCACGGCGGACAGCACCAGTGCGCCGATCGCCCGCGGCAGCGAGAAGGTGCCGCTGACGGCGGCCGCGATGGCCACGTGGTAGAGCACGATGGCGGTGACGTCGTTGAAGAGCCCCTCGCCCTCCAGGATGGAGACCAGGCGGCGCGGCAGCCCCAGGGAGCCCGCGACGGCGGTGGCGGCGACCGGGTCGGGCGGGGCCACGAGCGCGCCCAGCGCGACGGCGGCGGCGAGGGAGATCCCGGGCACGATCGCGTTGGCGACGGCGGCGACGGCCGCGGTGGTGACGAAGACGAGCGCGACCGCCAGCAGGAAGATCGGCCGCCGGTTGGCCGCGAACTGCCGCCACGAGGTGCGCTGGGCGGAGGCGTAGAGCAGGGGCGGCAGCACCAGCGGGAGGATGAACTCCGGCGGGATGTCCACGTTGGGCACGAACGGCAGCAGCGCGAGGACGATCCCGCCGAGCGTCATCAGAACCGGGGACGGCACCCCCAGCCGGTCTCCCAGCGGCACCGTGACCAGCGCTCCGAGCAGCAGCACGAACAGCAGCGCCAGCTGGTCCACGGAGGCCCTCCGGGGCGGGTGGGGAACAGTCGTTCCCCCTCAGCCTGCCATGAACGCCGCAGGTCGGCTCGGTGCGGGCGCCTCGGGCCCGCCCCGGGCCGTGCGGTTACGCGCTCTCGGCCCGCACGATGTCCAGGGCTCGCGCGAGGTCCTCGGGGTACTCGCTGGCGAACTCCACCCAGCGGCCGTCCTCGGGGTGCTCGAAGCCGAGGCGCACGGCGTGCAGCCACTGGCGGGTGAGCTTGAGCCGCTTGGCGAGGGTGGGGTCGGCGCCGTAGGTGAGGTCGCCGACGCAGGGGTGGCGGTGAGCCGCCATGTGCACGCGGATCTGGTGCGTGCGGCCGGTCTCCAGCTTGACGTCGAGGAGGCTGGCGGCGCGGAACGCCTCGATGAGGTCGTAGTGGGTGACCGACGGCTTGCCCTCGGCGGTGACGGCCCACTTGTAGTCGTGGTTGGGGTGGCGGCCGATGGGCGCGTCGATCGTGCCGCTCATCGGGTCCGGGTGGCCCTGGACGAGGGTGTGGTAGCGCTTGTCGACCGTGCGCTCGCGGAACTGCTGCTTGAGCAGGGTGTAGGCGCGCTCGGACTTGGCGACGACCATCAGGCCGGAGGTGCCGACGTCCAGGCGGTGCACGATGCCCTGGCGCTCGGAGGCACCGGAGGTGGAGATGCGGTAGCCGGCGGCGGCCAGGCCGCCGATCACGGTGGGGCCGGTCCAGCCGGGGCTGGGGTGGGCGGCAACGCCGACCGGCTTGACGATCACGACGATGTCGTCGTCGTCGTGGACGATCTCCATGCCCTCGACGGGCTCGGCGACGATCTGCACGGGCGCGGGCGCGGCCGGCATCTCGACCTCCAGCCAGGCACCACCGGAGACCCGGTCGGACTTCCCGGCCTCGGCACCGTCGAGCTGGACCTTGCCCGAGGCCGCCAGCTCGGCCGCCTTGGTGCGGGAAAAGCCGAACATACGGGCGATGGCGGCGTCGACGCGCTCGCCTTCGAGGCCGTCGGGTACGGGCAGGGCGCGGATCTCGGGAACGGTGCTCACCCGTCGAGTATGACGGACGGCGCCGGCCCGCCCGTACGTCAGTCCTTGTGAACCGTGCCGTCCGGGTCCAGGCCGCGGAAGGAGAGGATCACGATCAGGAAGCCGCCGCAGACGATCGCGGAGTCCGCGAGGTTGAAGACGGCGAAGTGCGCGGGGGCGATGAAGTCCACCACACCGCCCTCGAAGCCGCCGGGCGAGCGGAAGAGCCGGTCGGTGAGGTTGCCGAACGCGCCGCCGAGCAGCAGGCCGAGCGCGATCGCCCACGGCAGGCTGTAGAGCTTGCGGGCGATCCGGGCGATCACCACGATCACCGCCGAGGCGATGACCGTGAAGACGATCGTCATGGCCTCGCCGATGCCGAAGGCGGCGCCGCGGTTGCGGATCACCTCCAGCTGGAGCCAGGTGCCGACCAGCTCGACCGGGTCGTGGTGCTCCAGCTTCGCCACCACGAGCAGCTTGCTCGTCAGGTCGAGGAGGTAGGCGAAGGCGGCGACCGCGAGGAGCACGGCGATGCGCCGGCCCCCCTTGGCCGTGCCCGGGGCGTCCACCGTCGCACCCTCGGCCCCGTCGGCGCCCTCGGGCGTGCCGGTGGTCTGTTCCGCCTCTGTCACGTGAGTCCTTCGACGTCGTCCTGCCTGGCTGAGGACGAGGGTACGGCACACGCGCGCGAGCGGGTCAGCGGCGTTCCTGCCGCTGCTTGCACTCCACGCACAAGGTGGCGCGCGGGAACGCCTGCATACGGGCCTTGCCGATGGGCTTGCCGCAGTTCTCGCAGAGCCCGTACGTACCGGCTTCGAGCCGGTCCAGGGCGCGCTCCGTCTGGAGCAGCGTCTCGCGGGCGTGGGCGGCCAGGGCCAGTTCGTGCTCCCGGGTGATGTTCTTGGTGCCGGTGTCCGCCTGGTCGTCGCCGGCGCCGTCGCCCGAGTCGCGCATCAGCCCGCTGATCGCCTCCTCGGCGGCGCCGATCTCGGCCCGCAGCCGCAGGACCTCGCTCTGCAGCCCGGTACGGGCCTCGGCCACCTCCGCCGGCGACCAGGGCTCCTCCCCCGGCCGCACCGCGAGCTCCCCGGGCACGGCCGCCCGTGCCGCGGGCACCTTGCCGTCCATGGTCTTCTTCGCAGCCACCGTCCTGGCTCCCGTCTTCTTCGCGGCCTTCGCGGCCGGTGCGCTTGCCGCTGGCGCGGCGGTTCGGTCTGACATGGATGCGGTTGCCGCTCGCGCGGCGGGCTCGGCGGGGGTCGCCGGGGCGGCGGGCTCGGCCTTGGCCCTTTTGGCCGGAGCGGCCTTCTTCGCCTTCGCCGGGACGGCGGGCTCCTCAGGGGAGCCGCCCGGCGGGGCGGCGACCGCCTTTCCGCCGGGCGCGGCTTCGGCGGGGACCGGCCCCTCGCCGGAAGCGGCCTTGGCCCGGGTTGTCGCCGCAGCCTTTTTCGCCGGGGCCGCCTTCTTGCCGGCGGCGGCCTTTTTCGCTGGGACCGCCTTCTTTCCGGAAACGGCCCGCTTCCCGGACGCCGCCTCGGCGAGAGGCGCCCCTTCGCCAAGCGGCGTCTCCTCTCCGGGCACGGCCTTCGGCCGAGCCACCTTCTTGGCAGCGGCGGTCCCGCCCGCCGTTGCTGTCCCCTTCATCGCCGCCGCCTTCTTGCCGGCGGAGACCCGTTTCTCCGGCGCAGGTTCCGCCAGGGCTGTCTTCTTCGTCGTCGTGGCCTTTCCAGTGGGTGGTGGCTCGTGCCCGAGGGCGGTCCTGGTCTTCTTCGCGGGGGTCGTGGCCTTGGGGGAAGCGGGCTCGGCCCGCGCGGCGGACTTCGCGGTCGTCGCCTTCTTCGCCTTCTTGGCCGGCACGGCCTTCTCGGCTGCCGGCTTCCTGCCCGCGTCGGCCTTCGCCGGAGCCGCCTTCCTGCGCACCGTGGTCTTCTTGGCCGGCGCGGCCGGCTCCGCCGCCCCCGCGGACTTTCTCGCCACCATGACCGCGGCCCCTTCACATTTTATGATCTTGCGCGCGAATCGTGCCGGAACGATAGATCTCCACCGGGCACGCAGCAACGGGGCACGCCGGTCTCATCGGTTGTGCCCCGCCCCCGGCCCTGTAATCAGGGCCGCCCCCTACCCGTACAGCCCCGCCGAAACCGGTAGGCCGCCCCCGGCCGGGCCCCGTACACTGAGCGGAGCGAAAGGCGTGGAAGGGACGAGTAGCTCCGCACGCAGCCAGGAGCGACCCGGGGACGGTGGAAGCCCGGGGGCGTGCGCGGTGTGAAGATCAGCCCCGAGCTGCCGGAAGAACGCCCCGGAGGTCACTCCGGGAGTCAGTAGAACCGGCGTCGCGACCCAATGAGGGGGCCGAAGGCGCGGTGCGCCCGCGGCCAAGGAGGGTGGTACCGCGGGACCGCGAGCGCGCGTTCTCGTCCCTCCGACGGACAGCGCCATGACGTTCCGCCGGAGGAAGCCTCAGATGAGTCCCCAGCCGCAGTACCACCAGGTACCCGCACAGGTGGACCTGCCCGCCCTGGAGCACGCCGTGCTCGATTTCTGGCGCGAGAGCAAGGTCTTCGCCCGTAGCCTCGAGGCGTCCGAGGGCCGCCCCGAGTGGGTCTTCTACGAGGGCCCGCCCACCGCCAACGGCATGCCCGGCGCCCACCACATCGAGGCCCGCGTCTTCAAGGACGTCTTCCCGCGCTTCCGCACCATGCAGGGCTTCCACGTCGGCCGCAAGGCCGGCTGGGACTGCCACGGCCTGCCGGTCGAGCTCGCCGTCGAGAAGGAGCTCGGCTTCTCCGGCAAGCAGGACATCGAGGAGTACGGCATCGCGGCCTTCAACGCGAAGTGCCGTGAGTCCGTGACCCGCCACACCGACGCGTTCGCCGAGCTCACCACCCGGATGGGCTATTGGGTGGACCTGGACGACGCGTACCGGACGATGGACCCGGAATACGTCCAGTCCGTCTGGTGGTCGCTGAAGGAGATCTTCAACAAGGGCCTCCTCGTCCAGGACCACCGCGTCGCCCCCTGGTGCCCCCGCTGCGGCACCGGCCTGTCGGACCACGAGCTGGCGCAGGGCTACGAGACGGTCGTCGACCCGTCCGTCTTCGTCCGCTTCCCTCTGACCTCCGGCCCCCTGGCCGGCGAGGCGTCGCTGCTGGTGTGGACGACCACCCCGTGGACCCTGGTCTCCAACACGGCCGCCGCCGCGCACCCCGACGTCACGTACGTCGTGGCCACCGACGGCAACGAGAAGCTGGTCGTCGCCGAGCCGCTGCTGGAGAAGGCCCTCGGCGAGGGCTGGACCGCGACCGGCCGGTCGTTCACCGGTCGCGAGATGGAGCGCTGGGCCTACCGCCGCCCGTTCGACCTGGTCGAGCTGGAGGGCGCCAACTTCGTCGTCAACGCCGAGTACGTGACGACCGAGGACGGCACCGGCCTCGTCCACCAGGCCCCGGCCTTCGGTGAGGACGACCTCAGGACCTGCCGCGCCTACGGCCTGCCGGTCGTGAACCCGGTCCGCCCGGACGGCACCTTCGAGGAGGGCGTCGGCCTCGTCGGCGGCGAGTTCTTCAAGAAGGCCGACGAGAAGCTCGTCGCGGACCTCTCCGAGCGCGGCCTGCTCTTCCGGCACATCGCCTACGAGCACAGCTACCCGCACTGCTGGCGCTGCCACACCGCGCTGCTGTACTACGCGCAGCCGTCCTGGTACATCCGCACCACCGCGGTCAAGGACCGGCTGCTGGAGGAGAACGAGAAGACCAACTGGTTCCCGGAGTCGGTCAAGCACGGCCGCTTCGGCGACTGGCTGAACAACAACATCGACTGGGCGCTCTCCCGCAACCGCTACTGGGGCACCCCGCTGCCCATCTGGCGCTGCGAGGAGAACCACCTCACCTGCGTCGGCTCGCTGGCCGAGCTCTCCGAGCTGACCGGCACCGACCAGAGCGCGCTGGACCCGCACCGCCCGTACATCGACGACGTCACCTTCACCTGCACCACCGATGGCTGCTCCCACACCGCCGTCCGCGTGCCGGAGGTCATCGACGCCTGGTACGACTCGGGCTCGATGCCCTTCGCGCAGTGGGGCTACCCGTACAAGAACAAGGAGCTCTTCGAGAAGCGCTACCCGGCGCAGTTCATCTCGGAGGCCATCGACCAGACCCGCGGCTGGTTCTACACCCTCATGGCCGTCGGCACGCTCGTCTTCGACAAGTCGAGTTACGAGAACGTCGTCTGCCTGGGCCACATCCTCGCCGAGGACGGCCGCAAGATGTCCAAGCACCTGGGCAACATCCTCCAGCCCATCCCCCTGATGGACCAGCACGGCGCCGACGCCGTCCGCTGGTTCATGGCCGCCGGCGGCTCCCCGTGGGCCGCGCGCCGCGTGGGCCACGGCACGATCCAGGAGGTCGTCCGCAAGACGCTCCTCACCTACTGGAACACGGTCGCCTTCCAGGCCCTCTACGCCCGTACGTCCGGCTGGGCGCCCTCCGCGTCCGACCCGGCCGCGGCCGACCGCCCGCTGATCGACCGCTGGCTGCTGGGCGAGCTGAACACCCTGACCGACCAGGTCACCCAGGCCCTGGAGGCATACGACACCCAGCGCGCCGGCAAGCTGCTGTCGTCCTTCGTCGACGACCTGTCCAACTGGTACGTGCGCCGCTCGCGCCGCCGGTTCTGGCAGGGCGACGCGGCCGCGCTGCGCACCCTGCACGAGGTCATCGAGACGGTCACCCGCCTGATGGCCCCTCTGGTGCCGTTCATCACCGAGCGGGTGTGGCAGGACCTCGTCGTCCCGGTCGACCCGGAGGCCCCCGAGTCGGTGCACCTGGCCACCTGGCCGACGGCGGACAGCGCCCTGGTCGACCCGGAGCTGTCCCGGCAGATGCTGCTCGTACGGCGCCTGGTCGAGCTGGGCCGCGCCACCCGCGCGGAGTCCGGCGTCAAGACCCGCCAGCCGCTGTCGCGCGCGCTGGTCGCGGCGGCCGGCTTCGAGGACCTCGGCCCCGAGCTGCGCGCTCAGATCACCGAGGAGCTGAACGTCTCCTCGCTGGCCTCCTTGTCCGAGGTGGGGGGTTCGCTGGTCGACACGACCGCGAAGGCCAACTTCCGCGCCTTGGGCAAGCGGTTCGGCAAGGGCGTCCAGGCGGTGGCCAAGGCCGTCGCCGAGGCGGACGCCGCCGCGCTGTCGCTGGCCCTGCGCGAGGGCACCGCGTCCGTCGTCGTGGACGGTGAGCCGGTGGCGCTCTCGCCCGACGAGGTCATCATCACCGAGACGCCCCGCGAGGGCTGGTCGGTGGCCTCCGACTCGGGCGCGACGGTCGCCCTCGACCTGGAGATCACCCCGGAGCTGCGCCGTGCGGGCCTCGCCCGTGACGCGATCCGGCTGATCCAGGAGGCCCGCAAGAACAGCGGCCTGGACGTCGCCGACCGCATCGCGCTGCGCTGGAGCTCGGCCGACGAGGAGACGGTGACGGCGCTCGGCGAGCACGCCGGCCTGATCGCCGACGAGGTACTGGCGGCGGACTTCGCGTCCGGTGACGCCGACGGTTCCTACGGCGAGCCGTTCGAGGACGAGGGCCTCGGTCTGACGTTCCGCCTCCGCAAGGCGTAACGACCCGCGCGGGACCCACGCACCGGCCGCCCGGAGGCTTCATGCCTCCGGGCGGCCGGTTTTCGTGGCGCCGCATCGCCGATGCCGCTTTATTGCCGTGACAAAACGCTTTGGACACGAAACGGGCCGGGCCCGGGACAAAGTCCCGGGCCCGGCCCGATGATTGCCTACGGCTCGCGCCGAGCGATCAGTTGTCGTCCTCGTCGATCAGGAAGCCCCGCATGGGGGACGGCGCCTGCTGCATCGGCTGCTGGCCCTGCGGCCGGACCGGTGCCATCGGCTGGGTCATCGCGGGGGACATCTGCTGCTGGCCACCGTACGACGGGCCACCGGTGGCGCCGCCGTGACCGCCCATGGACGGGTTGCCGCCCATGCTGTGGCCGCCCATGCCCGCACCTGCCGAGGCCATGGACCCGCTCATCGAGGGGGCCGCGGGCAGCGACGGGGTGTTGGGGTTGCGCGGCGGGGCCAGCGAGTCGTCCGCCTGGTTCTCCAGCTGGCGCAGCTGGCTCTCCAGGTAGGACTTCAGACGGGTGCGGTACTCGCGCTCGAAGCCGCGCAGGTCCTCGACCTTGCGCTCCAGCGTGGCGCGGGCGGACTCCAGCGAGCCCATCGCGACACGGTGCTTCTCCTGCGCGTCCCGCTCCAGGGCGTCGGCCTTGGCACGGGCGTCCCGCTCCAGACCCTCGGCGCGGCTGCGGGCCTCGCCGACGATCTTGTTGGCCTCGGAACGGGCCTCCGCGATCGCCTGGTCGGCGGTCTGCTGCGCGAGGGAGAGGACACGAGCGGCGCTGTCGCCACCCGGACCCTGACCCGGCTGCGGCAGCTGGGGGCCGGGGCCGCCCATCGGACCGTTCTGGCCCATGCCGTTCTGACCCATGGGACCGTTCTGCCCCATCTGGCCCTGACCCATACCGTTCTGACCCATCGGACCGTTCTGTCCCATGGGACCGCCCATCGGGCCGCCCATCGGTCCGTTCTGCCCCATGGGGCCGGGACCGTGCGGGCCCTGCGGGCCGTGGCCGTGACCGCCGGGGCCGGCCGGCAGCTGCGGGGCACCGCCCGGAAGCTGCGGCGGGCCGCCCATCTGCTGCTGCTGCGGCACCGGCTGCGGTCCGGATATGGCGGCGGGTACCGGAGCGCCGGGTCGCTGATCCTGCTGCTCCGGCTTGCGCATTCCCTGCTGCTGCTGGTTCTGCGCGGCGGCACGCGTGGCGGCGGCCAGCTTGGCGCGCAGGTCCTCGTTCTCCCGGAGCAGACGGGTCAGTTCGGCCTCGACCTCGTCCAGAAAGGCATCGACTTCGTCCTCGTCATAGCCTTCTCGGAGACGGACGGTCGTGAACTGCTTGTTCCGCACGTCCTCGGGGGTCAACGGCATCTCTTCTTCACCTCAACGTAGTCGTCGGCAATCGGCAAGACCGTATCGTTCACAGCCGCGTTCACAGCCGGCTCACGACGGTGATCAGGATGTAGACGATGATCATCAGTACGAAGAAGGACAGGTCGAGCGCCACGCCCCCGAGACGCAGCGGCGGAATGAACCGCCGCAGAAGCTTGAGTGGCGGATCGGTGACAGTGTAGGTCGCCTCCAGGACGACCACCATCGCCTTGCCGGGTTGCCATGAGCGAGCGAACTGGAAGACGTAATCCATCACCAGCCGGAAGATCAGAACGAACAGGAAGCAGTACAGCGCGATGTAGATCACCTGCAGTGCGATGTCCATCTCGCGCTTCCCTCTCCCCTTGCTCGTACCCGGCCTGTTAGGCCGTCATTCATCCAGCATTGCCCGGTATTGCGTCTCAGCTCTGATTGAAGAACCCGCCCTCTGCGATGCGGGCCTTGTCCTCCGCCGTGACATCGACGTTAGCAGGAGACAGCAGGAACACCTTCTGCGTCACCCGCTCGATGCTGCCGTGGAGACCGAAGACCAGACCGGCGGCGAAGTCGACGAGACGCTTCGCGTCCGTGTCGTCCATCTCCGTCAGATTCATGATCACCGGGGTGCCCTCCCGGAAGTGTTCCCCGATGGTACGGGCCTCGTTGTAGGTCCGAGGGTGCAGCGTCGTGATGCGGTAGGGCTCCCGCTCGGACACAACCTTGGGCATGATCACCGGTGCGTTCTTCTCCAGAGAGTGGCGTTCGGGTGTGATGGACGCCACGGGGGCGATTCGGGCGGGTCGTCCCGTTTCCGCTACGAGCGGAGCGGGTTCGCGTTGTGCAGGCGGCTGGGCGACTCGAACCGGTTCGTCCGGTTGCGTCTGTTGGGACTGATGCTGCTGCCTGCGTCGGTCGGGCTCAGGCTCGGGCTCGAACTCGTCATCGGGGTCGAAACCCGGGCCGTCGTACCCATCGTCCTCCACGAGGCCGAGGTAGACCGCCATCTTGCGCATCGCGCCGGCCATTCTCTGCGTCCTCCGCTCTGTGGTGGATCGGCTCCGTCAACGGCGCCTTGGATCCACTTGGTCTGCCGCCTTTTGACGGTAATGACCATATTTTCTGCTGTGGTCCGACTTCTTGGCGACGTTACCCGAGCCTGGGGCGGACTCCGAGCACCGCCGATCCGACACGTACATGTGTCGCCCCGGCGGCCACGGCGTCATCCAGGTCCGCGCTCATCCCTGCTGACACCATGTTCGCAGCAGGATGGTCCGCGCGCAGGCCCGTTGAGATTTCCATCAGCCGGTCGAACGCCGCCCTGGGCCGCCCGGCGAACGGGCCCGCCAGCGGAGCCACCGTCATCAGTCCCGCGGGACGCAGCGCTTCGGCGCCGGCCAGCGCGTCGGCGAGCGCGCCCACCCCGTCGGGCGCGACCCCACCGCGGTCGCCACGCTCACCCGACTCGGCGTCAAGAGCCACCTGGATCAGGCAGTCGAGCTCGCGGTCGGCCCGGACCGCGGCGGCGGACAGGACGGTGACCAGTCGAATGCGGTCCACCGAGTGCACCACATCGGCATAACTCACCACTGAACGGACCTTGTTCGTCTGCAATTGTCCGACGAAGTGCCAGGTCAGTGGCAAATCCGCGCATTCGGCGGCTTTCGGGGCAGCGTCCTGGTCGCGGTTCTCCGCGACGTGCCGGACACCCAGCTCGGCGAGGAGCCGTACATCGCTCGCGGGGTAGGTCTTGGTGACCACGACGAGGGTCACCTCCTGCCGCTCGCGGCCGACCGCGGCGCATGCGGAGGAGATACGTTCCTCCACTCGGGTGAGATTGTCCGCCAGTTCCGTTCTACGGTCCGTCACAGCTCAGTGTCCAACCAGACATAACTCGCGAGCCGCCCGGTGGTGCGCTCGCGCCGATACGAGAAATGGTCCGCGGATTCCAGCGTGCAAATGTGAGATTGTCCGCTGGCCTTCACGCCGAGCCGGGCGAGCTGGGCCCGTACTCCCGCCGCGACGTCCACGGCCGGGGTGCCCCGTCGGGTGGTGGCCCAGGATTCCGGCACGGCCTCGGCGACCTCGGCGCGCATCGCCTCGGGCACCTCGTAGCACAGGCCGCAGACGGAGGGCCCGGTGTGCGCGACGATCCGGGCGGGGTCCGCGCCGAGCGCGGTCATCGCCGCGACGGTGGCGGGGACGATTCCGGCGAGCAGTCCCGGGCGGCCCGCGTGGGCCGCGCCCGCCACCCCGGCGACCGGGTCGGCGAGCAGAACGGGCGTGCAGTCGGCGGTCAGCACCGCGAGGGCGAGTCCGCGACGGGCCGTCACCACGCCGTCCACGGACGGAATGTCCGCCGTGTCCCACGGGCCGTCGACCACGGCCACCTCGCGGCCGTGCACCTGGTTCATCCAGACGACCGCGGCCGGGTCGAGGCCCAGCGATGCCGCCGCCCGCTCGCGGTTGGTCCGTACCGCGGCGGGGTCGTCGCCCACCGCGCCGCCGAGGTTGAGCTCGTCATACGGAGCGGCGCTCACCCCGCCCCACCTGTCGGTGAAGGCGAAGTGCGCGCCGCTCGCATGCTGTTCGGAAGACACAGCTTCGGATGTCACTGCGTGCTGTTGCCCTATCACTGGGGGCCGCTCACTCGCTCGGAGGTGTTACTTGAGGCGGTGCTACTTCAGGAAATCCGGAACGTCCAGTTCCTCGGCGGTCGAGTCCTGGTACGGACGGGCCGGCGGGACCTGCGGGGAGGAGACCGGCGGGGCCGGGATCTCGCTCGCGGCGCTCGGCTCCGAGAGGGGCTCCTCGGTGCGCGGGGTCACGCTGCCGAGACCGCCGTAGGAAGAGCGGGACGGCTCGGGCGCCGTCGGACGGCTCTGGGCGGCCACGGCCGGCGCGCCCTCCTCGCGGCCGGAGCCGTAGGAGGAGCCGAGCACCTTGTCGCGGCTGCCCTTGGGCGGCGGCTGGCCGCCGTCGAAGCCCGCCGCGATGACGGTGACACGGACCTCGTCGCCCAGGGCGTCGTCGATGACGGCACCGAAGATGATGTTGGCCTCGGGGTGCGCGGCCTCGCTGACCAGCTGCGCGGCCTCGTTGATCTCGAAGAGGCCGAGGTCGGAGCCGCCCGAGATGGAGAGCAGCACACCTCGGGCGCCGTCGATGGACGCCTCCAGGAGCGGCGAGGAGATCGCCATCTCCGCGGCGGCCACGGCGCGGTCGTCGCCGCGCGCCGAGCCGATGCCCATGAGCGCCGAGCCGGCCTCGGACATCACGGACTTGACGTCGGCGAAGTCGAGGTTGATCAGGCCGGGGGTGGTGATCAGATCGGTGATGCCCTGAACGCCCGACAGCAGCACCTGGTCCGCGGACTTGAACGCGTCGAGCACGCTGACCTGACGGTCGGAGATGGACAGCAGGCGGTCGTTCGGGATCACGATGAGGGTGTCGACGTTCTCCCGCAGACCCGCGATGCCGTCCTCCGCCTGGTTCGCGCGGCGGCGGCCCTCGAAGGTGAACGGCCGGGTGACCACACCGATCGTCAGGGCGCCGAGCGAGCGGGCGATGTTGGCGACGACGGGGGCGCCACCGGTGCCGGTGCCGCCGCCCTCGCCCGCGGTGACGAAGACCATGTCGGCCCCCTTGAGGACCTCCTCGATCTCCTCGCGGTGGTCCTCGGCCGCCTTGCGGCCGACATCGGGGTTGGCGCCGGCGCCGAGGCCGCGGGTGAGCTCCCGGCCGACGTCGAGCTTGACGTCGGCGTCGCTCATCAGCAGGGCCTGTGCATCGGTGTTGATCGCGATGAACTCGACGCCCTTGAGACCGACCTCGATCATCCGGTTGATGGCGTTCACGCCACCGCCGCCGATACCGACGACCTTGATGACTGCGAGGTAGTTCTGCGGTGCTGCCACGTCGAAGGCCTCTCGCCTCGAGTTACGTATGCCTGGGGGACGGTTCTCGTGCCGACCCGAACCCTCAACGTGAAGTTTAGGGTTACCGGTGCCGCTGTTCAGTGGGTTCTCTCCGAACAGGACACTAAGTCGACAAGCCGCGCGCGTTCAACGAACACGCCGAACCTCCCGTTTTTCTTTTCACCCTATGTGATCACCCATAGCCCTAGCCAGCCAGGGTCCCGGCCGACCGTACGGGGCGTCAACTCCCCGACGCGGCCGGAGCGCTGGGAGCGCTCACATCGAAGTGATCCGCCCCTCGCGCCGCTTTCAGCAGTGCGGTGAGCGTACGGGCTTTCGCGTCGCCCCGTTCACCACTCCCCCAGACCACCGTCCGACCGCCCGTCAGCTCCAGGGTGATGGAGTCGTACGAGCGTACGCGGATGGCACGGGCGTCCAGCCGCAGCGCCGGAGGCAGTGCCTCGGCGACCCGGACCCCCTCGCGCTCCAGTCGGGGCGGGCCGAATCGGCGCAGGCTGGAGGAGTCCTCCGGCTCCACCAGCAGCCGGGGAACCCCTTGCGGGGCGTGATCGACTGTGGCGAACCGCACGCCACTACCGTCGATTTCGATGTATTTCCCGCTCTTCTCGACGATCGCCCTGGGCTGCCGTTCGACCACTTTGAGGTCGATTCCGCGCGGCCAGGACCGCTCGACGGTCACGGAGCCGATCCTCGGCAGCCGCTCCCGCAGCCGGCCGGCGATGGCGTCGGTGTCCACCGAGACGAGGGGGTCACCGAGCGGGACCGCGGCCGCCTCGCGCACCTCGTCGGCCGTCAGCACGCGGACGCCACTGACATCCACATGGGTGGCGCGCAGCCAGCTGGACCCGTAGAGCGCCCAGCCGGCGGCACCGCCGAGGAGGACGGCGCAGGCCGTCCACGCCAGCAGCCGCCGGCGCGGCAGCCGGAGCCGGGGGCTCCCGCCGCCGCGCGGTGCGCGCCCGCCGGGCCGGGACGGGCCGGACCGCGCCGCGCTCTTGGAGTTCTTGCTCTTCGAGCCACCGCGCTGGGCGGTCGTCGGTCCGGCCACGCTCCCCTAGCCTCCTGCTCCTGCTCAGCCCGCTCTGCGTGCGGCAATCGCCTCGTACACCATGCCGACGAGCAGCTCGTCGGCGTCGCGGCGCCCGAACTCGGAGGCGGCGCGGGACATCTCGTACAGCCGGTGCGGGTCGGCGAGCACCGGGACCACCTGGCTCTGCACCCATTCGGGTGTCAGCTCGGCGTCGTCGACCAGCAGGCCGCCGCCCGCCTTGACCACCGGCTGGGCGTTGAGCCGCTGTTCGCCGTTGCCGATGGGCAGCGGGACGTAGGCGGCCGGCAGCCCGACGGCGGACAGCTCGGCGACGGTCATGGCGCCCGCGCGGCAGAGCATCATGTCGGCCGCGGCGTACGCCAGATCCATCCGGTCCACGTACGGTACCGGGACATAGGGTGGCATTCCGGGCATGTTGTCCACATGCGGCAGGTCGTTCTTCGGGCCGACCGCGTGCAGGATCTGGATGCCGGAGCGCTGCAGCGCCGGCGCGACCGCCTGGACGACCTCGTTCAGCCGGCGGGCGCCCTGCGAGCCGCCGGAGACCAGCAGCGTCGGGATGTTGGGGTCGAGCCCGAAGTACGCCCGCGCCTCGTGACGCATCGCACCCCGGTCGAGGGTGGCGATGGTGCGGCGCAGCGGGATGCCCACGTAGCGGGCGTTGCGCAGCTTGCTGTCCGGCGTGGACACCGCGACGGCCGAGGCGTAGCGCGAGCCGATCTTGTTGGCGAGGCCGGGCCGGGCATTGGCCTCGTGCACCACGATCGGCACGCCGAGCCGCTTGGCGGCCAGGTAACCGGGCAGCGCCACATAGCCGCCGAAGCCGACCACGCAGTCCGCCTTGGTCCGCTCCAGGATCTGCTCGGCGGCCTTGATGGTGCCGCGCAGCCGTCCGGGGACGGTGATCAGCTCGGGTGTGGGCTTGCGAGGCAGGGGTACGGCGGGGATCAGTCCGAGTTCATAGCCCCGCTCGGGCACGAGCCGGGTCTCCAGACCCCGCTCCGTGCCGAGCGCCGTGATCCCCACGGTCGGGTCCTGCCTGCGCAGGGCGTCCGCGAGGGCGAGCGCGGGCTCGATGTGGCCGGCGGTCCCCCCACCGGCGAGTACGACATGCACCGAAATTCACCGCTCTCCGGACGGTCGCTTCTTGACGCGCCGTCTCATCGTCTTCCATCTCACCCCAGGCTGCCGCATGGCCAGTGCCGCTCGCGCACCGGGTTCGTCGCGCGCGAAGGCGATCAGCAGTCCGATGGCGAACATGGTCGGCAGCAGGGCGGACCCTCCGTAGGAGAACAGCGGGAGCGGGACACCGGCGATCGGCAGCAGACCGAGCACCGCACCGATGTTGACCACGGCCTGGGCCGTGATCCAGGTGGTCACACCTCCCGCGGCGTACCTCACGAAGGGGTCCTCCGTGCGTCCGGCCACGCGGATACCCGCATAGCCTAGAGCCGCGAAGAGGGCGAGTACCGACAGCGTCCCCGCGAGACCGAGTTCCTCACCGGTGATGGCGAAGATGAAGTCGGTGTGCGGTTCGGGGAGTTCACCCCATTTCTCCACACTCGCTCCGAGGCCGGCGCCGAACCAGCCGCCGTTGGCCAGGGCGTAGATTCCGTGCACGGCCTGCCAGCACTGGTCGTGGGTGCCGGGCTCGGTCGCGCCGATGCAGGCGAGGCGGGACATGCGGTTGGCGCTGGTCTTGATGAACAGGACGGCGAGCACGGCCGTGACGCCGAACACCCCGGCGAACAGCCTGGTCGGCGCTCCGGCCACCCACAGCAGCCCCAGCAGCACGGCGGTCAGGACGACGGTGGTGCCCATGTCGCCGCCCAGCATGATCAGGCCGAGCAGCACGAAGGTGACGGGCACCAGCGGCACCAGCAGGTGCTTCCACTGGGTGAGGAGCTTCTTGTCCTGCTTGCGGGCCAGCAGGTCGGCTCCCCACAGGACGAGGGCGAGCTTGGCGAACTCGCTGGGCTGGAGCTGGAAGGGGCCGCCCAGGGAGATCCAGTTGGTGTTGCCGTTGATGGTCTGCCCGATGCCGGGCACCTGGACCAGGCAGAGCAGGAAGAGCGAGCCGGCGAGCGCGGGGTAGGCGAAGGCCCGCAGCAGCTTCACGGGCATCCGGGCGGCCGCGAGCAGCATGACGGCGCCGATGGCGGCGGCCAGCAGCTGTTTGCGAAAGAAGAAGCTGGGCGGCAGGCCGTTCTGCAGGGCCTTGATCTGGGAGGCGGAGTAGACCATCACCAGACCGAGCACGAGGATCAGCATGGAGCCGCCGAGCACCAGGTAGTACGCGGTCAGCGGCCGGTCCCAGGCGCGCCTGGCGCGCTTGTGAAGGCCCCTCAGGCCGCCCAGGAGGGTGCCGCGCGGGGGTCCGGGCCGACGCGGGCCGCCGGCGCCCGCACGGGCCGGCCGGGAGGCGCGGGCGGGCC
>NZ_JAGGOL010000088.1 GCF_018614525.1 Streptomyces sp. ISL-11
GCGACGGTGTCCATCAGGCCATGCTCGGCATCGCCCGACTCCACAACCTCGCCCTCGCGGGATAGCCCGCGAGAGCACGCGAAGCACCTCAGCCTGCTCAAACAGCCCCTTACGGGACATCGTTTAGCTGAAGCGCTCAGTCGCACGACCACTCCGGCGTCTCCGGCACCGTCGTCGCCGGATGCCTCTGGCCCGACAGCACCGCCTCCATCCGATGCCGATACCCCCGACCCTCGACCGTCCACTGGGGCCGGTTCGACGACGCCATCGCTGTCAACAGCCACGGCCACGGCGGAGCAACCCACCTCATCTGGGCCGACGACACCCCAGCAGCCGCCCGGACACGGATCCGGACACTGCCCGGACACCCCTCCGAGGACGGCCGCTGATGCTCACTGCCCGCCGCATTCAGATCGCCGTCGGCCTCGCCCGGGGACGCACCAACGCCCAGATCGGCACTGCGCCCTCGACCTCAGCCCGGACACACCCGAGCCCACCGATCCGGACACTGTCCGGACAGGCTGTACCGACTGCCAGAAGTGGGCCAACCTGGCCGCCGGCGTCGAACGCACCCGCCAGCTCCACAAAAACGACGCCGACCGGTACGAGGAGCAGCTCCGCGAGCAACTTGCCACCGCCGAGACCGAACGCGACGGCGCCTACCGCGAGCGCGCGCCTCACCGCCTGGCTCGCACCCCTGCATCCCGCCGTCATCACCCCCGCCACCGACACCGACGAACCCGGCTGGCAACTGCTGTACGTCCAGGCCGCCGGCGCCCGCTTGTCCTGGCACATACACCCCGCGACCATGAGCTATTCGCCTACGTCGAGCCCGTTGAGGTCGACGACCCGCGGGCTCACTGGGATGCCCACACCACCGACGAGAAGTACGCACGCATCCGATCCGCAATCCTCGGCCCGGCTGTCGCCGAGCGGGTGTTCGCCCGCTACGTCCACCGCGCCGGCCCCGGCACCAACGCCAGCACCCGCCAGGACCATGTGCGGCACCAACGGGGCGCGGCCGGGGCACCCGCTGCGCGAGCGCTGCGAGACGAGCGTCAGCCGCTGACCAGCCGAAGGCGGCTCTTCAAGCTTCTCAAAGCTGGTCTGCTGCTTCAAGGTGCCGATGGAGCGCCTCAGCGATCTCTTCAACCGATCCCGACTCAGGCAAGCGCCACACCGACTCATCACCGTTGTTCATAGCCAACTCGCTCGAAAACTCGACGAGCTCCGGGAAGGGTGCAACAGAGTCGCGCAGCCAGGCCGCGAACACGGCTGCTTCTTCGGCGGATGCTCCCAGGATCATCACGGAGCCCATCCCCTCGAAGGAGGTCGTGGCCAAACCTTCCAGCCATACGCCGTCAGCGATCTGGACTTCAAAGGAAAGTGTGGCGGAAGGGCGCGGGCCGAGCTCGCCCTCGTTCTTCGTGGAAGCTTCCGGGAACGACTGCTCAATGCGTTGCGCGAGGTCCTCCAGGTTGAGGTTCCACGCCAGCGCGTCATCCAGGGGAGGGTGGAAGACGAAGGTCGTCCTGATCACGCTCTGTTCATTCACGTCTATCACCTCACGGTACGTATCGGGTATGGCCGCTGACTCCGGTCATGAGCATCATGCTGCGCCAGTAGGCGGTGGAGTCCTTGTCATTCGTGACGATCTCCAGCCCTTTGAGCTCCTTGGGCGAATGCGTGATGGCGGCTTTGTAACGGGAAAGCTCTCTCTCGTCGCTGACGTACATGCCGTCGCGGCGCGGGTCGAACTTCACCTTGCCGTTCGCGTCCACTTTCGGCGCCGTGCCGAGCGTTTTGTCAACCGCGTCCAGGTGCCGGAACGTCGTGGGGTTCTCGCAATTCGGCTTACGAACGTACTTCGCTTCGACCGCGTAACCATCAGCCGGCCGGAGCCCATCAGCCATGAGGCCCTTGCCGCTTCTGCCCATGGCCTCAGCCGGCAGGGGAAGCTCACGCTCCGGGTAGCCGGCGGTGCGCAGCTGATACGCGTTCTCGGGACGGGTCTGGTCGCCCCCACCGGCGAACCCGCCAGCAGGAAGCGTATTCATCCATGTGCGGAACCGCGTCTGCTCCGCCGGACTCAGCAGAGCGCTCAGCGTCGGGTCCGGCGGCAACGGATCCCGGGATGGGACGCCCGTGTTGTACCCGCTACCCGTGGGGAAGCTGGTCGTGTACGAGGCGAGGGTGAGAGGGAGCGGCGTGACTGACGGTACGCCGGGCAGGAGGGGCGGGTGCCACCCGGGGCCGCCCGAAGGGCCGGGAAGCCGGACGCGCGCCTGAGCAGAGTCGAGCGCGTGAGCCACATCGCCGAGTCTGTGGATGTACGGGTCTTGAGACACCGCGAGATGCAGGCCGCCGTCGTCGCCGTTGCCACCGAAAATCGGTGACTTCCACGGAGGGTCGATACGAAAGGGCTCGGCTTTGTTCGTCAGGATCTGGACCAGTGCAGCCTCGATGTGGTCCGCGTACTTGTCGCATGCCTTGGCCAGCTGATGGCAGGCCGCTACGAGATTCCCGACGAGCGGCTCGTCCTGTTGTGCCTGGCTCGGTGGCTCGTCGAATCCGACCGTGTGCTTGAAGTAGGTGTCGAAGGCTCTGGCGGCCTCGCCGGCGTGGGCCTTTTTGGCTGTCGCGGCATACACTTGGGCGTCGCCGAAGAATCGTTCCATCAGTTTGCCCGCGTGGCGCCAGCTGCCCGCGACGGCACGAGCTTTCTCAGGGTCTCCCCGGTATCGGCTGCCACCGCCCGGTTTATACTGCTCGTACCACGCCGTGTCGCCCACGACGTCAGGCAGTTCTTTACCGAGACCCAGGAACGACCGCGTGCAATCCTTCCCTGGATCTCCCATCCCCTCGGTGAAGTCGGCCTCCTGACCGCTGAAACCCGTGAAGATGCGCGCCTCGGTGATCATGAACTCCCGAGCGGTCCGCATCAGCGCCTGACCCGTGGCTCCAAATATGTAAGCGCTGAAGCCGATCTGGTCCAGGGTGGTCGACGCCGCGGGTTTGTACACCTTGGCGAAGGCCCGGCCGGCGTCATCGTCGCCAGCCATCCCCTTCTGCTTCGTGAGTTCGCTGCCAAGGGCAACCGCGGTGTCGCGCGCACCCTTCATCACAACGTCGACCATCCCCATGGACGCCTTGATCATCCCTGAAGCGGTCAACCGCATCGTGTCGCTCACGCCACCCCTCCCTCTCCACGACGCTGCGCCACCGTTCTATCCCACAGGGTCGGACCCTGACCCACGAGGGGGTGATCCTCTCCGCACGCCCTGTCCACGGCACCCCTGGCCTACCGTCAGCCGGGCAATGCGGGCTCGCCGGCAACAGCCAGCCTGCGGAGGCAGACCGCAAGGTCGGCGGCGGTCCCGGACTCCGGCTCCACGTCGAGGAGCTCGTGCTCCAGCACCGCGATTCTGAGGCGGCCCGGCCGACGCTTCGGATCGCGGGAGGTTCGGCGCCATGGAAACCAGGTCACGGCCGCCATTCCTCGCGGTAGTCCGGGTGATCGGCGTACGGCAGAGCAAGGTGGGGCAGCACCTCTCCGATCACGTGCCGCTGGATGGAACTCGTAAAGCGGTTCACGGAGTCGGGGAGCGCGTCGCTTGCCTCCGGTTCCTCGTACAGGTCAAGGACGGCCCGACGCGCCGCAACGTCGGCGAGGACTCGCGCCGGCTGATGGCGGACGATGTGCTCGGCGTTCGTCACGCCATACCCGCCCGGTACCCGGCGGCAGTCAGCCACCGCCGAGCCGTACGGCCGCTCGTCGGTGGCGTCGTTGGCGTGCACGCCGGCCACATGGTCGTGGCGGACCCACGGGGCGGGCTGCGCCGCTCGCGCGGTCTGCTCGTCCTCGTCGAGGCGGGCGCGGAGGAACGCCACGAGATGCACGGTCACCACTCCTCCGCTGCGGGCTTCATGGGAATGTCAGGGCGGGCCGGTAGCTTCGCCCCTGGTCGGCGCAGGTACCAGCCAACGAGGTCCTTGATGACCGCGGCGCGGTCGCCGCCCGGGGCTCGTGCTGCGAGGTCGGCCCAGTCCTCGTCCGAGATGCGGATTGATCGATGTGGTGTGCGAGGGGCGTTTGGCATGGGGGAACGGTAACCCGGTGTACGTACGGGAATCTAGGCGAAACGCTTACGGTGTACGTACACCGGGTGCCACAGTGTACGTACACCAATCGTCAGGGGGAACCCTGAAGCTCACCGCCATATGAAGGCGAAGGGCACCCGGCCTTCGCACCCGGCGCCGTGGCGCCCCGCGCGAGGACTTCGTGCTGGCCCGGGTCACCGGCATGCGCACGTTGTCGACGCGCCTCAGCCAGATCGCGGGCCCCCGATCGGCGGCCTGGCCATGGGACTCGGCGGACCTGCTGCCGCCTTCATCGTCGCCGGCCTGCTCATCGCACTGTCTCTGCCACTCCTGCTGACGATATGGATACGACCCGTCGTGGCGAGCGACGCCGAGCGGACGGAGCCCGGCACCGCGCGGCAGGAACTGCTCGACGGCCTGCGCTGCATCCGCCGCCACCGCCTCATCGGCCCGCTCGTTGTCGCCGGCGCCATCTGGGAACGCGGCCTCACCGGCCCACTCAACGTCGGCATGGTGCTCCTGAACGCCGAACGCGGCTGGGGCCCTTCCGGTTACGGCTGGATCCTCAGCAGCTTCAGCGCAGGAGCCGCGGCCAGCGCCGCGCTGCTTGCCATCGCCGGTTGGCTGCCCCGTGCCGGCCTGCTGATGGCCGGGACGCTGCTCGTGGGCTGTGCGGGCGCGGCCGCCATCGCGCTGGTGCCTACCCTTTGGCTCGCCGTGATGCTGGCCGCGGTCATCGGGCTGAACGCGGGTGTCTTCGGCAGTCTGGACAACGCCCTCATACAGACCGCGGCAGACCCGGCCTATCTCGGCCGGGTCACCTCCGCCTCATGCTCACCATGGTCGGTCTCGCCCCCCAGCTACCCGCTGGTCGGCGCTGCCATCGGAGCCTGGGGCGCCGCCCCGGTGTTCGTCGCCAGCCTGGGCGTGGCCATCGCCCTGGCCTCCGACGCGGTGCGGCAGGCCGAACTGCCCCGGCAGCAGCCACACGTGACCTTCTAAGCAACCCAACCGCGGCCCCGGGGACCAGCCCGCAGCAGGGGCTGGTCGGCGTCTCCCATGAGCGGCGATCACTCGCCGAGCTGCCCCGAGCGGCCGTGGAAGATCTTCCGGGCGAGGGAGTGGCGGCTCTCCTGGAGGTTGGCCTGCATCTTGATCTGCCTGCGACAGCCTGGCTCATCGGCCAGGCGCAGGATGTGCAGGGACTTGACGATCCGCCCGTAGTGCGCGATCGCGTCGCAGAGCGGGGTCGGCCGCCCGTCCCGCGACAGCATCCGGATCACGTCGTACGCGCGCAGCGCGCCGGTGTGGATAGAGCCGATGATCCGCAGGGCGTCCTCCCAGTGCCGCTCGATGCGGGCGAGGTCGAGGACCCGGCCGCGGGCCGCGTCCTGGAAGGCGCCGTAGTCGGCCGTGCGGTCGATGCGCCACATCTTCTGGTCGGGCAGGTCGAGGGGTTGGAGTGTGCGAGGGTGATATGGCCTATGTGCGCGCTGTTGGGGCGAACGGCTTCATCTCTGACCGGCTTGGCCACTGCTGTTTTTCGCCACCAAGCACGCTCTGGACAGCCATCGACGGCCGGAGGGTGTGGAATCAGCGCGCTGGCGGGGGAACGGGTTGCCGCACCCTGGGGCGCATCTTATTGGCTTTAAGTCGCGCCTCAAGGACTGAAAGAAATCTATGCCAGTCGGATGCCTTTGTGCGCAAGGGCCCTAGAACTGCGTCCAAATGGCGAACCGATGAGCTGGTGAGGCATCAATCGGCAACCTACTATCCAGCCCATTCCTTGATCCATTACTCGCGGTAAATGCTTGACCTCGCTAAGCCCGAGAGCTAATTTGGCGCAGCGTGATCGGGGGGATCACTAGCTCTAGGGGTTTGATGTGGGGGCTCGGGGTTTTGCAAGGGCAGCAACGTGTGCTGCTCTCTTTCTAGGGGCGCTGAGTGGATGTGGCTCCCCGTCAGGTGATGACGAGGAACCGTCTTCGCCATCGAGGGCCGGCCGTGCGGATGACGCGTGGGGTGACAAGACGGTGGCGCCTGCTGGCCAAGAGGCCGTTGGCGGGAAAGGCAGCCCGTGTGTGCTGCCGGTGACGTTTCGACTTGCCCAGTCCTGGAAGCCGAAGTTGGTGGATTCGGACCCGGCTTCGGGCGGGCCAGTGCGGCAAGGACCCGTCCAGCTCGCATGTGAAATCGACGCAAAGCCGGCTGGTTACGTGGGATTTCTGCGTGTTTGGACTCATGCACCTGCCGGAATGAGCGCAAGGCAGACCTTGCAGGCGTTCATGGCTAAGGATTCACAAGCGAGCAAAGCTAAATACAGAGACACCAAGGCGAGCTCCTTGGCCGCGGCTGAGGTGACCTATCTCAACACGGCACCAGGCCTCACAGAGGCCAAGCAAGAACGCGCCCTCGCCGTCGAGGCACCGCAGGGAGCGATCATCTTGCAGCTTGGTGGACTCGACAGCAGTGAGCACGAACGGATGCTCCCTGCGTACCAACTGGCCAAGATTTCCATGAGCCTGACGGGCTGAGCATTACACGACGTGACCCGAATCTGAAATCGGGCACTCCGCTCAACACGCCCATGTCTCTGGCGCCCACTGAAGTTTACAGATGCCGGAAAGCGGCCTTCTTTCGAGCGGATTCGCGCAGCTGCCTTGAAGCGTTCCATCACATGCCCAGGAGGGGCAATGACGCGCAAAATAAAGTCGGCACTGAAACGAAGATTATCCAGGGAGGGCAGGAAAAGACACGTCTTATCTTCCTGCGGGCGAGGTCTGACGCTCGCGACGGTCGCAACGCTGACGCTTGCAGTAACTGCCCAAGCAGCCCCACCTGGCTTACTCAGCGCTCCGACCCCCAAGCGTGGCGCCGGCCCCACGGACGAGTGGGGCCGGCAACGGTCCGATCTGGGCACACAGGCCCGAACCGACCGGTGCCTCCTGGGTGCGTTCCTGAACGCCAGGGGCCCGGAGGCCAAACTAGCGGCCCAGAAAGTGTGGGACGGTCCCGATGACGCAATGCGCGATGCGGTGGACAAGAGTTGGTTCGGCGCCGGCCCCCTGGGAGATGCTGCTCACCGCGATGGGGACGCGACAGACGCGCTGAAGCGCAAGTGGTCCGAACGTCGCGACACATGGGAAAAGGTGATCCATCCCTTCGCGCTGGACTACTGGGGCGAGGAGAAGTTCTACCATCCGCCCGCCTTCGGTGATGCGATCACCCAGTATTTCAACGGCAATGGTGTCAACCTGCATGAGTACAAGCCGACGCCCCAGCCGACCAAGGAAGCGAAGCAGCTGTTAGCCACTGTCGAGAAGTCGCTCAGCAGTGACGATCAGACACTGATTCAATGGTTCCCCCCGGAGTCGGCCGACGACTACCGTCGGTTCATTGAGTACGGGGGGTACTTGAAGGCGGCCCCCACCGAAGGTTCGGTGGAATTCCGCACTGAGGTTGAATCCCTCAAGGCCCGCTGGGCTCAGTGCGACAGCAAGAATCCGTTGGATCCGTTTAAGTCCACCTTCGACTCTGTGGTCAGCAGAGCCTATGAGGAGTGGAAAGCGGAGCTGGCGGGCCAGGCGGAGCAAAGGTCTGAAATCGTAGCAGCGGAATCAGAGGCTGCCAAAAATCTTCAGACGGCAACAGACGAGATGGTGACCCTCGTTGGCGACGCATGGATGATGGACGCGCTGCTCACGTGGAAGAAGTACTGGCTGGAAGAAAAGAAACGAGACCCCAGCCGCGGACCCAAAGACAAAAACCTCTGGATGCAGGTTGATGCCCGCATGTCCGGCATGCAGGTCGGAAACCACATGCGCGTGGAAAACGCAGAAAAGGCAGCCGGCGCGGCGAAGGCGGCAGCTGCGAGAGTAGACAAAGCGCAGGCCGAGGCGGGCAAGGTCGCGGACGCCGCAGGCGCCCCACAGGGACGTGGGCTGGCCTATGCCCAGCAGTCAGCGCAAGTAACCAAGGCAACTGCCGCCGCGGCGGAAGCGGCAGCCAAGGCGGCCAAGACAGCAGCAAGTGCCATGAGTGCAACGGGTGGCGATGTCAAGACCCTCGCCGCCCTGGCTGAGACGCAGGCCCACGCGGTACAGGCGGAATACCACCGTGCTGCCGCCGTCGAAGCAGCCGCTCAGGCAAAAGCCGCAGCCACGGGTGCGGCAAAGCAGGCAACTGATGCCCGAAACCAAGCAGGCAAAGCCACCGCAGCCCAGGCAAAGGCGGAGGGGGCGGAGAAGACCGCTAAGAAGGCTGCTGGTGACGCGCACGACAAGCGAGCCATCGCCGAGCAGGAACGACGAAACGCAGCCAAGTTCCGGTCGGAAGCCGACGAGCAACGAGCGAAGGCAGCAGCGGCCGACAAGACAGCCCAGGAGCAGAAAGAGCGTGCAGCCTCCGCACTGACAGGGGCAGAAGCAGCGGGGAAAACAGCGGCCGACAAGGCTAAGGCCGCTGAAGAGGCGGAAAACAAAGCATGGTTGGCGCGAGAGGCAGCGGAATCAGCAGAGCGGAAGAAGAACAGCACAGCCTCACGTGCGAAGGCTCTGGAGGCGGCTGCCGCGGCAGCTGAGGGAACAGCGGACGCGAAGGAAGCCAGAAGCGCGGCGAACTCCGCCAAAGCCGAGGCCACCGACGCCGCTGACGCAGCCACGAAGGCGCGATCTGCCGCAAACGAGGCAACCGAGGCCGCGATCGGTGCCCGCGAAGCCGCGACGAAGGCCGAGGGCTCCGCGAAGCGAGCCCGCGCCGCAGCGGACGGAGCCGCGGCCGACGCTGCTGTGACCGGTGCAGCAGTGCTGACAGCGCACGCCGCAGCCGCTGAAGCCATCGAAGCCTCCCAGCATGCTGCTGGCAACGTCCGAGAGGCTGAGAAACTGGCTAAACAAGCGGCAGAAGCCGCCGCTACCGCGCGGAAGGAAGCAACTGCTTCACGGACCGAGGCGGACAAGGCGCAAGTATCCAGCGCTGCAGCGACGGGCCGCGCCTACGGCACGGTGGCGGCAGCCGCCGCCGCTCGCGACTCCGCCGCCGAAACAATCAAACCCGCGAACATCGCCATCGGCCTGGGCACCCCGTATCGAGAGATCGACAGCTCGGCAGGCCTTGCGGTCCTGGTGGGGCAAACAGCCAAAACGCTCTCGCAGCAACAGGCCGCAGCAGCCAAAGCCAAAGCGGCTGAAGCAACACGAGCCGCCAAGGAAGCTCGGGAACTTGCCGCCAAGGCCGACAAAGACGCCAAGATCGCAGCCGAGGCGATGGCAAGTGCGGCCGAGGACGCCGCAAAGGCGGCCCAGTCCCTGACAGACGCCCGAACCTACGCCGGCCAGGCCGCCGACGCCGCGGCAGCAGCACAGAAAGCCGCAACCAACACCGATACGTATGACGCGCAGGCCAAGGCCGACGCTCTCATAGCCGATGCTGCTGCCAGCGAAGCAGAGGCTGACGCAACTGCCGCCCGCCGGAGCGCCACCGACGCCGAGAAGGATGCCGACAGCGCCCGGAAGGCGGCTGATAGCGCAGAGAAGGATGCCGGGAGCGCCCGTGAGGTGGCGACGATGGCGGACAAGGACGCCACGGCCGCTGAAAAATACGCAGAGAATGCCCGCGACCATGCCAAGCAAGCTGACCAAGCAGCCACTCGGGCCGAAGAGCAGCAGCGCAGGGACCTGGAGGCTGCCCGTGTAGCGCGGGCTAACAATAGCCATCCTGATGCAGGATCAGATCTGACCTCTGATGAGGAGAAGATCCTGCGCGATGTCTGCGGGCAAACCTGCGTTGATCAGTTTCGCAAGGCGCGCGCACTAGCTGCCAAAGATGTCATTGACTGGGTCAAGGAGAATGGCGGCGAGATTCTCCTTGAGGTAGTCGGCGTCAACGATGCGCGTAAGTGCTTTGCGCGCGGTGATGTTGAAGGCTGCTTGTGGTCATTGGTCAATGTGGCAAGCCTTCTCGCCGTAGTCGGCAAGCTGCCAGCTGTCAGTAAGGCCCTCGTGGCCATCGGCTCAGGGATCGGCAAGTTCTTCGAGGAAAGCGCTTGGGCAAAACGCACACTTGAGCGCCTCCGCACGACCATCAAGGACGCGAAGAACAAGCCTAAAAACGATCCGCCCTGCGTCCCGAAGCGTGCACTTGCCGCGCGGCAAAGCGGAGTGGGGAATGTACAACGAAACGCATCAGCTACTGTTCTGGGCACAGATCCTGCGCACGAATGTCCGGGCATGGATCCAGGAACCGGCGGCCTCAACGATGAGGTTTTCGACCTCATCGACGAGAAGTTCGGCCCTGACATTGCTGATGGAGTTGACTACAATTTCCAGCGCATGCACGATGGGTCCCGAAGTGCTGCGGATCATTCCCTTCCTGGCATTGGACACAACGCACAGGCTCTGGCTGAATACCTGAGCCATTGGAAGGGTAAGGCCGCGCGTTACGAAAAAGGTAAGCCTGACACAAAGGTCGCCTATGACGACGAAAAAGGAGTCATCATCATCATTCAGGAAAGAATGACTCACGCCTACAAATATAGCGCCAATGACTTCTATCACAGCGGCAGGTATATTCCGCTGCCGTGAAAACACGAATCAAACTCAAAGTAGCCGAAGGCGGGTATGCACTGACGCTGACGCCCGCCCAGCTTGATACGTTCCGCTGGGTAGTTGCGTTCATGCAGCATGTGCAAGCACCCGACATCTGCTTGCGACTGCAAGTCGGACAAACTCGGGAAGGGCTCGCCGAGCTGTCCGCAAAGCTAACGGCGGCAGAGGCGGGGGCACCCCTCCGATGCGGCATGGACGATCTCCACACCCTCCATGCTGCGCTTGTGGTGTCATGGAATCAGGTCCTATCGGAGGAAGCTTTCTACCGGCGGATCGGGGTGTTCCGAGAAAACGTCATCGCTCTGGCCCAGGGCTTGGTGACAGCGATCGCCGAAGCGGAGAGTTGACATGACACGCTGACGCCATAACCGATTGGGGGCGCCTTCATTCGCGTGAGGGCGTCCCTTTGCGTGAGGTGCCACTCGGTCATTTCATCTGGCGGCATCCCCTCCTCACATCCAGGGCGCTGGGTGATGTCGACGGCGTGGCCCGGTGGTCCAAGTGCCGCAGGAGCGGCGGCGAGTGCCCAGCGCTGGCAAGGGTGACGTCGTGGCGGGCGAGATCGAAATGGGGGTAGACCTGACGCGGCATCTCAGACCCATATCGGGACAGCACGCCCGCGCCGCATTGACCGCACGCCCGGAAGGGACCGCACGGGACGGAGCCCGACCGTGATCACGGTGACGAGCTCTGAGAGACAGAGCTAGCGCAGCGCATTCCCCAGCAGGTCGGGGCCGAGTCGGCTGACAAGCTGGAGGTCCAGCTCATGGAGCACGTACCGGCCTTCCCGCCGGGTCTTGATGAGGCCGGCCTTCTTCAGGACGGCCACGTGCCGGGACACCTCCGGGGGTGTCAGACCGTAGGCGTCGGCCAGCTCCGTGGTCGAGTGCGCTCCCCGGGCGAGCGTCCTGCACAGACGGAGCCGGACAGGGTGGGCGACCGCCTCCAGCCGCTGCTGGACCGTCTCCAGCGGCAGGGACGGCGATTCGTTCGGGAGTGCGGCCGGGTACTGGACGACCGGTCGGTCGCCGTGGGCGTCCCGGACGACCAAGTGCGGCCACCCGAAGGCCGTCGGCAGGAAGACGAGCCCGGCTTCGGTGCCTGTCACCCGCCCGTCCTGCAGCTTGTCGATCACGATACGGGCGTGAGCGCTGTCGAGGGAGATGGCGGGTGACACCGCGGCGAGGGCCTGCGCCAGCCCCTGGCGTCCGAGAACCTGCGTCTTGTCCCGGGCGTCGGCGCTCAATTGCGCCCGGACACGCTGCCAGACCTCGCCGAAGAAAGCCTGTTCGCAGTCCTCCAGCAGGTTCCTGAGCCAGGCCCGCACCGCCGGTGGGTCATCGAGCAACCGGTCGGCGAATGCCGCCTGCCGCAGTCCGCGAGCCGCCGCGAGTTCCCGGGCCCGCCGCCGGTCGCGCGTATCGCGCAGGGGCGACGGTCTGGGGTGGCCGAAGGATGTGGAGCAGGAGATCTCCACTGCGGCGACCACGAAGGAATCGTCGTCCAACCGGTCCAGCGCGTCGAGCTCCCCGCTCAGATCGCCGACGCCGCCGCTGGGCAGGAAGAGGTCCGAGCGGGTGGAACGCCACAGGATGTCCGCCTCGTGCAGCCGGTCGGCCAGATCCGGCGAGAGTGCGCCCGTGGTCTCGGCAGCCCATTCCCGCAGGCCGGGATGGTGCGAGGGCTCGGCCAGGACATGCAAAAGGGCGCCCAGCTCCGCCAGCGGGGAAACGGCGAAGGAGACGCGTTCCAGCGGCAGATCCGAGATGTCGATCACCACACTCATCCCGCCAGTCTGACGTCTGCGCGTAGGAGATCGGACCTGGCCCACCACTCATGGGGGCGTAGGCGGGCTGCCGGCTGACGCTCCCGGCTCGTTCGAGCCCGTAGCCGGCAAGCCCCCGGCCGCATTCGGACCCGCGCGAGAGGGCAGGCATGGAGGGCCGCCGCCCGCACGTGCAGGGGGCGGCGGAGCACTGGCCTCAAGAGCCGCCGCGGCGGCCGCGCGGGAGGAACCGAGTGGGAACGAACCGGCACGCCCAGGCGATGGCGAAGACCAACCCCAAGACCAACCCCAAGACCAAGCTCCGGACGACCCCGGTGACGTACACCAACACCAGCGCCGACGCCATGCGCCACTACGAGCAGGCCCTGGACCACCTGCTCCACTTCCGCGAAGAGGTCGTGCCGGAGGCCGAGGCCGCGGTACGCGACTCACCGGACTCGGTCATGGGGAACGTCCTCACCACGTACCTCGGCCTGCTCGGGACGGAGGAGACGGGCGCGGCCGGGGTCCGCGGGTCCTTCGACGCGTACCGGAAGAGGATGCGCCTCGCCGATGTGACACCTCAGGAGCGCATGCACCTCGCGGCCGCCGCCTCCTGGCTGGACGGCGATCTGCACCGGGCCGGCCGCATCCTCGGTGAGATCAGCGTGACGGATCCGCGGGACGTCCTCGCCCTGGCGGTCGGCCATCAGGTCGACTTCTTCACGGGAAACGCCACGCTGCTGCGCGACCGTATCGGTGGCGTGCTCTCCGCGTGGGACAGGGACGACCCGCGCTACGGGTTCCTGCTGGGCATGTACGCCTTCGGCTTGGAGGAGTGCGGCCACTACGGCTGGGCCGAGCAGACGGGGCTCGAAGCGGTCGAACGCGACGCGCGCGACGTGTGGGGCATTCACGCGGTCGTCCACGCCTACGAGATGCAGGGCCGGTTCGCGCAGGGGATCCGCTACCTCGACGACCGCGCGGATCACTGGGCGGACGGCAACTACCTGAACGTCCACAACTGGTGGCACTACGCCCTCTACGTACTGGAGACGGGCCGGACCGACCGGGTCCTGGAGGTGTACGACTCCGCCGTGCGCCACGAGGGATCGGCCGACGTCGCGATGGAACTGCTGGACGCCGCCTCGTTGCTCTGGCGGCTGTATCTGGCGGGCGCCGACACGGGCGGCCGCTGGGCGGCGCTCGCCGACGCGTGGGCGGGCCGGCACGACAGCGCGTACTACGTCTTCAACGACCTCCACGCCGTCATGGCGTACGTCGGCGCGGACCGGATCCGAGAAGCCGAGGAACTCGTCCGCGACCGGGAGACCTGGCTCCGCTCCACCGGGCCGAGGCTCTCCGGGGTCTCCAACGCGGCGATGACCGCCGAGGCGGGACTGCCGGTGTGCCGGGCGCTCGTCGCGTACGGGCAGCGGCGGTACGACGAGACCGTCGACCTGCTCTTCCCCCTCCGCTACCGCCTGCACATCTTCGGTGGCAGTCATGCCCAGCGGGACGCGGTGCAGAAGACGCTGGTGGAGGCGGCGCTGCGGGCCGGGCGCGAGGATCTCGCCCGTACGCTGCTGAGCGAGCGGATCAGCCTGCGGCCGACGTGCCCGTACAACTGGAACGCCCAGGCCCGTCTCGCCGAACACCTCGGCGACTCCGCCCGGGCCGCCGCGGCCAGGCAGCGGGCCGCGGAGCAGGCGTCGGCGACCACCTGACCCGGCGGGAGCCGTCCGGTCAGGGCGCCGAGCGCGGGGGCGCGACGGGCGACGACAGGTCGTCCAGGTGCGCGCGCAGCACGGTGACGCACGTCCCGGCGCTCACGATGTCCGGGTGCAGTACGGCGCTGAGGCCGAGCCCGTCGAGGAGCGCGGTGAGGCGCTCCACTTCGACGTCGATGTCGAGGCCGGTGCGCAGGGTTCCGGCCTCGGCGAGCCGGACGAGGACGCGGCGTACGAGCTCTCTCGCGCCGGCGGCGGTCCGGCGGGAGAGGTCGCCGAAGTCCGGGTTGGTGCGCGCGGCGGCGTTGAAGTCGAGGAAGACGGTGACCTCGGCGCGGCGGCGCTCGTCGAGGGGCAGCAGCTCGGCCAGGAGGTCGGCCGCGAGCCGGAGCTGTTCGGTGCGGGGGTGGCGGCGCAGCTCTCCGATCTGCTCGACGCGCTGGATCAGCCGGCTGCCGAGCCGGTCGAGCATCGACTGCATCGCGAAGTTCATCAGCTCCTGCTGGCTGGCGAAGTAATGGCGCAGGGAACCGATGTTGAGCCCCGCCTCGTCCGCCACGGCGCGCAGCGAGGCGCGCTGCAGACCGTCGCGGACCGCTACGCGGAACAGGGCGTCGACGACGTCGCGGCGGCGGGTCTCCGGATCCACGTACTTCGGCATGACCCCTTTCTATCACGCATGTGATACAAAGGGGACGTCGATATATCACGCCTGTGATAGAAAAATGACCGGAGGGGTTCCTCATGGAGACGTACCTCAACTTCATGCTGCTCAGGTTCGGTGTGGCAGCGGGCGGCCTCGTGGTGCTCGCGCTGGCCGCCTTCGCCGTCGCCCTGACCCTCAAGCGCAGGGGAAGGCTCGACCAGGCCCGTCGGTACGCGGACCCGGCGGTGAAGGCCGCGCTGCGCGCGGCGGCCCGGCGGCTGGAGAACGGGTCCACGACTCGTCGCCGGGACGGCCGGCGATGACCGGCGCGGCGACGGAGTCGTCCGACGTCGTCCACCACCTGCTGGTGGACTCCGCCATCAAGGTCGTCATCGTGGTCGTGGCGCTGGCCGTCCTGGCGGTGGGGATGACCGCGCTGTGGCGGACGGTGGGGCGCGGGGGTGATCGGTCCGGCGGGGCGGACGACTGACAACGGTCCCCCGTCACCCGGGGCGTTGTCAGTGGTCGATGTGATGATCGACCATGCGGCGCGAGTACGGGCCGTAGCCCTGTGGAGCGAGGAAGAGGAGCGAGTCCCATGCGCATCGTGGTCAGCGAGTTCATGAGCTTGGACGGCGTCGTACAGGCACCGGGCGGACCCGAGGAGGACACCGACGGCGGCTTCGCCCACGGAGGCTGGCCCCACCCGTTCTTCGACCCGGAGGTGGTGGGCGGCGCTTTCGACGACGCGCTGTCCACGGCGGAGGCACTGCTGTTCGGGCGCCGTACGTGGCGGACGATGGCCGCGGCGTGGCCCGAGCGGGCCGGTGACCCGTTCGCCGACCGGATGAACGCCATCCCGAAGCACGTCGTGTCCGCGACACTGGGCGACGACGAGCTCACGTGGGCCAACACCCGGCGCATTCCCGGCGGCGAAGCCGTTTCGCGCATCCGGGAGCTGCGCGAGGCCGACGGCGGCGACCTGCTGGTCATGGGGAGCCCCACGCTCGTACGGACCCTCCTGAGCGAGGGCCTGGTCGACGAGCTCCGGCTCATGATCATGCCGGTGATTCTCGGGGGCGGTAAGACGATCTTCCCGGACGACGGTGCGCTGCGCACGCTGCGACTGGTCTCCACGGCCACCAGCGAGGCCGGGGTGCAGGTGTGCGCTTACCGGCCGGTCGCCTCAGGGGAGCCCCGGCGGTGAGACTCTTGTTGTCCGGTCCGCGGCGTGCCGATCGTCGGGCTCAGGCGGGAACTTCGAATATGAGTTCCATGCCGTCCTCCTCGTCCCCTTGCTCTCCGACCTCCGTGAAACCGAATCCGGAAATCGTGGCCAGAGACGCGGTGTTGTCAGGACTGATCGTCACCCGCACGGTGCTCACCCGGACTTCGGCAACAGCCCGGCGCACCAACTCGGTCAGCATCTGCCTGGCGTACCCCTGACGACGATAGCCGGGGGCCACGGAGTAACCGATCTCCACCATGCCCGCCTCGTCCGGCGGCCCGTGGTACCCGGCATACCCCACGACGACACCTTCCGGATCGGCCACCACGGCCTTCGTGAGCCACCCCGCGCCGGCCGGATCCGAGGTCAGCTGACCGACGCGATACCGCCACACCCACTTTGCCTTGTCGGTGAGGAAGTACTCCGTGAGAGCGACACCGGCTTCGGCGCCGGCTTGAGCGAGGTCATCGCCCAGCAAGGCGGTCATGGCCGCCTTCGACAACTCGACAAACCGTATGGAATTAGAAGTCTGAGAGAACAGTGGCAGCCGTGATCACGATGCTGCATCGCTCGTCGTCATCGGTGACCTTCAATATCGACGGCCGTTGATCAGATCATGATGAAGCGAAGCATGCTCACCACCGCGGTTCTCACGATCGGCGCGGCCATCATCGCCACTGCACCAGCACAAGCAGGAGTCGCCGACGGCACGCTCAACAGCACCCGCATCCTGACCGACATCGACCTGCTGAATGCGGCCATCGACAGCGACTCGCAGTCCACCGTCAACACGAACGCCAACGTCCGTGCTGACGGCCTCCTGAACCACGCCACTGGCCAGCACCAGTAAGCCACTCGTCACAACTGCCCACCGTCCGTCGCCCGAGCCGGCAGCCAGTCGGCCGGGTCGAAGGGTGAGGCTGAGGACGGCCTTACGCTCGACGGTTCCTGCCACGACCCAGACCGCCAGCAGCCTGCACAGCGGTTCCTGCACGGGCCGCCCCTTCCAGATCCCCCCTGGAACGCGAGCCGGCCCTCGTTGGACAGCTCCACGCTGACGCGGTGGGCGAGGCGCTCAATCTCCTGGATATATCGGAAGTGGATCTCATCAGGTGTCGAGCGGAAGTTCCACCAGTTCCTCTGGAGGCTGGAAACCGGAGCGCCGATAGAGAAGTGGGGCTGCGCTCTGACGGCCAGATGATCAAGCCCTCAAGGCCGGCGCTGCGTGAATGCTGCTTCAGCGCCTCAAGGAGCCCCGAGCCAGCTCCTTTGTTCCGTTGTGACGGCATGACGAAGAAGCTCGTGACGTAGCCGACCGGATTGTTGTCGCCGTAGGGCTCCGGCATCCTCTCCACCAGGCGGTCGGCCACCGTGTGAGCCGCGCTTCTTACGGTTGCGGGCCTGGTCTACCTTGTCTGGGACCGTGCCCCGGATGCCACGCCGACGCAGACAGGCGCGGTTCTTGCGGGAGGCGTACGCCTTGTCGGGCCGTACCCGCCGGGGACGAACGCGCGGTCTGCCCGGCCGCAGCCGCGCGACCCGGATGCGCCCCTGGACGACCTCGAACTGCGGGGAGTCGCCGCGCTGCCCGGCCGTGATCACGATCAGTATGGGCTTCTGGCCCTGCTCGACAGCCAGATGCAGCTTGGTGGTCAGGCCGCCGCGCGAGCGTCCAAGCCCGTGATCGGCCGGCTCGCTGGCGACCACCACCGGGCGGCTCCTTCTGCAAGTCCCCCCTTTGTCGCGCCCCGGCGGCGTAGTGGGCCCGGCACACCGTGGAGTCGACGTTGATGTCCCAGCTGATCAGGTCCTTCGCGTCCGCCCGGGCCAGGAGCGCGGCGAAGATCTGCTGCCAGGTGCCGTTCCGTTGCCAACGCCGGAACAGGTCGTACACCCTGCCCCACGGCCTGTACTCGGCGGGAACGTCTCGCCAGGGGATGCCGGTGCGGACCCGAAACCGTATGCCGTCGATCAGCTGCCGCCGGGTCCATCTCGGCGGTGAAGGCCCATTCGTTCTCGCCGCCGACGACGAGGTTCCACGGCGCCAGGTCGTGATGGGCGATGATCTCGCTTCCCTCGGCAGGGACGAGCACCCGCCAGCATGCGTCGGGCGGCGGTGGGAAGCCTTGCACAGCACTGTGGAAGTCCCTGATGAGATGGGCGACCCGCGCCAGCCGCCGAACGGGATCCAGCAGAGAGAACCGGTCGGGCCAGACCACGTCGCCCGGCATGAAGGTCAGTACTTCCCGGCCTTGGTCGTCAATGCCGAGAGGACGGGGAGCGCCCCGGAAACCCACCTCGTGCAGATGCGTGAGCAACGCGTGCACGGCAGGAGTCCACGGTCCCACGGGTCGGCGCACGGTGTCGCCGACACGGATGATGCCGTCGCTGACGTTCCCACCGGACAACGGCTCTTCTTCGTTGTGTTCCACAGAGCCAGTCTGGCGGAACGGCCCCTCGGCGATCATTCCAGCGGTCCGGCGCCCCTCACCGGCGGCGGCACAGCTACGTCAGCGCAGCGTGACCTCCTCTCCCATTCCTCGTTCCCGGGCCGCCCTGATGACCAGAGCCGCGGCCGCGGCGTCCTGTGCCGCCACGCCCACCGACTTGTAGAGGGTGATCCGGTCCCGTGAATCCCGTCCCGGCTTGTCGCCGGTGACGAGTTCTCCGAGCTCGGTGGAGATGTGCTCGGCGGTGATGACGCCGTCGCGGATCGGTTGGAGGAGGTCGTTGCTGCCCGCGGGGAACGGGGCCAGTGCGGCTTCGCGCGATTCGACGCACACCAGTGCGTCGGCGACCGTCGCGTCGTCGACCTCACGGCCTGCCGGGTTGAAACCGACCGAGGTGACGTGCGTGCCCGGGGCCAGCCAGTCGCGCCGGACGACGGGGTCGACGCAGTGGGTCGCAGCGGCGACGATGTCGGCACCGTCGAGCGCCTCGGCGTAATCGGCGGCGGGCAGGACCTCGGCGTCGAGCACGGACGACAGCTCGTCGGCGAGTGCTGCCGCCTTCGCCGGGTCCCGGCCGGCCACCTTGATCCTCCGGATCGGACGTACCCGGCACATGGCGAGGGCGTGCGCGCGGGCCTGTACGCCGGTGCCCAGCACTGCCAGCACTGTCGCGTCCTCGCGCGCCAGAAGCCGGGCGGAGAGCGCCGAGCAGGCGGCGGTGCGCTCCGCGGTGATGACCGTGCCGTCCAGCACTCCGACCGGCGCGCCGGTGTCCGGATCGAACACGACGATCAGCGCCTGATGGGTGGGCAGCGGAGTCCCGGCGTTGCGGGGGAAGAGCGACACGAGCTTGGTCATGAGCGCGCCGGCGGACGGCACGTGGCCCGGCATGGCGGCCAGGAAACCCTCACGCTCGGGGACCACGGCGGCGACCCGCGCGGGCACCGACGCGTGGCCGGCACTGAGGTCGGCCATGGCCGATGCCAGGGCCTCGATCAACGCGTCCCTGTCGAGCAGTGCTTCCACCTGGGAGGGCCCGATCATCAGCACGTTCCTCGACTCCTTCGACTCTGTTGCCGCGGGCTGCCTACCGCTCGGCCCAGCGTTGTCCGCGCCCTCGCGTCCGTGACCGCGGCGCGCCGCCCCTGGCACGCAACGTTCATCCGTACACGCCGGGCCCCCGGCTGTTACGCCAGAGGCCCGTACCGCCGCCCCGCCCGTGGCCGTTCCGCGGCCTCAGCCATGCATCGAGTGCGCTCCGGCGGCCCGGCGCGGCATTCCTCTCCGCAGCGGACCGAGGCCTACGGTTGGCACAGGCTCGAAGTCCATACGCGCATGATGCCAAAGCCCGCACCGCGCCCCACCGTCGGTCCGCACCACGCCCGCCCGGAGCCCCACCGGGCGAGGGAAGCGACTCCCGGACGCACAGCGGCATCGGGCACAGCCAGTCATCGGGCAGACGCCTTCGCCCCGGCCGCGTCGGGGCCGAACGGGTGCCGTGCCCGGCGGGCGCGTTTGCGCGGAGGCGAACCGGGGACCTCGTCACGGTGCTGGTGAGACACCAGTGAATACGGGATACCCGGGACACCAGTGAAAGGTGGCGCACCGTGGCAGCGCAGCCCGCCCAGGGCCGGTCCACCACCTCGGACCAGCCCTCCACCGACCGGCCCGCCGCGACGGGACCCCCCGCTCCGGGGGACACCGCTCCGCACACCTCACCGGTGACCCTCCACGTCAACGGTGTCGCCCACCGCCTGACCCTCGACCACCGGACGACCGTCCTCGACGCCCTGCGCGAGCACCTGGACCTCATCGGCGCGAAGAAGGGCTGCGACCACGGGCAGTGCGGCGCGTGCACCGTGCTGGCCGACGGGCGGCGGGTGAACAGCTGTCTGATGCTGGCCGTCTCCCACGACGGCGCGGAGATCACCACCGTGGAGGGGCTGGCCGGGGACGACGCGCTGCACCCGCTCCAGGAGGCGTTCCTCGACCGCGACGCCTTCCAGTGCGGTTACTGCACCCCGGGCCAGCTCTGCTCGGCGGTCGGCGCGATCGACGAGGCGGCCGCGGGCCATCCCTCCCACGTGTCCCCGCCGGACACGCCGGCGGGCCGACCCGTCCCCCTCTCCCCCGACGAGATCCGCGAGCGGATGAGCGGCAACCTCTGCCGGTGCGGCGCGTACCAGAACATCGTCGCCGCGATCGAGGACGTGACCCGATGAGGACGTTCGCGTACACGCGCCCGGAGAACGTCGACGCGGCGATCGACGCGCTCGCCGGCAGCCCCGGCGCCATGGCGCTCGGCGGCGGTACGAACCTCGTCGACCTGATGAAGCTGGGGGTCACCTCCCCCGGCCTGCTGGTGGACATCGGCCGGCTGCCCCTGACGGAGGTCCGGGAGACCGCCGGCGGGGGTCTGCGGATCGGCGCGAACGTGCGCAACAGCGACCTCGCCGCCCACCCGGCCGTCCGCGCCCGCTATCCCGTGCTGTCCCAGGCGCTGCTGGCGGGCGCCTCCGGCCAGCTCCGCAACGCCGCGACCACGGGCGGCAATCTCCTCCAGCGCACCCGCTGCCTGTACTTCCAGGACGTGGGCAAACCGTGCAACAAGCGGGTGCCGGGGAGCGGGTGCCCGGCCCGTGAGGGCGTCCACCGCGATCTGGCCGTCCTGGGCCACTCGCCGCACTGCGTCGCCACGAACCCCTCCGACATGGCCGTGGCCCTGGCGGCGCTCGACGCGGTCGTCCATCTGCGCGGACCCGAGGGCGAACGGGCGGTTCCGCTGACCGGATTCCACCGGCTGCCCGGTGAGGAGCCCCACCGCGACACCGTCATCCGCCCCGCCGAACTGATCCTCGCGGTCGAGCTGCCGCCCGCGCCGGCGGGCCGGTCCGCCTACCGCAAGGCGCGCGACCGCGCGTCGTACGCCTTCGCGCTGGCCTCCGTCGCGGCCGCGCTCGACGTGCGCGACGGCGTCGTGCGGGACGTACGCCTGGCGTTCGGCGGGCTCGCGCACAAGCCGTGGCGGGCGCACGCGGCCGAGGAGGCGCTGCGCGGCGCCCCGGCCGGCGAGGAGTCCTTCGGGCAGGCCGCCGAGGCCGAGCTGACCGCCGCCGAGCCGCTGCGCGACAACGCCTTCAAGGTGCGGCTCGCGCGGAATCTGGCCGTACGGGTCCTCTCCGGCCTGACCGCCCCGGCAGCCGAGGAGACCGCCCGATGAACACCGCGAGCACCACGAACGACACCGGCCCCGCCCGCCTCGAAGGGCGGGCGAAGGTCACCGGAGCCGCCCGCTACGCCGCCGAGCACACCCCGGCCGGCACCGCGTACGCCTGGCCCGTCCCCGCCACGGTCGCCCGCGGCCGGGTCGTCGCCGTCGACACGGCCGCCGCCCTCGGCGAGCCCGGCGCCCTCGCCGTCCTGACGCACGAGAACGCCCCGCGCCTGAAGGAAGCCGACGACGGCACGCTGCTGATCCTCCAGAACGACCGCGTGCCGCACCGCGGCTGGTACGTCGCGCTGACGGTCGCCCGCACCCTGGAGGCTGCGCGCGCCATGGCCGCCGCGCTCGACGTCACGTACGCGACCGAGGACCACGACGCCGCGCTGACCCCGGACCACCCGGGGCTGTACGTCCCCAAGGAGGCCAACGCCGGTGTCCCCGGCAGCCGCGAGCGCGGGGACTTCGACGGGGCGTACGCGCGTGCCGCGGTGCGCGTGGACGCCACGTACACGATGGCGGGCCTGCACAACCACCCCATGGAGCCGCACGCGGCGACCGCCCGGTGGGACGACGGCGGCCTGGTCGCGCACGACTCCAGCCAGGGCGCCACCGCCGTGCGGGAGACGCTGGCCGGGCTGTTCGGCATGGACAAGGAGCGGATCACGGTCGTCTCCGAGCACGTGGGCGGCGGCTTCGGCTCCAAGGGCACACCGCGCCCGCAGGTGGTCCTGGCCGCGATGGCCGCCCGGGTCACCGGACGGCCCGTCAAGGTCGTGCTGCCGCGCGCGCAGCTCCCGGCGGTCGTCGGCCACCGGCCGCCGCTGATCCAGCGGCTGCGGCTCGGCGCCGGCGAGGACGGGGTCCTGACCGCCCTGGCGCACGAGGTCACCGCCCAGACCTCCACCGTCCGCTCCTTCGTGGAGCAGGCCGCCGGCCCCTCGCGCACCATGTACGTCTCCCCCAACAGCCGCACCACCCACAAGGTCGTCGAGCTCGACGTGCCCAGCCCGTCCTGGATGCGGGCGCCGGGCGAGGCGTCGGGGATGTACGCGCTGGAGTGCGCGATGGACGAACTGGCCTGCGCCAGTGGGGTGGACCCCGTCGAGCTGCGCGTACGGAACGACACGGCGACCGAGCCGGACAGCGGGAAGCCGTTCAGCAGCCGGCACCTGGTGGAGTGCCTGCGCGAGGGGGCATGGCGCTTCGGCTGGTCCGGACGCGACCCGCGGCCCCGCTCCCGCGCCGAGGGCCGCCTCCTCATCGGTACGGGCGTGGCCTCCTCCTTCTACCCCGTGTACCTCTCGCCCTCGACGGCGGAGGCGCACCTCACCGGCGACGGCCGCTGCCGGGTCCGGATCAACGCGACGGACATCGGTACGGGCGCCCGTACGGTCCTGGCGCAGATCGCCGCCGAGGCGCTCGCCGTGCCGCTGGAGAGGGTCGCGATCGAGATCGGCAGCACCGCCCTGCCGGCCGCCCCGCTGGCCGGCGGGTCCTCGGGGACGGGGTCGTGGGGGTGGGCCGTGCACAAGGCGTGCCGCGCCCTGACCGGGCTGCTCGAGGACCATGGGGGTACGGTCCCGGCCGGTGGTCTGACCGCCCGCGCCGACACCGCGGACGACATTCCCTCCGATCCGCCGCACGTGCAGGCGTCCTTCGGCGCGCAGTTCGCGGAGGTGGCGGTGGACGCCGACACCGGCGAGGCGCGTGTCCGCCGTCTCCTGGGCGTCTTCGCCACCGGGCGCGTCCTGAACGCCCGCACCGGCCGGAGTCAGTTCATCGGCGGGATGGTGATGGGCGTGGGCATGGCGCTGACGGAGAACAGCACCATGGACGCCCGGTTCGGCGACTTCGCCGAGCGCGACCTGGCGTCGTACCACGTGCCGTCCTGCGCGGACGTCCACGGCATCGAGGCGCACTGGATCGACGAGGAGGATCCCCACCTGAACCCCATGGGCAGCAAGGGCATCGGGGAGATCGGCATCGTCGGCACGGCCGCGGCCGTCGCCAACGCGGTCCACCACGCGACGGGCGTGCGGGTTCGGGACCTGCCGCTCCACCCGGAGAAACTACTGGGCTGAGCCGGCCGCCGGTCAGTCGACGCAGGGCACTCCGCCCATCGTGACCGCCGGCCCATGGAAGGCGCCCGAGGGCGCGGGGGCGCGGTGCCGGCCGGCCCGCTTCGGCGCGGCGGGCCGTGGCGGGCCGTCGCCGGTCGTCCCGCGGACCAGGGAGCGGACCTTCGCCGGGTCGACGAGGTTGACGGCCTCGCCGTTGCGGACGGCGAAGCCCTCGATCGGGAGGGTGCGGAACGCGGCGTCGCCGCCGGTGAGATCGGGTGCCCGGCGGGCGAAGTCCACGATGTCCCAGCTGTCGTCGATGACGACGTCCTTCTTGACGACGTCGAAGAGCCCTCGCAGCTTGCCCACGTCGCTCCACACGCCCTGGGCCGTGAGCTTGTGCGCGACCGAGGACAGGAACGCCTGCTGGCGGTGGGTGCGGTCGAGGTCGCCGCCGGTCAGGCCGTGGCGCTGGCGGACGAAGGCGAGGGCCTGCCGGGCGTCGAGCTCCTGCGGTCCGGCGGGGAAGTCGGCGCCGGAGTACCGGTCGCGCGCGGGCCTGCGCAGGCACACCGGGACCGGCTGGAGGACCTCGGCGATGTCGTAGAAGCCCAGGAGGTTGACCTCCGCGAAATGGTCGATGGGGACGCCGAGGAAGCGCTGGACCGTGGCCAGGGTGGCCTCGCGGCCGGCCTCGCGCCCCCGGTGTTCGCGTTCCGCGCCCCGGATCCCCTCGGCCGTCAGCCTGCCCTCGGCCGCCGCCTTGGCGAGCCCGTACGCCTCTTTGATCTTGTGCTTGCCGCGGCCGCCCGCGATCTGGACGTAGTCGTCGCGCGGGATGGAGAAGGCGGTGGCCTTTCCGCCGCCCGGCGGGATGTGGGCGAGGATGAGGGTGTTGGTGTTGTAGCCGCCGATGCGGCTGGAGCCGGCGTGCAGTTCCCGCTGGACGAACTCCTTGGGCAGATCGTCGCCGTTCATGTCCTTGCGGCTGTCGAGGCCGATCAGCAGGATGTTGACGGCGCCGTCGCGGTGCGGGGGCGCGCCCGCGCGCAGCGCGTCGAGTGCGTGGGAGGTGATCACTGCGTGGTTCAGCCACTGGCCGGTGAGCCAGCCGACGCCGCTGGTGAGCAGGACGGTCGCGGAGGCGATCCAGACCGCGATCCGGGCGTGGGCCGCGGCCGGTGCCGGCCGGGCGCCGCGCCGGCCGCGCGGGGGC
>NZ_JAGGOL010000008.1 GCF_018614525.1 Streptomyces sp. ISL-11
AGGCGTTGACGACGCCGTCGTCCTGGACGACGAGGTAATCGGCCTTCCCGTCGCCGTTGATGTCCACCCGGTAGTCACCGGGCGGTCCCTTGCGGGGCGGGGTTCCGGGCCTGATGTCCACACGCTGCTTTATCCAGCCGTCGGCCGCGGCCTGAGCCACCCCGGTGTAGAAGGCGTCCGCCATCTTGACGTAGCCGCTGTCCTTGGGGTGGAGGTCGTCATCGAGATCCTGCGTCGTGACGGCGCCCATGTCGACGAAGCCGACGTGCCGTCCCTTGGCCCGGCGCTCAGCGACCAGCTGTGGGATCACGGCATTGAACCGCTCGATCCGCTGCTGGGTCCCGGCGTCCGCGGAGGGTACGAGCGAGGAGACCAGTACGGTCATGTCAGGGGCGGCCGACGTGATTTTGTCGACGAGTTCGCCGAGGCGTCGGGGAGCCGTGTCCACCTGATAGTTGTCGTGCATGTCGTTGGTGCCGATGTGGAGCAGCACCGTGTTCGGCTTTGCTGCCGGAAGCCATCGGTCGATGTTGGCGGACAGGCCACCGATCTTCCAGCCCCAGTGACCTTCATGGTCGGGGTCGGGCAGCTTGCCGTTCCGCTGGGACCCTACGAAGTCCAGATTGCTCGTGTGCGGAGCCAGCTGACTCCACAGGTCGTCGCGATAGCCGGCGCCGTTGGAGCTGCCGGCGCCATGGGTGATCGAGTCACCCAGAGGCATCACTGCGAGCCGTGGCACCTTCCAGTTCTTCGCGAAGGCGTCGGGAGCCGCCGGGGGCGCCGCCGGGCGACTGTCGGCGCTGGGCCTCGGCGACGGTGCCTTCTTGGTGGCGGCGGACGCGAGGTGTGCGCCTGCCGTCAGTGCGCCGACGGTCAGTGTTGCGACGAGGGCGCGTTTGGCCAGTCGTGCCGGGGTGCGTGGTGAAAGCGCCCGTCGCCCCGACAGGTGGTGCTGGCCGGGACGTGATTCCCCGGCATGGGGATGGGATCTCTTGATCAAAGGAATGTCTTTCTGCCATGCCTGCCTCCGGACAAACGGAATCACGCCCTCCGATGTGAGAGCGTCACGGGTTTCTCAGGCGGGCTGAGCGTGACGATTCCGGTCGGGGCAATGCCTGTTCGGCTGAGGGGCTTGCCGCGGCCCAAGCCGCGACAAGCCCCATTCAGAAGCCGATGGTGATTCCGGGAGGACACTCCGGGACGCTGCCGCCGGGAATGCCTGCCGATGCGGCCCTCAGGCCGACGATGCGGCTCGCCCTACTTGAGGAGATCGACCTCGCCATGTGTGCCGGCCGCGTCCACGGCCGGGTACAGGCCGAGGTTGCCGTCGCTCCAGCGGACCAGGACGTCGCCAGGGCGGTTGTTGGCGGCGAAGGCTCCTGCCGTGACCGACAAGGTGTTCTTCCACGCGGAATCGGCGAGACGGAACTGGATCTCGTCGTGGAACGGCTTGGCTGAGGGGGTCACGCCCGGGAAGATGCTGGCCGAACCGTTCTGCCAGCGGACCAGCAGGTCGGAGGTCGCCTTGCCGGTGAACTCACCGGCACTGACCTGCGTGATGTAGGTGCCGGCGGGCAGCGCCTTCTGCAGCTGAATCTCGCCCATCAGCTTGTTCGTACCGAGGTCGGGGAACAGCGAAATAGAGCCGTCCTTCCAGACGACGAGCACGTCATCACGCAGAGCGTTGGCGGTGTACCTGCCGACCGTGGTCAGCGTGGCGTAATCCTTCCAGGTCGCGTTGGCGGGCCTGAGCTGCTCTTCCTTGCTGAACCCGTTCTGGTCGACGTGGGAGAACCACGTGACCTCTCCCGATTCCCAACTGACCATCAGCCCGTCGGAACCGCTTCCGGTGAAGTTGCCGCCCGAGACGGTCTTGGCGCCCTTCCAACCGCTGCCCGAGATCTTGTGCTCGGCGGTGAAGGGATACTTCGGGTCGTTGTTGTCGGCGCCCTGGAAGATGCTGGCCGAGCCGTCCGCCCAGGTGACGAAGAGGTCCATGTGCCGGCTGCCGCCGGGGGCGCCGCCGGTGAAGTAACCCGGGACCAGGTGCTTGGCCTCGGTCCACTTCTTGCCCTTAAGAAGGTCACGGGGGGCAGTGGTGGTCTGGATCCAGGAGGCTATGTCGTCGACGCGGGTGTCGATGGCGGTCGTGCGGGTTTCCTTCTCGTCGGTGCCGAGGCACCCACCCTGCCAGGAGCGGCTGTTGACGCCGGCCAGCTCGAACCGGCCGCCGACGTCACGGAAGGTCGGCCCGCCGGTGTCGCCCTGGCAGATCGCCGTGCCCTCGGTCTTGGGAGCGAGGCCGATCGTGGTCTTGTCGACGGCCCCTACGGCGAACTTCGCGTAGTGCAGGCGGTCGGGGGCCCACTCGTCCTTGGTGCGGCCGTAGCCCGATGCCCAGAGGTCCTGGCCGCTGATGGGCGCGTTGGGGCTGATGTTCACGGGTGAGACGCCGGCTACGGGCTTGGCGAGTTTGGCCAGCACCAAATCGCGGTCATCGCGGGGCGCCAGCTCGACGACGTCGACGACGCTGCCGGTTTCCCGGGTCAGGTCGGAGCGGCCGATGGTGGCGGTCGTCTTGAGACTGGGCGCGAGCGGGCCAGCGGGGACCTTGAGGCCCTGAGCAGGGTCGTCGACGAAGCAACTGGCGGCGGTGACCAGCCACTGCGGTGCCACAAGGGCGGCGGAGCAGCCGTGCTTGTTGCCCTCGGCGCCGATGTCCAGCTTGGCGGTGAAGGCGAACGAGTCGTTGACGGGCTGACCGACGATGGCGTGGGCCGGGGCGGCCGTCAGCGTGCTCGCGGTGGCAGCGGTAAAGAGCAGTCCTGCGAGCCACGCTGTGCGCGGACGTCTGGCAGACATGTGTTTCTTCCTTGTTCAGTGAACTCTTCGCTGTGTGACGCTGGCCGACTGGGAGTCGGGTTCCTTAGGCGGCGTGTACGCCTCAGCCAGTGACGCGGAGCTCCAGCAGGACGGCGCGCTTGGTCGTGTCAACGGATTCACCGAACGGCTTGTAGTCGTTCTTGGGGGCGTCGATCAGGGTGTCCTTGCCGTCCACGGTGATTTTGGCCTGAACGGGGTGGTCCTCCGTCCAGATGCCATACGCATCGGGCAGCTTGAGGAGAAGGCGGCCCTGCTTGCCCTTGACGGCGAAGCAGAATTTCCCCACCCGGGACCTGACCTCGATGTCGTGGGTGTTCGAGCAGTCGGTCAGCGTGATGCGCCCGTCGCCCTTGTACAGCTCGATCCCCTTCTCCTTGAGGATTTTGGCTGAATCGGGGTACTCGAACTTCTCGACGGCGAAGGGCATGTCGGTGTCGCCGGATCCGGCGACGGCGGCCGAGGGCGCGGCCTGCACCGGTCCAGGCTGAGCTACTGACGAGGTCGTCAAGCCCACAACAAGGGCAACTGCCGCAATGGCGCCAGAAGTAAGTATTTTTCGGACATTAAGCATTGCCATGCTCACCATCTCCGGTTCACGAGTTGGGGTCAGGGTGTGACGCTCTGCGATGTCCGTAGTAAAGCATATGTATGATGCACTCCTACGTTCCCTCAGTTAGTCCTGGCCTGAGGGGAGTTGCGGCATCTCGGGGGGGATGGTCGCGCCCATCGCATTTCTCGATCCGCGGCCGCCCGCACTGTGTGTCGGCCGCGCGAAGCGGTGCGGCCCGACGCCGGTGTGTGGCTTGCCTCGTCCCGGACCGAGCAGAAAAGAGACCGCTGCATGAGACAGCGACCACGCTCCAGAACTGGAGCGCCACAACCTCCCAGAGACTCACGGACAAGAGGACGAGGGCTGTCAGGCCTGCGTAATGCCTGTGCCGTGCTGCTTCCTGTGGCCCTCGTTGCGGGCCTCCTTGGTGCCGCGCCGGTCGCAGCGGCGGATGAGGCAGAGGGCGCAGAGTGGCAGCGATTGTTGGATCGCGGCCTGATAGTCAACTCTTGGACGAACGGCGGGCCCGGTATCAAGAGGGCGGCTGAAGAGGCGCTCCTGGGTACTGACGAGGACATCAAGAAGTTCCTCGCGGCCAAGGACGGAATCCAGTACGACGACGACTACATTGACGCCAGCCGCGTGTTCAACGTGGGTGGTCCTCAGGTACGGGAAGCTGCGAAGAAGGCGCTGAAGGGCACTCCGGCGGACCTGCAGGCGTTCTTGAAGGATGGTTGGAAGGCCCCTCTTGAGAACGACCAGCGCGTCGAGGCGTCCCGGATCGTCTACTACGGGAGCAACGGCGTCAAGGAAGCAGGCAAGGCGGCACTGAAAGGTTCGCCTGCTGACATCGTGAAGTTCCTTGAAGTCGGCCAGTACGACGCGCGCGAGACGGACGATGAGATTCTCGTCTCAGGGATCGTCAGCGCGGGAGGCCCGAATGTGAAGGCTGCCGGGAAGCTCGCGCTCAAGGGCACCCCGGCGGACAGGGTCGAGTTCCTGGAGGTGGGCCAGTTCACGGCTCGCAACCGTGACCAGGAGCACGCCACCATCGCCGAGCTCACCGAGCAGGCCGAGAAGGCCGGGCTCCGGGCGGAACAGGCAACCGAATCGTCTCAGAACGCGTCGGCCCGTGCGGTTGCGGCCTCCGAACTGGCCAAGGAATCCGCGGCGAAGGCGGCCAAGGAAACCAAGGCGGCGAAGGACGACTCCAAGAAAGCCGCTGTCAAGGCCCAACAGGCTGCTGACGCGGCACGGGCCGCTGCCAGCGCCGCCCAGCAGGCGATCGGCGCGGCCAACGCCGCCCAGCGCTCGGCTCGTATCGCCGCCACGGCCGCTGCTCAGACCGCGAGCGCGGCTAATGCTGCGGCTGAGGCAGCCACCCGGGCGTACAACGCTTCCATAGCCGCCGCAGGGGATGCGGGCAAGGCGGAGGACGCCAAGAACTACGCGAAGCAGGCACGCGCGGCAGCGGGTCTTGCGAAGAGGTCGGCCGCTGCCGCTACGCAGGCGGGCAATGCATCCGCGGCTGCTCGGGAGGCGGCAAAGGCCTCGCGGAGCGCCAGCGCCAACGCCGACGCCGCAGCCGATGCCGCCGATGAGGCGAGCGGGTACGCGGACGCGGCAGGAATCCACTCGGGTGAGGCGAAGGCAGCGGCCGCGGAGACTCGTCGGCACGCACGGGAGGCGCACCGCGCGGCGAGTGCGGCCGAGTCACTGGCCGGCAAGTCCGCCAGTGCCGCCTACGAGGCGCGGGACGCGGCCAACTCGGCCGCTGACCATGCGAACAAGGCGGCAGATGCCGCAGAGGATGCTGCCAAGCACGCGGGCGAGGCGAAGGACGCGGCTACGGAGTCGGCCAAGCAGGCCGACGCGGCGAAGCAGGCAGCCGACGCGGCGACCATGGCGGTCTCGACGGCCAAGAATGTCTTCGCGGTCGCGCGAGAGATTGAGGCGGAAGACCTCACCACTCGCACTGCGGCTGGTATTGAGCGCGCCAAATCCGAGAAGGCGCAGGCGGAGAAATTCACGTCCACCGCTGCCGCCCAGGCGCTAGAGGCCAGGAAGCTGGACGACACCGCCAAGGCTCTGGGCACGGAAGCAGCCAAGCCTGACGTCGATGTCAAGGCGACCGCCGCCAAGGGCCGCGACCTCGCACTGCGGGCACTGAAGATCCGAGGGCCCTTCGGTCAAGAAGCCGCCACCCAGGCCTTGGCCGGCACGGACAGCGACGTCATGGAGTACCTGCGCAGCGGTTGGGAGCGGGCAGGGCTGGACGAAATGCGTCAGCAGGTCGTCGATCTCTCGGTTCAGAGCCCCTACGAATCCGTCCGCACGGCTGCCCAGGAAGCGCTCAAGGGCAGCGATCAGCAGATCAGGGACTTCTACACCACCGGTCAGTACACGGCCGGAGCTACGGACTACGACATCCGAGTCTCGCAGGTCAACAGCGCCGGCGGACCTGGCGTGAAGGCGGCAGCCAAGGCTGCCATGGCCAGCAAGGACCCCAAGGTCTTGGCTGCCTTCATATCCAACGGGCAGTACCAGGCATTGAACGATGACGAACTGGTGCTGGCTTCCAGACTTGTCAACGATGGCGGTCCGGAGGTGAAGGCAGCGGCCAAGGTCGCCCTGTCCGGATCTGCGGACAAACTGCACAGGTTCATCCAGGTCGGGCAGTACATGGCCGACCGCAAGGACCAGCTCGCCGCCACTCATATCGCCCAGCTCCAGGTTCTGATCGACCAAGGTTCCAAGATCCAGGCCAAGGCCCAGGAGAACCGCTGGATAGCCGCCAAGGCCGCTGCCGTCGCCAAGGGCGCCTCGGCTGATGCGCAGAAGGCGGCAGGCGAGGCCCAGAAGTCGGCTGACCAGGCCAAGGGGTACGCGGCCGACGCCGACAAGTCGGCGCGCCAGGCGGAGAACTCTGCCGCCAAGGCGGCGCAGTCCGCCACTACCGCACGCAACGCTGCCACCGCTGCCGATCGAGATGCCGATGACGCCACTGCATCCGCAGCCCAGGCCGAGTTCTCGGCCAACTACGCCCGTGACTCGGCCAGCGAGGCGGCTGGGTACGCAGACGATGCTCACCGTTCCGCCCTGGCCGCAGGTAAAGGCGCCAAGGAAGCGAAGGCTCTCGCCGCCGAGGCTTGGAAAGATGTACTGAAGAAGCGCCAGGCGGAGCAGGCCGAAGCGCAGCGGCTGGCCGAGCAACGGCGGAAGCAGCAGGAGAAGGAGCGGAAGGAGAAAGAGAAGAGGGTCTGTCGTTCTACGCCCCTCCATGCCGGCAATGAGCTGAGCGGCATGGCCTGCACGAGGGGGCCGGGCGAGTGGGTCTGGGACAAGGAGCTGCCTGACCCGGGCCTGGCCAAAATCCTCCTCTGGAACCTCACTCCGATCGGCGATATCGAGGATTGTGCGGAGAATCCCGGGCTGGGTAAGTGCTCGCTGGCTGCGCTGTCGATCCTGCCTATCGGCAGGTTCAGGGCAGTTCAAAAGCTGGAGGAGGGCGTCGAAGGCGCGGTAAAAGGGTCACGGGTCGGAAGGAGAGGGATAGAATGCGCCACGTGCTTCCTTGCTGGCACTAAGGTTCTCATGGCGGATAACTCGACACAGAACATCGAGTCCATCAAGGTCGGCGACCTGGTGACTGCCACGGATCCTGTCAGTGGTGAGACAGGCCAGCGTAAGGTGACGGATCTGATCGTCACTGAGCACGACAAATTCTTCAATGAGTTGACCATAGAGACTCCTCAGGGTGCTGAACGTCTCACTGCCACCTATGAGCACCCCTTCTGGTCGCCATCGCAAGAGAGCTGGGTCGAGGCTGCGCAGCTCCGTCCGGGCATGACCCTCAAGGCTGCCGACGGAAGCGCTGTCAAGGTTGAGGGAAATCGCTCCTTTGCGAAAACCGCCAAGACCTACAATCTGACCGTTGATGACCTGCATACATACTATGTACTCGCAGGTAGCACGCCGGTTCTGGTGCACAATTCCGATCCCTGTGGCCCGGACCTGGGAGCGTCCTGGAAACCGAAGCCTGCATCGCAGGTTTGCGGAACGGGGGGATGTGAGAAGGTTGCCGACCATATTCAGTCGGTCATTGGCGGAGACATCATGCGAATCACTGATAAGTATGGTGCGCCGCAGCTCGGTAAGTATCGTGGCATAGACAGCGGGTGGAATTACCACGATGTCGTCGTCAAGGATGGTCGAGTGTTCGACGCCGTAACCGGGAGGCGAGGCGAAGCAATTGATCAGTATCGGGCTAACTTCGAATATGGCGACGACCTCGTCTTCAGTCCAGCTCCTAGATAGCAGGTGACAGCATGGATCTTCGTGGCAGGATTGCCGACGCTCGTAGGCGTCCTAACTTGTACGGCTTGACCACATTCGGCGAGGTGGCTGCATTTGTGACCGGCATGGATGCCGCGACCGAATGGAGATTCCTCGAAGGGTTTCGTGAGTGGCTAGCTGTCAGGTCAGATCTTGGAGCCAATCTCGCGTGGCAGGTTCTGGTAATAAGAATCGCCTACCCAGATGAGGTCGGCGACTTCTGGGTTGCGGCCTCGCATAGGGAAAGCAGCGAAGCGGTTGCCGTCCTCTTCGATGAACTGCATTCCTTCTTGACGGATCGGGGAACGTGCGACTCGGAATGGCCTCAGCGAGACTGAAATAGAAGGAGGCCCCGCCCGGGGAGGGATGCTGGGTGGGGCTTCTGGGGAGCTTGACGGCAACGGTGATGGCAACGTCAGTGGGTTACGGTTGCGGCGGGTGGGGTGTCAGAGCCTCATCCTCGACGCTGAGCGGCAGTCTCGAGGTTGTCGGTGTCGATGGCTTGGGGTCGACGGCGGAGTTGGACACGACCGCAGACACCAGCGGTGACGCCGATTGGGTTGCATGTTTCGGCGACCTGGACACACGGAGGCCGGGCCGCTCCTTGATCGCTTACCTGAGCGCCCTCCGTACGATGAGGCCTCAATCCCGTTCAGAACCTTGACGGGATCTACTCCGGACAGCTCAGCTTAGAGTTCATATGTTGTACGGATGGCCGGGCTCCAGTGCTGTGGTTCGGTCGAGGGGACGGCCGTCGTGCCGCCCCGTGAGGCGGGAGTGGATGGGCGTGGAGACTCCGGGGTCGCAGTCGTCGCTGCACCGGGCCAACCTGGAGCGGGTCGTGCGCGCGGTGCGCATGGCGGGCTCGCTCACCCAGGCGGAGATCGCCCGGTCCACGGGGCTGTCGGCGGCCACGGTCTCCAACATCGTGCGGGAGCTGAAGGACGGCGGGACGGTGGAGGTCACCCCCACCTCCTCCGGTGGGCGCCGGGCCCGTAGCGTCTCGCTCTCTGGGGACGCCGGGATCGTCGTGGGCGTCGACTTCGGCCATACGCATCTGCGGGTGGCCATCGGCAACCTCGCCCACCGGGTGCTGGCCGAGGACGCCGAGCCGCTGGACGTGGACGCCTCCGCCGCTCAAGGGCTCGACCGGGCGGAAGCGCTGGTCAGGCGACTGATCGAGGAGGCGGGGATCAACCCGTCGAAGATCGTCGGAGTGGGGCTGGGCGTGCCCGGGCCCATCGACGTGGAGTCCGGGACGCTGGGCTCGACCGCGATCCTGCCGGGCTGGGCGGGCACCAACCCCCGTGACGACCTCGCCGCCCGCCTGAACGTGCCCGTGCACGTCGACAACGACGCCAACCTCGGCGCCCTCGGCGAGCTGGTCTGGGGTGCGGGCCGCGGGGCCGCGGACCTGGCGTACATCAAGGTCGCCAGTGGTGTGGGTGCCGGACTGGTGATCAACGGGCAGATCTACCGCGGGCCGGGCGGCACCGCCGGGGAGATCGGGCACATCACCCTGGACGAGTCCGGGCCGGTCTGCCGCTGCGGGAACCGCGGCTGCCTGGAGACGTTCACCGCGGCGCGCTACGTCCTGCCGCTGCTCCATTCGGCCCATGGCACCGATCTGACCGTGGACCGCATGGTGCGGCTCGCGCGCGAGGGCGATCCGGGTTGCCGGCGGGTGATCGGGGACGTCGGTCGGCACATCGGCAGCGGTGTCGCCAACCTCTGCAACCTCCTCAATCCCAGCCGCGTCGTCCTCGGCGGCGATCTCGCGGACTCCGGCGAGCTGGTGCTCGGCCCCATCCGGGAATCCGTCTCGCGCTACGCGATCCCCAGCGCCGCACGGCAGTTGGAGGTCGTGCCCGGCGCGCTGGGCGGCCGGGCGGAGGTGCTGGGCGCCATCGCGCTCGTACTGAGCGAGATGGGCGACTCCAACCTCCTGGCCGAGTCCCTGCCCGCGCACGCCCCCGTCTCCGCCTGACGGCCGTCACGCTTTCCCGACGGCTTCTCGACGGCCGTCTTTGAGTTCACGGAGATAACGAATGGCATCGTTGCCATCTCGTTAAGGATTTACTTCTTGACGCTTCCTTGGCGGCCGAGTTGACTTCCAGCCACCTCGGCCGCAACGACGCGGCCTCGTCAGGGAGGTATCTGCATAGTGAACACGCATCTGCGCCGCGTCGCCGTGGCCGCCATCGCCGTCTCGATGGCCGCCGGTATCGCCGCCTGTGGCAGCGCCAAGGAATCCGGCGGCAACGGGGACAAGAAGAAGGACGCGAAGGGCGCGCTGACCATCGGCCTCCTTCTCCCGGAGAATCAGACCGCGCGGTACGAGCGCTTCGACAAGCCGCTGATCGAAAAGAAGATCAAGGAATTGGCGGGCGCGGACGTCACCGTCCTCTACGAGAACGCCAAGCAGGACGCCTCGGTCCAGCAGCAGCAGGTCGACACCATGATCACCAAGAAGGTCGACGCGCTGATCGTCGACGGGGTGGACGCGAAGTCGATAGCGAGTTCGGTGAAGAAGGCCAACGACAAGGGCATTCCCGTCGTCGCCTACGACCGGCTGGCCGAGGGCCCGATCAAGGCGTACACCTCCGTCGACAACGAGCGCGTCGGCAAGATCCAGGGTGAATCGCTCCTGAAGGAGCTGGGCGACAACGCCGACAAGGGCGAGATCGTCATGATGAACGGCTCCGTCACCGACCCCAACGCCAAGATGTACAAGGACGGCGCCCACTCCGTTCTCGACGGCAAGGTCAAGGTCGGCAAGGAGTACGACACCAAAGAGTGGAAGCCGGAGAACGCCAACGAGAACATGAAGGGCGCCATCTCCTCGCTCGGCAAGGACAAGATCGTCGGCGTCTACTCCGCCAATGACGGCATGGCCGGCGGCATCATCACCGCGCTCAAGAGCGCCGGCTTCGACAAGCTCCCGCCCGTCACCGGCCAGGACGCCGAGCTCTCGGCCGTCCAGCGGATCCTCTCCGACGAGCAGTTCATGAGCGTCTACAAGCCCTACAAGCCCGAGGCGGACGCCGCGGCCGAGATGGCCGTCGCCCTCGCCCAGGGCAAGAAGCTCGACGGCGTCGCGAAGTCCACCGTCGACAGCGGCACCGAGAAGAAGGTCCCCGCCATCATCGTCACCCCCTTCGCCCTGACCAAGGCCGACATCGGCCAGTACGTCGGCAAGGAGGGCTTCTTCAACCTGTCCGAGATCTGCACCGCGAAGTACAAGGCGCAGTGCGACAAGGCCGGACTGAAGTAAGCCCCCCACTGTCCGCCGCCCAGGCGGTGAAGGAGATGATGAACGTGTCCGCTACGCCCGTGCTGGCGTTGCGCGGGATCTCCAAGCGGTTCGGTGCCGTCCAGGCGCTCACCGACGTGGAGCTGGAGATCCATCCCGGCGAGGTGGTCGCCCTGGTCGGCGACAACGGCGCCGGCAAGTCGACCCTGGTCAAGACCATCGCCGGGGTCGGCCCCGCCGACGAGGGTGTCATCGAGTGGGAGGGCCGGCCGGTCACCGTCGACCGGCCGCACGCCGCCCAGGAGCTCGGCATCGCGACCGTCTACCAGGACCTCGCGCTCTGCGACAACCTCGATGTCGTCGGCAACCTCTTCCTCGGCCGGGAGATCGTCCGCGCCGGGGTGCTGGACGAGGTGGAGATGGAGCGCCGCGCCCGCGAGCTCCTCGCCACCCTGTCCATCCGGATCCCCAGCGTCCGGATCCCCATCGCCTCGCTCTCCGGCGGGCAGCGGCAGACCGTGGCCATCGCCCGCTCGCTGCTCGGCGAGCCCAAGGTCGTCATCCTCGACGAGCCCACCGCGGCGCTCGGCGTCGAGCAGACCGCACAGGTGCTCGACCTGGTGGAGCGGCTGCGCGAGCGCGGCCTCGGCGTGATCCTCATCAGCCACAACATGGCCGACGTGAAGGCCGTGGCCGACCGGGTGGCGGTGCTGCGCCTGGGCCGCAACAACGGCACCTTCGAGGTGCGCGGCACCTCCCAGGAGGAGATCATCTCCGCCATCACCGGAGCCACCGACAACGCTGTCACCCGCCGCAAGGCCCGCACGGCGGAGGGTAAGAAGTGAGTACGAACCTGTCCAAGTCCGACAGTGCCGAGCCCACCGGCAACGGCCAGGCACCCGCCGAGGGCGCCGTCACGGCCGTCGACCCGCGCCTGCTCGTCCGCGAGGAGGGCTTCGCCGGCTACGGGCGCGAATTCGTCCGCAAGATGCGCAGCGGCGAGCTGGGCTCGCTGCCCGTGGTGGTCGGCCTGATCATCATCGCCGCCGTCTTCTGGCTGCAGGACTCGGCCTTCCTGGGCGCGGAGAACCTCTCCAACCTCTTCGTCACCGCCGCCGGTACCGGCCTGATCGCCGTCGGCATCGTGTTCGTGCTGATCCTCGGGGAGATCGATCTCTCCGTGGGCTCGGTGAGCGGGCTGGCGGCCGCCGTCTTCGCCGTCCTCAACGTCAACCACGGCATGCCGGAGTGGCTCGCGCTCGTCGTGGCCCTGCTCTCCGGTGCGCTGATCGGCGCGCTGCACGGCTTCTTCTTCGCCCGGATCGGCGTGCCCGCCTTCGTGGTGACCCTCGCCGGTCTCCTCGGCTGGAACGGCCTGATGCTCCAGGTGCTCGGCTCCAACGGCACCATCAACCTCGACGACTCCGGGCTCGTCGCCGGCCTCACCAACCACTACTTCAGCGACGTCGCCGCGGCCTACGGGCTGGCGACGCTGGCCGTGGCCGCGTTCTTCCTGCTGACGCTCCGCGACAGCAAGCGGCGTGAGGCCGCGGGCGTACCCAGCCGGCCCCTCAGCGAGATCGTGCTGCGCACGGTGGCGCTGGCGGTGCCCGCGTACGTGGTGGCCTGGCTGTTCAACGAGTACAAGGGCCTGCCGCTGGCGGTGGTGATCTTCCTGGGCGTCGTGGTCGCCCTGGACTTCGTCCTGCGGCGGACCCCCTACGGGCGCAAGGTCTTCGCGCTCGGTGGCAGCGTCGAGGCCGCGCGCCGGGCGGGCATCAACGTCTCCCTGGTCAGGATCTCGGTCTTCGCGCTCTCCGGCACGATGGCCGCGCTCGGCGGAATGTTCCTGGCCTCGCAGATCAACGCCGCGAACCAGTCCTCCGGCGCGGGCAGCCTGCTGATGAACGCCATCGCGGCGGCCGTCATCGGCGGCACGAGCCTCTTCGGCGGCCGCGGCAAGACCTGGTCCGCGCTGCTGGGTGTGCTGGTGATCCAGTCCATCGCCTCCGGGATGGCCCTGCTGGGCATCGCGTCGGCCGTCCAGTACATGATCACCGGTGCGGTGCTGCTCGCGGCGGTGGTGATCGACTCGGTGTCCCGCCGGACGCAGAAGTCCGCGGGGCGGGCGTAAGGTCTGGGGGCCGTGGCCCCTGGGCCGCGGCGTCCTCAATCGCCGGACGGGCTGACCGTGCCGTGTCCTCAATCGCCGGACGGGCTGGAAATCCAGCCCGTCCGGCGATTTCGGTCCGTCCGTCCGGGCCGGGGAACGTCACGGGAAAACGCCCTTTGTCCGCTATGAAGCCGGGCTACGCCGATCGCGTGACATACCTCGCACCACCCGTTCACCGCCACCGCGGGCGGAAGATTAGACTCGACAGACCGGCAAAGCTCGACAGCTCGAACGCTTAAGGAGGCACGGGTGGCGCTGCTATCCCGCATCAGGGGACCGCGCGATCTGGACCGGCTGAGCCCGGAGCAGCTCGACCGGCTGGCCGCGGAGATCCGGACCTTCCTGGTCGACGCCGTGGCCAAGACCGGCGGACACCTCGGTCCCAACCTCGGGGTGGTCGAGCTCACCATCGCCCTGCACCGGGTCTTCGAGTCGCCGAAGGACAAGGTCCTCTTCGACACCGGGCACCAGAGCTATGTGCACAAGCTGCTCACCGGCCGCCAGGACTTCACCCGGCTGCGTGCCAAGGACGGCCTGTCCGGCTACCCGTCGCGCGCCGAGTCCGACCACGACGTCATCGAGAACAGCCACGCCTCCACCGTCCTGGGCTGGGCCGACGGCCTCGCCAAGGCCAACCAGGTGCGGGGCACCGACGACCGCGTCGTCGCCGTCATCGGTGACGGCGCCCTGACCGGTGGCATGGCCTGGGAGGCGCTCAACAACATCGCGGTCGCCAAGGACCGCCCGCTCGTCATCGTCGTCAACGACAACGAGCGCTCCTACGCCCCCACCATCGGCGGTCTGGCCAATCACCTGGCCACACTCCGTACGACCGACGGATACGAGCGGTTCCTGGCCCGCGGCAAGGACCTGCTGGAGCGCACGCCCGTCCTCGGCAAGCCGCTCTACGAGACGCTGCACGGCGCGAAGAAGGGTCTGAAGGACTTCATCGCCCCGCAGGGCATGTTCGAGGACCTGGGCCTGAAGTACATCGGCCCCATCGACGGCCACGACATCGAGGCCCTCGAATCCGCCCTCCAGCGCGCCAAGCGCTTCGGCGGCCCCGTCATCGTGCACTGCCTCACCCAGAAGGGCCGCGGCTACAAGCCCGCCGAGCAGCACGAGGGCGACCGTTTCCACGGCATCGGCGTCATCCACCCCGACACCGGTCTGCCGGTCTCCTCGGGCGGCGCGGACTGGACCTCCGTCTTCGGCGACGAGATGGTCGAGCTCGGGCGCGAGCGCGAGGACATCGTCGCGATCACCGCGGCCATGCTCCAGCCCGTCGGCCTGGAGAAGTTCGCCAAGGTGTTCCCCGACCGCGTCTACGACGTCGGCATCGCCGAGCAGCACGCGGCCACCTCCGCGGCCGGTCTGGCCACGGGCGGCCTGCACCCGGTCTTCGCGGTGTACGCCACCTTCCTCAACCGCGCCTTCGACCAGGTCCTGATGGACGTGGCGCTGCACCGGTGCGGCGTGACCTTCGTCCTGGACCGGGCCGGGGTCACCGGCACGGACGGCGCCTCGCACAACGGCATGTGGGACATGTCGATCCTCCAGGTCGTCCCCGGCCTGCGGATCGCCGCCCCGCGCGACGCCGACCAGGTCCGCGCCCAGCTGCGCGAGGCCGTCGACGTCAAGGACGCGCCGACCGTCGTGCGCTACTCCAAGGGCGCGGTCGGCCCCGCCGTCGAGGCCGTCGGCCGGATCGGCGGCATGGACGTGCTGCGCCGCCCCGCGGACACCACCGAGCGGCCGGACGTCCTCATCGTCTCCGTCGGCGCCCTCGCCCCGATGTGCCTGGAGATCGCCGCTCTCCTCGACCGGCAGGGCATCTCCTCCACCGTCGTCGACCCGCGCTGGGTCAAGCCCGTCGACGAGGCGCTGCCCGCGCTCGCCGCCGCGCACCGCGTCGTCGTCACGGTCGAGGACAACAGCCGGGTCGGCGGTGTCGGTTCGGCCGTCGCCCAGGCGCTGCGCGACGCGGACGTGGACCTGCCGCTGCGTGACTTCGGCATCCCGCCGCGCTTCCTCGACCACGCCTCCCGCAAGGAGGTCATGGCCGAGATCGGGCTCACCGCACCGGACATCGCACGCCAGGTCACCGGCCTCGTCGCCAAGATCGACGGCCGTTACGACGAGACCGCGGACCCGGCCGGCGCGGAGGTCGTCGCCGAGGCCACGGGGGTGACGGAGAGCGCCGATGCGGGTGCCGCTGAGGCGGCGCGCGACTAGGCGGTTCCGGCTGCGGGCTGCCTTTGCCGCCTGCGGCGGCGAGCGCCCTGCGGGCGCGTCCTCAATCGCCGGACGGGCTTGATTCGGCAGGGCTCAGCCCCCTTCAGCCCGCTGGGGGTGCCCCCAACGGGCTTGATTTCGGCTGAGCTCAGCTGATTTCAGGCCGTCCGCGCTTGAGGACACCACCACGCAGCTGTGGTGCGGACGACACAGCACAGCAGGCACCCCCCTCCGCACGGCCACGGGCCGATCGGTCACCACCTATCCGGGTGGTCCGGTCGGCCCGTACGCATATGTACGGCTGCGTCCCATCGGGTGAATCCTGACGTGGGTGGCCGGTCCCGCCCCGGTGCGGACCGGATCATCGCGGACACTCGCTCAGTTCGCGGGCAGAGCGCCGGGCAGAGCGGCGCGACGCAGTTCGACGCAGGGTGACGCAGGTCGACGCAGGTCGATCAGGTGGAGGTGGGCCGATGAGCACGGAGCAACCCCTCCGGAACAGCCGCGGCAGGCGCGGCATCTTCCGGACCAAGACGGTGGAACAGTCCATCCGGGACACCGAGGAGCCGGAGCACGCGCTCCGGAAGTCGCTGACCGCCCTGGACCTCACGGTCTTCGGCGTCGGTGTCGTCATCGGCACCGGCATCTTCGTCTTGACCGGCAAGGTCGCCAAGGAGAACGCCGGCCCGTCGGTGGCGCTCGCCTTCGTCCTCGCCGGCGTCGTGTGCGCGCTCGCGGCCCTGTGCTACGCCGAGTTCGCCTCCACCGTGCCGGTCGCCGGCTCCGCGTACACCTTCTCGTACGCCTCCCTCGGCGAGCTGCCCGCGTGGATCATCGGCTGGGACCTGATCCTGGAGCTGGCCCTGGGCTGTGCCGTGGTCTCCGTCGGCTGGTCCGGCTACATCCGCTCCCTGATGGACAACGCCGGACTGCACCTGCCGAGGGTCCTGGAGGGCACCCACGAGGGCCGCTTCGGTTTTGACATCCTCGCCTGCGCCCTGGTCCTGGTGCTCACCGCGATCCTCGTCCTCGGCATGAAGCTGTCGTCGCGGGTGACGGCCGTCGTCGTCGCCATCAAGCTCACCGTCGTCCTGATCGTGATCATCGTGGGCGCCTTCTTCGTCACCGGGTCCAACTACCACCCCTTCGTCCCCGAGTCCCAGGGCACGGCGGCCGGCACCGACATCAAGGCACCCCTGATCCAGGTCATCTTCGGCTTCGCGCCCTCGAATTTCGGCACCATGGGCATCTTCGCGGCCGCCGCCGTGGTCTTCTTCGCCTTCATCGGCTTCGACATCGTCGCCACCGCCGCCGAGGAGACCCGCAACCCCCAGCGCGACGTCCCCCGCGGCATCCTCGGCTCGCTCGCCATCTGCACGGTGCTCTACGTGGCCGTGTCCGTCGTCGTCACCGGCATGCAGAAGTACAGCGAGCTGTCCACGGACGCGCCGCTCGCCGACGCGTTCAAGGCCACCGGCCACCCCTTCTGGGCCGGCCTGATCAGCTTCGGCGCGGCCGTCGGCCTGACCACCGTCTGCATGATCCTGCTGCTCGGCCAGAGCCGGGTGTTCTTCGCGATGAGCCGCGACGGGCTGCTGCCGCGCATCTTCTCCCGCGTCCACCCCAAGTACGGCACGCCCTACCGCTCCACGATCCTCCTCGGTCTCGTCGTCGCCGTCCTGGCGGGCTTCACCTCCATCGACGTCCTGGCCGAACTGGTCAACATCGGCACGCTCTTCGCGTTCGTCGTCGTCGCCCTGGGCGTCGTCATCCTCCGCCGCACCCGCCCCGACCTGCCCCGGGCCTTCCGCACCCCGCTCGTCCCGGTGGTGCCCGTGCTGTCGGTCCTGTCCTCGCTGTGGCTGATGCTGAACCTCACCACCGAGACCTGGCTGCGGTTCGCCGCCTGGATGGTCCTCGGCTTCGTCGTGTACTTCGTCTACGGGCGGCGGCACAGCCGCGTGCCGTAGGCACCCACCGCCGGGCGGGTCCGAAAATCGGGCCCGCCCGGCGATTGCGCACCGTGCCGCCCGAGGACGCACCCTAGGTTGACCTGCATGCCCGTCGCACAGCGCGCACCCGCCCCGGCCGCCGCCCCGGTGCCGCGCGCACGGCTGCGCGACGAGCCGGCCGCCGCCCCGGGCACCGGCCGCTTCTGGCCCGGCCTGCTGCCCTTCCTCGCCGTCCTGGCCGTCGTCACCCGGCTGCCGTCCTTCGCCCGCCCCTTGTGGAACCCCGACGAGGGCTTCCTCGCCACCGAGGCCCGGATGCTCACCCAGGGCGCCGTCCTCTACCGCACCGTCGTCGACCGCAAGCCGCCCGTGCTGCCCTGGCTCTACGAACTGTGCTTCACCCTCTTCGGCGACGGCTCACTGCTGCCGCTGAAGGCCCTCGCGGTCCTCGCCCAGCTGCTGACGGCCGTGCTGCTGGCCTCCCTCGCCCGCCGCCGCTGGGGCGAGCGCGCGGGCCGCACGGCCGGGGCCCTGTATCTGCTGGTGTCCATCGGGCTGGCCCCCGAGGACGCGCAGGCCGCCGCCTTCGAGGTGTTCATGGTGCCGTGGACGGTCGCGGCCATGTGGTGCGCCGACCGCGGCCGCTGGGGCGCCGCCGGGCTGGCCGTTGCGGCGGCGATGCTCACCAAGCAGACCGGGGGAGCGGTCCTCGCGCCCGTCCTCCTGCTGCTGTGGACGGCGCGCGGCCGCGCCGCGGGCGCGGCCGCCCTCACGCTCGGCGCCGTGCTGCCGGTGGCCGCCGTCGCCTGCGTCACCGGCCCCGCCCGGCTGCTGTTCTGGTCGGTGACCGGCTCGGGCACGTACGCCTCCGTCGCCGGCTCCGTGCTGCTCGCGATCGACCGGGCCGCCGCCAACGCCTCCGTCGTCTGCCTCGCCTGCGCGGGCCTGCTCGTGCCGGCCGGCGCCCTGGTGCTCGCCCGCCGCCGCGCCGCGCCGCCCGAACTGTGGCTGTGGCTCGCCGCCTCCGCCGTCGCCGTCGCGACCGGCTTCCACTTCTTCGGCCACTACTACCTCCAGCTCCTGCCGCCGCTCGCCCTCCTCGGCACGTGTGCGCTGTGCTCACTACCCCGGCGCATGCTGCTGACGGCGGGCGGACTGTCGGTGCTCTCCTGCGGCTGGTTCCTGTGCTGGGGCTTCACCGGCGAACCGCCCGACCTGCCGCACTCCGTGAAGGTGGCCCGCGCCGTCCGCGAGCGCACCGCGCCCACCGCCCGCGTGCTCTTCTGGGGCATGCACCCCGAGCAGTACTGGCTCGCCGGCCGGCCGCCCGCCGGCCGCTTCCTGACCGCCGGGCTGCTCACCAACTACAGCGGCGGGCGCGGCCCTTCACGCGTCGGCGAGGCGTACGGGGTACCGGGCTCCTGGCCCGTCTTCCGGCGCGAGCTGCGCCGCCGCCCGCCCGAACTCATCGTCGACGACTCGCGCGGCAAGCCCTACGCGCCGTCCCGCCTGCCCTCGCTGCGAGCCGTCCTCGAGCGGTCCTACGAGCGGGTGGGCGCGGCCGACGGCGCGGTGCTGTACGTGCGGATCCCCGACCCGCCGGCGCTCACGGCCGGACCGCGCGCGGCCCCGCGACCTCCGCCCCCAGCGCCCGTACCCGCGCGCGCAGCTCCCGGTCGGCGGTGACGACCACGCAGCGGCGTCCCGGCTCCCGTTCCGCCACCACCTCCACGATCCGGTCGTCGCCGCTGCCGTCCGCCGACTCGACCCGTACGCCCGGCACCGGTTCCACGCCGCGCGCGGCGCCCTCCACCACCATCACGATCTCCGGAGGGGCCGTCAGGGGCGGTTCCACGGAGTCCGCCGGCAGCACCGGCTCGTCGGCCGCCGCGCGGGCGGCGAGCCGGTCGCGCAACTTCTCCGCCGCGCCCCGGCGGTCGCGCCACCAGCCGTCGGGCACCGATCCGACGACATTCGCGGCGTCCACGACGAGGAGAGCGCTCATGCGCACAGCCTCCCACGGCGCTTCCGGGCGGAATCGGCGGACCCGCTCGATGTTATTGTCGAGGGTCGACAAACGGGGTCCGCGCGACGCGCAAACGAGCCCGCGTGTGAGAAAGGCTGGCAGCGAGTCATGGCAGTGCGTACGGCCACCCCGGTAACCGGCTGGCTCCTGCGGGGCGGCGACGGCCGCCTGACGGCCTGGGCGCCGGCTGAGGGCGGCGTGGTCCGCTGGACCGAGACGCGGCCCGGCGGCCCCGAGTGGAGCGGCCCGGAGCTGCTGTCCGCGCCCGGCCTGGAGCCGTACCTCTCCATAGCGCGCACCGCGCAGGGCTATGCGTACCTCGCGGGCGTGCGCCGCCGCGTCGTCCAGAGCGACGAGGGGGACCGCACCGAGACCGAGGTGGTCTACGCTACGCAGTTCCAGTCGGGCCGGCCGCTGACCAACTGGCGGTCGGTGGGCACCCCGCACGGCCAGGACCGGCAGCGGGCCGACCAGATCGGCGTCCCCGCGGCGGTCGTCGACTCCACCGGCCTCCACCTCTTCGTCCGCAACTCCGGCGGCGGGGTGTGCGGGCGGCGCATGGACGCGCGCGGGATCTGGGGCCCCTGGGCGGACCTGAAGGGCAGTCACGTCCTCGACAGCCTCTCGGCCGGCGCGACGCCCGACGGGCGGGTCGAACTCCTCGCCCCCGCCGCCGAGTTCGTGCTGCGCTGGCGCCAGGAGCAACCCGGCGGTCCGCTGCGGCGCGCCCGCAACATCCCCGCCAAGCCCGCGGCCTGCTCCTCCACGTCGGCGCCCACCGGCGACGACCGCGTCACCCACTTCTGGCGGGAGGACGCCGACTCCGCGCTCCACGTGCTGCCGCCGGACACGGACACCGCCGGTGACGCCGAGCCCGCGGCCGTCTCCCTGGGCACCACCGGCACCGGCCCCGTCGCCGCGCTGCACACGATGCTCGACGGCCACGACTGCACCGTCCTGGCGCAGCGTGCCGCCTCCGGACTGCCGGCGCTCGCCGCGTTCCCCAGCGGCGACGAGACGGTGGGCGCGCAGTGGTCGGAGACGGGCGAGGAGTTCTCGGGAGCACCGGCGCTGGCGCTCGACGCGCGCGGACGGGTGGTGGTGGCGGTGCTGGGCATGGACGGGCGTCTGCGCGTCGCCCGGCAGCGGGCCGGTGCGGGTCTGGTCATGGGGGATTGGGTGCGGGTCTGAGGGTGGGCCTCTTCCCCCACCCCACCCCGGACGGGCTTGAGGGGCGGCCGGGCTTTCCTTACAGCCGCTTCGCGCTGCGCAGGCCCGCCGCGTAGAAGCCGTTGCCGTCCAGGCGGGCCGTGCCGCCCTTGTCGCCGAAGGTCGGGCCGTTGGCCTCCTCGCGGCTGGAGATGAAGCGCGGCTTGCCGTCCGTGTCCAGGCCCAGGTAGATGCCGACGTGGTCGAGACGCTCGCCGGTGCGCTTGTCGATCTCGAAGAAGACCAGGTCGCCCGGCTGGAGCCGGTCCGTGGCCTCGGGCCGCTTCCCGGTCAGCTCCAGCACCGGCACACCGGGGGAGAGGCGGGCCATGCCGTCGGCGGTCCGCGGCAGGCCGTCGCCCTTGACGTCCTTGCCCATCAGCGGATAGCGCGCCCGGTAGCCGAAGACGGTGCGGACGAAGCCCGAGCAGTCCATCGAGCGCAGCCGCTGCGCCTCGGGACGCTCGACGGTGCCGTCCCGGAAGGTGTACGGAATACCCAGGTAGTCGTAGAAATCGGACTGCTCCAGGCGCATGTCGCCCGCCTCGGAGCCCTTCGGGTTCACCGGCCCGAACTGCGCGTCACCGGCATAGGCCAGGCCCCGGACGTCCTTCTTCTGCGGGGCGCCCTCCAGGTAGTCCATGGAGAACGCCAGGACGTCGGGCTCCTTGCTGCCGAGGTACGCCCCGAACCACTCCGTGAACCACGCGGCCTTCTCCGAGCCTTCCTTCCACGCCTGCGGCAGCAGCCGCACCCAGCTGTCCGTGGTCACCTTGGCGGAGGTGTACTTCGGCTCGGTGAACGTACGGCTGGGGCCGGTGAGGACCGCGGTGCGGGCGCCGTCGGTGAGGGTGGCCAGGACCGAGCCGTCCGCGGCGCGCACGACCGTACGGGCGGGGCTGGCGAGGCGCTCGTAGCGGCGCTCGCCGGTCATCGCCTTGGCGCCCGCGGTGGGCGCGGAGCCGCCCACGGACCGCACCGGAGGCGCGGCGTCGGGCTGCTTGTCGCGCAGCTCGACGGTGAGGTACGCGCTGGCGCCGAGCAGACCGAGCACGACCAGCGTGTGCACCGCGCGGCGGCGGGACGGGCCCTGCTTCTTGCGGTCCTTCGTCTTGCGGGACATGAGGCTGCGCTCCGTGGGGGTCAAAAAAGGGGGATCAGGCGGTGGGCATGAAGCCGAGCAGGATGCCGGCGGTGAGCACGACGTAGTTGGCCAGCGACACCGTGCCCGTGGCCAGCAGTGTCGCCCCGCGGGGCTGGCGCACCAGCTGATAGGCGATCAGACCGGGCACGATGAAGCCGAGGGTCTGGTTGGCGTACATCAGCGGGAACTGCTGCTGGAGGATGACGTACAGGGTCGCCTGGAGCACCACGCCGGTGAGCACGACCGCGGCGAACAGCCGCTTGCCGTAGAGGATGACGTACCGCTGGAGCAGCAGCGTGGACAGGTACGTCAGCACGGTGATGCCGACGACCATGGCCGCGCGCTGGAGGTCCTCGACCAGGGTGAGGGCCAGCCAGCCGGGGGTGATCATGCCGCCGGGGGAGAGGTTGGTGGTGAGGTAGCAGACCAGCGAGAACAGCAGGCCCAGGGCGATCCCGATGGCGGCGATCTCCGGGGTGAGGACGGCGGGGATCAACGGAGCTCTCCTGAAGTCTGCGGTTCGTCGGTGGGCAGTTCGGCCAGCCGCTCCAGCAGCAGCTCGCCCTGGCCGTGGATGTTGCCGATGGCCACGAGCGAGGCGCCGGGTCCGAGCCGGCCCAGGATCTCGTTCTCCAGTTCGGCCGCGTCGCGGCGGTCGCCGCCGAGGTCGACGACCCGCTCGCGCCACTCGGCGGGGATCGCGTCGTGGGCGCTCTTTGTGGGGTGGCCGATCAGGAAGACGGAGTCGGGGGCCAGCCGGGGGATGATCTCGCCCATCTGGCCGTTGCGCTCGACGCGGTCGGGGCGGCAGTTGATCAGTACGTGCAGGGGGCGGTCGACGGCGCCGAGGCTCAGCAGCTGCTCGACGTTCATCAGGGTCGACTCGGGGTCGTTGGCCGCGAAGATGTTGGCGAAGCGGAAGGGCATGCCCTCGCGGGTGCGGTAGCGCTCCACCGACAGCACACCGGGGTCCGGCGGCGCGTCGTACATCCCGCGCAGCGCGGTGGCCCGGTCGACGCCGAGCAGCTCGGCGACGGCCAGCGCGATGGCCACGTTCTCCTTGAACGTGAACCAGCTGAAGCCCCGCAGCTCGGCGTCGCTGACGGTCTCCGGGTCCACGGCAATGAGCCTGCAGTCGCGCTTGGCGGCCTCCTCGCGCAGGATGTGCAGCCGGTCGCGCTCGGCCGTCACACAGATCCCGCCGTGCGGCATGGACCGGCTCAGCGACCGGGCGACGTCGTCGAGGGTCGGCCCCATCTCGGCGAGGTGGTCCTCGCGGACGTTGCACAGGACGCCGATGGTGCTGCGGATCAGCTTGGTCTGGTTGACCTCCTGGAGCGCGGGCATGACGGCCATGCACTCGATCACCAGGGCGTGCGGGCGGTAGGCGGCGGCGCGCCGGACGATGCCGATCTGCTCGACGACGTTGGCGATGCCGAACTTGCGGTAGACCGGCTCCTCGGTGGCGTCGGGGTGGATGAAGCGCGCCGCCGTTCCCGTGGTCTTGGCGACGGTGATCAGCCCGCCGCCGCGCAGCGCGCCCGCGCACAGCCGGGTGATGGAGCTCTTGCCGCGGATGCCGTTGATGAGCACCCGGGTGGGGATGAGGTCCAGGTTGGTGAAGTGGCGGCGTTGTTCGATGACCCCGGCGACCAGCACGATCGCGCAGCAGATCACCAGGACCGTGTAGAGGAAGAGCACGGGTCAGTTCCTTCCGAAGGGTCGCGCCAGCCGCTGCCGGATCAGTTCCAGGTTGCGTACGACCGCGCCCACCTCGTCGTGGTGCTGCGGGAAGAGGACGGTCTTGCGGTCACCGGTGGCCAGTGCCTCGGCCCGGTCGGCGAGGGCGCGCAGCGGGCGGATCACGATGATGTGCAGCCAGCCCAGGCAGGCGACGGCGGCGGTCACCCCGAGCAGGCCGGCGAGCATGGTGTGCCGCTCGGCGGTGTACTCGGGCAGCTCCAGCCAGGACGTCGGCTGTTCGCTCACGACCTGCCAGCCGAGGTCCTTGACGGCCCCGCCGCCGGTGAAGGGCGCGGCGGCCGCCAGGGAGGAGGAGCGCGAGGAGCGGTGCAGAATCGATTTTCCGTTGCTGTCCTTGCGGGCCTTGACCGCCAGGTCGTCCAGGTGACCGCCGGGCAGCTTGGAGAACGCGCGGAAGCCGTGCGGGCGGTCGGCGGCGATGATCCGGTGCTTGGCGTCGATCAGCCAGACCTGTCCGAGACCGGGCCGCGTCACCATGGAGATCAGGAACTGCGGGTCGTACTCGCCGACCACCGTACGGCCCTTGCCGTCCGGCACGGCGGCGTAGGCGGCGACGGCCGGTTCCTTGCCGGAGGTGTTGAGCTGGGCGACGGAGTCCTCGTAGGGCTTGTGCCCGGCGGGGTGGCGCGGCGTGGCACCGGCCCGGGTGAGGACCGTGCCCGCACCGTCGAGCACGTACACCGAGCGGTAGCGCGGGTGCTCGCGCAGCGTCGTCTCCAGGACGGCCTTGTCGGCGCTGTCGTCCTTGCCGCCGCCCGCGCCGACGATCTGAGCGACGGAGGCGACGTCGGCCCAGCCCTCGTTGAGCGCCTTGCGGACCCGGTCGGCGGCGGTGTCGGTACGGCGCCGCTGGTCCTCGACGAGCTGCTTGGGTACGGTCACGCCGCCGCCGGCGCGGTTGAGCAGCAGCAGGAGGGGCGCGGCCCACGCGAGCAGCAGGACACCGCAGCAGATGACGGTGGCGCGGGTGCCGAAGCCGCCGCGGGCCCGGCCGGTGCGCCCCGGCGCGCGCTCACCGAGGCACTGGCGGCGCAGGCTCTCCAGGGCGGCGCCGACACGGGCCGGTTCGCGGCCGCGGAAGCTCCGGACGGGACGGTCGAGTTCGCCGCGGCCGAGCCGGCGGCTCTCCACGTAGAGCTGGAGCAGCGGCCGCTGGACCGTGCGCATGAGCACCCAGGTCACCAGCAGCGCCAGGAGAAGCAGGATGCCCCCGGCCACCAGGCCGAACGCCTGCGTCCGCACGGCGTGCGAGTCCTGCGTGACCTTGACCGAGGTGATCACCGACAGGCCCAGGGCGCCGGCGGGGCTGCTCTCGCCGGGCGCGCGGGCGGCCGCCGCGTACCCCACGGCCGTACGGGTGTGGCCGCTGCCGCTCGTCCCCATCAGATGGCCGCTGGAACCGGGGTGGCCGCCGGGTTCGAAGGTCTTGGTGAAGTCCGCGGCGGCGGTCTTCGCGACCCGCTTGGCCCAGGACGTACGGGCCACCGAGGGGCCGTCGCTGGCCAGGACGGTGCCGGCCGAGTCGACGACGAGCAGGGAACGGTTCTCGCCGGTGGAGATGCCGGGGACGTTCAGGGTGCCGGAGGCGACGAGCAGGCGCGGGCGCTTGTCGCCGCCGGCGCGCAGGGCGGCCACGACCAGCATCCGCGTCTCGCCCGAGCGCAGCCGCACCAGCTGCGGGCCGAGGGCGTCCTGCGCGTCGCTCTTGCCGGTGCCGCCGCTCTTGAGGACGGTGCCGAGGGGGATGTTCTCGCCGCGCGCGGCGAGCAGGGTGCCGTCGGCCGGGTCGATGACGGCGATGCCGCGCCACTTGCTGTAGACCTTGCCGAGCTTGTCGAGGATGGTGTCGGCGGGCACGGGTGCGGGGCCGGTGAAGAGGGCCGCCGCGCGCTGGAGGTCGGTGACGCTCTCGTCCAGCGAGGCCCGCAGCGACAGGGCGCCGTCCTCGGCCACGCGTTGCTGCGAGGTGAGCACCGCGGTGTCGGTCCCCGCCCGGTCGCGGTCGCCCAGCACCAGGGCCGTCGCCCCCGCCACGGCCAGCAGCAGGGCCAGCAGCGCGGCGATCGGGGGCCGGGCGCCTCCGAGGAGGGGCATGTCGGCGCGACGGCGCATCTTGCGCCGGCGCGTACCGCGCGGAGCGGACAACATGATTCCTTTCGACCACGGCACGGGCTGGCCAGGACGACGGAATGCGTTGACTTGTCTGCGGCGCGTGCGGGTGAGGCGTGGAGCCGTTGAATCCTAAGCAATAATCAAAGCGTTTCCAAAAGGCCGCTGGGACACGCCCTATGTACGTGCATCTGCCAGTGACATGACGTAAGGGCCGGTGAGGGCGTGAGGCGCAGCGGAGTGCCGTGGTGGGGCGCGTTGCCCGACATGATGCTCAAGTCGGGCACACCGCATGCTCTTCGGGTCGCGCGATCCGTGCTGCCGCCGGTCGCCGCGCTCGTGCTGGCGCTGGGCACCCTCTCCGGCTGCTCGCACCCCTCCGACCCCGCCCGTCCGCCCACGGCCGTCGAACACCGCGCCACCGCGACGGAGACCGTGGACCTCCGGCAGCGGGTGACGGACTTCACCGACCGGATCACCCAGGCCGGCACCTACCGGGTGCCGGCCGAACGCGACCGCCGGGCCGTCGCCGACGGCGTCCGCGTCCTCCTGGGCGGCGATCGCGCCGGGGCGCTGCGGGCGCTGTCCAAGGCGGGCTACACCGTACGGACCCTCGTCGACCGCGTCGGCGCACGGCAGGTCGCCGAGGTCGCCGACGCCACCGCCGACGGCGAGGCCCGGCGCGGCTGGGGGCGGGTCTACGTGGATCTGCGCGGCCCGGCCCGCTGGCAGGTGCAGGTTCCGCACCCCACCGCCGACCAGCGCACCGAGCAGCTCGGCGTCGGCCTGTTGCGCGGCACTCCCGGCGGCGTCATGGTCCTGGCGGGCGCGCACCGCAACGCCGCGGGCGACGCCGCGGACGTGGCGCACCGGCGCGACTCCGTCTTCGCCGCGGTCTCCGACGCGCTCGCCGACCGGGGGCTACCCGCCCTCCAGGTGCACGGCTTCGCGGACAGCAGCCTGCCCGGCCAGGACGTGGTCGTCTCGACCGGCAAGGGCGACGCGGCACTGCCGTCGGCCCGCCGCCTGGCCGGGGCGCTGCGCGCGCGGGAGCTGAGGGCGTGCGAAGTGTGGGAGCGCTACTGCGGCCCCTTGGAGGGGCGCACGAATGTGGAGGGCGACCACGCGGCGGCGGCGGATGTGCCGTTCTTGCATGTGGAGCACAGTCGGCGGGTGCGGATGGACGACGGTCTCGTGGCGCAGGCGGTGGGCGCGCTGACGGAGGTTGTCGGCGAGTGGAGTGCGAGGCGGCCGTAGGTGGGAGAGGGCGAACGCTGCCCCTGCCCCGCGCTTTCACCGTTTCTTGTCCTCAATCGCCGGACGCGCTGGCCGCGCTGTGTCCTCAAACGCCGGACGGGCTGGAATGCAGCCTGTCCGGCGATTGAGGACACAGGCACAGCCAGCCCGTCCGGCGTTTGAGGACCGGGGTCCGGGGCGGAGCCCCGAACCCACCCACTCGGCGACGCTACGCGGGAACGCTCGCCACGCCCTCGGCCAGGAACCGCCGGCCGACGACCCGCTCGGAAACGCCCTCGCGGTCCAGGTACGGCGTGATGCCGCCCAGGTGGAACGGCCAGCCCGCGCCCGTGATCAGGCACAGGTCGATGTCCTGCGCCTCGGCGACGACGCCCTCGTCCAGCATCAGGCCGATCTCCTGCGCGACGGCGTCCAGGACCCGCTCGCGCACCTGCTCCTCGGTCAGGACGACGTCGCCCTGCTTGAGGAGCGCGGCGACCTCGGGGTCCAGCTCCGGCTTGCCGGAGTCGTAGACGTAGAAGCCGCGCTTGCCGGCCTTGACCACGGCGGCCAGGTTCGGCGAGACCGTGAAGCGGTCCGGGAAGGAACGGTTGAGCGTCTCGGAGACGTGCAGACCGATGGCCGGGCCGACTAGCTCCAGGAGCACCAGCGGGGACATCGGCAGACCGAGCGGCTCGACGGCCTTCTCGGCGGTGACCACCGGGGTGCCCTCGTCGATGACGTTCTGGATCTCGCCCATGAAGCGGGTGAGGATGCGGTTGACGACGAACGCCGGGGCGTCCTTCACCAGCACCGCGGTCTTCTTCAGCTTCTTGGCGACGCCGAAGGCGGTGGCCAGCGCGGCGTCGTCCGTCTGCTCGCCGCGGACGATCTCCAGCAGCGGGAGGATCGCGACCGGGTTGAAGAAGTGGAAGCCGACGACCCGCTCCGGGTGCTTCAGCTTCGACGCCATCTCGGAGACCGACAGCGAGGAGGTGTTGGTCGCCAGGATCGTGTGGGCCGGAACGACCGCCTCGACCTCGGCGAACACCTGCTGCTTGACGCCCATCTCCTCGAAGACGGCCTCGATGACGAAGTCCGCGTCGCCGAAGGCGGCGGCCTTGTCGAGGGAGCCCGTCACCGACGCCTTGAGGCGGTTGGCCTTGTCCTGGCCGATGCGGCCCTTGGCGAGCAGCTTGTCGATCTCGCCGTGGACGTAGCCCACGCCCTTGTCGATCCGCTCCTGGTCGATGTCGGTCAGCACGACCGGCACCTCCAGGCGGCGCAGGAACAGCAGGGCGAGCTGAGAGGCCATCAGGCCGGCGCCGACGACGCCCACCTTGGTGACCGGGCGGGCCAGCTTGCGGTCGGGGGCGCCGGCCGGGCGCTTGCCGCGCTTCTGCACCAGGTTGAAGGCGTAGATGCCGCTGCGCAGCTCGCCGCCCATGATCAGGTCCGCCAGGGCCTGGTCCTCGGCGTCGAAGCCGGCGCGCAGGTCACCGTTCTTCGCCGCGGCGATGATCTCCAGCGCGCGGTAGGCGGCCGGGGCCGCGCCGTGCACCTTGGAGTCCGCGATGAACCGGCCGCGCTCGACGGCCTGGTCCCACGCCTCGCCGCGGTCGATCTCCGGGCGTACGACCTCGGTCTCGCCCTTGAGGACGGACGCGGTCCAGAGCAGCGACTGCTCCAGGAAGTCGGCACCCTCGAAGATCGCGTCGGCGATGCCCAGGTCGAAGACCTGCTTGCCGCGCAGCTGCTTGTTCTGGTTGAGCGAGTTCTCGATGATGACCGAGACCGCGCGGTCGGCGCCGATGAGGTTCGGCAGCAGCGCGCAGCCGCCCCAGCCCGGGACGAGACCGAGGAAGACCTCGGGCAGCGAGAAGGCCGGGATGGCCTTGGACACCGTGCGGTACGAGCAGTGCAGGCCGACCTCGACGCCGCCGCCCATGGCCGCGCCGTTGTAGTACGCGAAGGTCGGCACCGCCAGCGACGACAGCCGCTTGAAGACGTCGTGGCCGCCCTTACCGATGGCCAGTGCGTCCTCGTGACGGGCCAGCAGCTCCACGCCCTTGAGGTCGGCGCCGACGGCGAAGATGAACGGCTTGCCGGTGACACCGACGCCGACGATCTTCCCGGCCGCGGCCTCCGCCTCGACCTGGTCGATCGCGGCGTCGAGGTTCGCGAGCGAACGCGGACCGAAGGTGGTCGGCTTGGTGTGGTCCAGGCCGTTGTCCAGCGTGATGAGCGCGAACGCGCCCGCACCGCCGGGAAGGTCGAAGTGGCGCACGTGCGCCTGCGTCACGACCTCACCGGGGAACAGCTCTGCCGCCCCCTTCAAAAGCTCAGCGGTCGTGCTCACTTGCTGCCTCCGTCGAAGTGCGGGTTCTCCCAGATGACCGTTCCGCCCATGCCGAGGCCGACACACATGGAGGTCAGGCCGTAGCGGACGTGCGGCTGCTCCTCGAACTGCCGGGCCAGCTGCGTCATCAGGCGCACGCCCGACGAGGCCAGCGGGTGGCCGAACGCGATCGCGCCGCCGTACTGGTTGACGCGCGGGTCGTCGTCCGCGATGCCGTAGTGGTCCAGGAGCGCGAGCACCTGCACCGCGTACGCCTCGTTCAGCTCGAACAGGCCGATGTCGTCGATCGTCAGGCCCGCCTTGGCGAGGGCCTTCTCGGTCGCCGGGATCGGGCCGTAGCCCATCACCTCGGGCTCGACGCCCACGAACGCGTACGACACCAGGCGCATGCGGACCGGCAGGCCCAGCTCGCGCGCCACGTCCTCGGCGGCGATCAGCGAGGCGGTGGCGCCGTCGTTGAGGCCGGAGGCGTTGCCCGGGGTGACCCGGCCGTGCGGGCGGAAGGGGGTCTTGAGGTTGGCGAGACCCTCCATCGTGGTGCCCGGGCGCATCGGCTCGTCGGCGGTGGCCAGGCCCCAGCCCAGCTCGCCGCCCTCGGGCGTGGTGCGGCGGATGGAGATCGGCACCAGGTCGGCCTGGATCTTGCCGTCGGCGTACGCCTTGGCGGCCTTCTCCTGGCTGCGGACGGCGTAGGCGTCCGAGCGCTCCTTGGTGAGCTGCGGGAAGCGGTCGTGCAGGTTCTCCGCCGTCATGCCCATGACGAGGGCGGAGTCGTCGACCAGCTTCTCCGACACGAAGCGCGGGTTGGGGTCCACGCCCTCGCCCATCGGGTGCCGGCCCATGTGCTCGACGCCGCCGGCCAGGGCGATGTCGTACGCGCCGAAGGAGACGCCACCGGCGACCGTCGTGACGGCGGTCATCGCACCGGCGCACATGCGGTCGATGGACATGCCGGGCACGGTCTGCGGCAGGCCCGCGAGCATGCCGGCGGTGCGGCCCAGGGTCAGGCCCTGGTCGCCGATCTGCGTGGTCGCGGCGATGGCGACCTCGTCGATCTTGGCGGGGTCCAGGTTCGGGTTGCGGCGCAGCAGCTCACGGATGCACTTGATGACGAGGTCGTCGGCGCGGGTCTCGTGGTAGATGCCCTTCGGGCCCGCCTTGCCGAACGGGGTGCGGACGCCGTCGACGAAGACGACGTCCCTAGCGGTACGAGGCACGTTGGCTCTCCTCCAAGGTGGATCGCTGCGCGCGGGCATGCCGGTACGGCGCCGCCGCGGCGCGGACTCATGCCTTCATGCTACTTGTGGGTAACCACGCTGCCCAGTCCCCTCCGGGGGCGGCGAAGGTCACATCGGAGATCCCGTGGAAAAGGCCCGGACCCCGCCGTTCCGGCGAGGTCCGGGCCTGTGCGCGTGCGGTCAGGCCGCCGGGGTGTTCAGCGCCGTGACCAGGATCGGCGTGACCTGTTCGATCTGCCAGGGACGGGCGCCGTGCGCGGCCAGCACCTCGGCCACGGCCTCGGGGGTCGCCTTCGCCGGGGGCTCCCAGCACAGGCGGCGCACCGTGTCGGGGGTGATCAGGTTCTCCTGCGGCATGGTGAGCCGCTCGGCCAGTGCCGACACCGCGGCGCGAGCCGCCGAGAGCCGGGCGGCGGCCACCGGGTCCTTGTCCGCCCACGCGCGCGGCGGCGGCGGGCCGGTCAGGGGCTGGCCGGGCTGCGGCAGCTCGGCGTCCGGGATCGCGCGGGCGCGGTCGATCGCCGCCTGCCACTGCTCCAGCTGCTTGCGGCTCATCCGGTGTCCGAAACCGGGCAGGGCCGCCAGGGCCTGCACGTTCGGCGGGGTGTTCAGGGCGGCCTCGATGATCGCGGCGTCGCCGAGCACCTTGCCCGGGGAGACGTCGCGCCGCTGGGCGATCTCGTCGCGGGCGGTCCACAGCTCGCGCACCACGGCCATCTGCCGGCGCCGGCGGACCTTGTGCATGCCGGAGGTACGGCGCCAGGGGTCCTTGCGCGGCGGGGCGGGCGGCGCCGCGGCGATCGCCGCGAACTCCTGGCGGGCCCACTCCAGCTTGCCCTGCCGCTCCAGCTCCTCCTCCAGCGCGTCGCGCAGGTCCACGAGGAGCTCCACGTCGAGCGCGGCGTAGCGCAGCCAGGGGTCGGGCAGCGGCCGGGTGGACCAGTCGACGGCGGAGTGGCCCTTCTCCAGGGCGTAGCCGAGGACGTTCTCGACCATGGCGCCGAGTCCCACTCTGGCGAACCCCGCGAGCCGTCCCGCGAGCTCCGTGTCGAAGAGCCGCGACGGCGTCATCCCTATCTCGCGCAGGCACGGCAGGTCCTGCGTGGCGGCGTGCAGCACCCATTCGGTGTCGCCGAGGGCCTCGCCGAGGGCGGAGAGGTCGGGGCAGCCCACCGGGTCGATGAGGGTGGAGCCCGCGCCTTCACGGCGCAGCTGTACGAGGTAGGCGCGCTGGCCGTAGCGGTAGCCGGAGGCACGCTCGGCGTCGACGGCGACGGGGCCGGAGCCCGCTGCGAACGCCGCGACGATCTCGGCCAGGGCATCGTTGTCGGCGACGACCGGCGGAATGCCTTCGCGTGGTTCCAGCAAGGGGATCGGCGCCGAATCGACGTCGTCCGGGGGGCCGCCCCCGGTGGTTCGCAGTGTCGTCTCTGCTGCGGTCTCTTGGGCGTCGGTCACCGCTCAAGGGTATCTGTGTATGGCAAGCGCCCGCCGACGGAACGTCCCCGTCGGCGGGCGTGGTGCCTTTTCGCCGCCTTCTCATGGGCCCGGTCCGCCCGTGGCGAGCGGTCAGTGGATGATGCCGGTGCGCAGGGCCACCGCGACCATGCCGGCCCGGTCGCCCGTGCCGAGCTTGCGCGCGATGCGGGCGAGGTGGCTCTTGACGGTGAGGGCGGACAGTCCCATCGAGACGCCGATGGCCTTGTTGGACTGGCCCTCCGCCACCAGCCGCAGTACCTCGACCTCCCGGCCGGACAGCTCGCGGTAACCGCCGGGGTGGCCGGGCGCGCCGGGCGGGCGGCGGTGCATGCGGGCCGCGGCGGCGGCGCCGATGGGGGCGGCGCCGGGGCGGCCGGGCAGGCCGAGATTGGTGCGGGTGCCGGTGACGACATAGCCTTTGACGCCGCCCGCGAGGGCGTTGCGCACGGCGCCGATGTCATCGGCGGCGGACAGGGCGAGACCGTTGGGCCAGCCGGCGGCACGGGTCTCGGAGAGCAGGGTGAGTCCCGAGCCGTCGGGAAGGTGGACGTCGGCCACGCAGATGTCGCGCGGATTGCCGACGCGGGGGCGCGCCTCCGCGATGGACGACGCCTCGATCACATCTCTCACCCCCAGCGCCCACAGGTGGCGGGTGACGGTGGAGCGGACACGGGGGTCGGCGACGACGACCATGGCCGTCGGTTTGTTCGGGCGGTAGGCGAGGCTCGCAGGTTGCTCGAGGAGAACGGACACCAAGCCTCCATGGGGGGAGTGGCGGGGACGGTGCCGACTTTGGGGGTAAGCCGGGGCGATCCGTATGGGAAGGGTCACAAGCCTCTTCGGCACCGAAGCGTCCCGGCTTTAGGGGAAGATCACGAATTGATGAGTAACAATTCGGGCAATTAGGACGGTTGATCGATCAACGACTCTGCGGATCGCGGCGCTGAGGAAGCGTCACCACCCCCGCGTCGGGCGACCCGCCCGGCGGCAGTCCCGCGATCTGGCAGAGTAGATCGCACCAGGCCGCGAGGTGTGCGGCGGTGTCCGGCACCCCCGCGCCGCCGCCCTGTTCGCCCTTGCGGCCCGGCCCCGCCGGCGGCTCCTCCGGGGACCACGACGCGCGGATCTCGATCCGTGTCGACGGCTCCCGGTCCCGCAGCCCGCCGAAGTAGTGCGAACTCGCCCGCGTGACCGTCCCGCTCGGCGCGCCGTACGGCACCCGGCGGGCCTCCAGCGCGCCCGTCAGCCACGTCCAGCACACCTCCGGCAGCAGCGGGTCCGCCGCCATCTCCGGCTCCAGGTCCGCGTGGACCAGCGTCACCAGCCGGAACGTACCGCCCCACGCCTCGTGCCCCGCCGGATCGTGCAGCAGGATCAGCCGCCCGTCCGCGAGTTCCTCGTCGTCGACGACGACCGCCGCCTCCAGGGCGTACGAGAAGGGGGCGAGCCGCTGGGGCGGCGGCGTCGCGTCGAGCTCGATCTCGGGTCGCAGACGTACCCCTTGCAACCCGGCCACCGCTTGCCGGAAGACGGACGGGGAGCCGTCCCCGTCCGCGTCGTCCGGACCATCCGAGAGGTGTCCCTGCGCCGCAGCCATGCCCGGAAGACTAGGCGGAAGCGGGCCCCGTTCCGGGTAGGGACACCCACATGGGCGGGTCACTCGTTCGGCCCGTGCGAAGATTTGGGACATGAGTGAGCGCACGGACGCCGGCCAGCCCGCCGGACAGCAGCAGACCGGCCGCACCGCGGCGTACGACTCGGCGTTCCTGCGGGCGTGCCGACGTGAGCCCGTACCGCACACGCCGGTGTGGTTCATGCGGCAGGCCGGACGCTCACTTCCGGAGTATCGCAAGGTGCGCGAGGGCATCCCGATGCTGGAGTCGTGCATGCGGCCCGAGCTCGTCACCGAGATCACTCTCCAGCCCGTGCGCCGCCACAACGTCGACGCCGCGATCTTCTTCAGCGACATCGTCGTCCCGCTGAAGGCCATCGGCGTCGACCTCGACATCAAGCCGGGCGTCGGCCCGGTCGTCGCGGAGCCGATCCGCACCCGCGCGGACCTGGAGCGGCTGCGCGCCCTCGCCCCCTTGGACGTCCCTTATGTCACCGAGGCCATCGGCATGCTCACCGCCGAGCTGGGCGCCACGCCGCTGATCGGCTTCGCCGGCGCGCCCTTCACCCTGGCCAGCTACCTCATCGAGGGCGGGCCGTCGCGGACGTACGAGAACACCAAGGCCATCATGTACGGCGACCCGCAGCTGTGGGCCGACCTCATGGACCGGCTCGCCGGCATCACCTCCGCCTTCCTGCGCGTTCAGATCGAGGCGGGCGCCAGCGCGGTCCAGCTCTTCGACTCCTGGGCCGGCGCCCTCGCCCCGGCCGACTACCGCCGCTACGTCATGCCGGCCTCCCGCAAGGTCTTCGACTCCGTCGCCGGCTACGACGTGCCGCGCATCCACTTCGGCGTGGGCACCGGCGAGCTGCTCGGCCTGATGGGCGAGGCCGGTGCGGACGTCGTCGGCGTCGACTGGCGCGTCCCGCTCGACGAGGCCGCCCGCCGCGTCGGCTCCGGCAAGGCGCTGCAGGGCAACCTCGACCCGACCGTTCTCTTCGCCCCGCGCGAGGCGGTGAAGGCGAAGACCGACGAGGTCCTGAAGGCGGCGAGCGGCCTGGAGGGCCATGTGTTCAACCTCGGTCATGGTGTGATGCCGACGACGGACCCGGACGCGCTCACCCACCTCGTCGAGTACGTTCACGAGCGGACGGTGCGCTAGCCGGTCGGCGCCGGGGTGGGGGACTTGCCCCTGCCCCGCGCTTCTCGCCGTTTCTTGTCCTCGATCGCCGGACGGGCTGGCTGTGCCGTGTCCTCGATCGCCGGACGGGCTGAAAATCAGCCCGTCCGGCGATCGAGGACAGAGGTCGGGGCGGAGCCCCGGTTACGAGGCCACGGCCGCGGCCGCGCGGCGGGCCGCCACCAGGACCGGGTCCCACACCGGAGAGAACGGCGGGGCGTAGCCCAGGTCCAGCGCCGTCATCGCCTCCACCGTCATCCGGGCGGTCAGGGCCACCGCCGCCACGTCCACCCGCTTCGCCGCGCCCTCGCGGCCGACGATCTGGACGCCCAGGAGACGGCCCGTACGGCGTTCGGCGAGCATCTTGACGGTCATCGGGCGGGCGCCGGGGAAGTAGCCGGCGCGGCTCGTCGACTCGGCCGTCACGGTCACGAACCGCAGGCCCTCCGCCCTGGCCTGGGCCTCCAGCAGGCCGGTGCGGGCGATCTCCAGATCGCAGACCTTGCTGACGGCCGTGCCGACCACGCCGGGGAACGTGGCGTAGCCGCCGCCGATGTTGGTGCCGATGACCTGGCCGTGCTTGTTGGCGTGGGTGCCCAGCGCGATGTGCCGGGTGCGGCCCGCGACCAGGTCCCACACCTCGACGCAGTCGCCGCCGGCCCAGACGTTCTCGTGGCCGCGCACCCGCATCGCCAGGTCCGTCAGCAGGCCGCCCGAGGCGCCGAGCGGCAGCCCGGCCGCGCGGGCGAGAGAGGTCTCCGGCCGCACCCCCAGGCCCAGGACCACCACATCGGCCGGATACTCCGCCGCGTCCGTGGCGACGGCGGCGACCTCGCCGTCCGGGCCGGTGCGGACTTCGGTGACCTCGGCGCCCGTGACCACCTCGATGCCCATGCCGCACATCGCGTCCCGCACCAGCCGGCCCATGTCCGGGTCGAGGGTCGACATCGGCTGCTCGGCGCGCTCGACGACCGTCACCGCGTAACCGCGCCGGACCAGCGCCTCGGCCATCTCCACGCCGATGTACCCGGCGCCGATGACCACCGCCCGGCGGCCCCGCGCCCGCTCCAGCCCGTCGATGAGGGCCTGCCCGTCGTCCAGGGTCTGCACGCCGTACACCCCGCGCGCGTCGATGCCGGGCAGCGGCGGCCGCACCGGCCGGGCGCCGGTCGCCACCACCAGGTGGTCGTAGCCGTGCCAGCTCTCCGCGCCGGACTCCAGGTCGCGGGCCCGCACCCGCTGCCCCTCGATGTCCAGCTCCGTCACCTCCGTGCGCGTCCGCAGGTCGATGCCGCGCTCGCGGTGCTCCTCGGCGGTCCGTGCGATCAGTGCGTCGGGCCCGTCGACCTCGCCGCCTGCCCAGTAGGGGATGCCGCACGCCGAATAGGACGTGAACCGGCCGCGTTCGAAGGCGGTGATCTCCAGTTCGCCGGGCTTCCTGCCCCTGCGCGCCCGGGAGGCCGCGGACATGCCCGCCGCGTCGCCCCCGATGACCACCAGTCGCTGTGCCGTCATCGTCCGCCCACCCTCTCGCCGTTCGGACGGCCCAGGCTAGACGCCCCCATCGCCGGGGGAGCCCTGGTGGGCTGACGTGCCGTCGGATGCCGGGGTGTCGGTGAAGTCCAGGAACACCGTCTCGCGTTCGCCGCGCAGCCGTACGTCGAAGCGGTAGGCGCGGTGGCGGGCGGGGTCCGGGGCGGCCAGCAGGGTCAGGCACCGGTCGGTCGGCAGGGAGGCGAGGAGGGGGTCCTCGGCGGGGAGGGTGAAGTAGACGCGGGTGAACAGGTGCCGGGTCAGGCCGCGGCTGAAGAGGCACAGCGCGAGGTAGGGGACGCCGCCGGGCAGCAGCGTGCGCAGCACGTAGTGGCCGTCGCGGCCGGTGGTGACGCGGGCGAAGCCCGTGAAGGACGCCCCGTCGCGGCACAGGCTGCCGGGCGCGCCCGCGAGCGAGCCGTCCCGGTCCGCCTGCCAGAACTCCAGCAGCGCGTCGGGTACGGGCGCGCCGGCGCCGTCGAAGACGTGGCCGTGCACGGTGACGGTCTCCGGGTGCCCGGTGGGCGCCACGTCGCCACCGCCGGGGAAGGGCAGGGCGTCACCGTAGAAGGGGCCGATGGTCTGGGACGGGGTGCCGGGCATCGCTATCCCGTGCATGTCAGCGGCCCTCCTCGGACCAGGTGGCGGCGGGCCCGTCCAGGACGATGTCCCAGCGGTAGCCGAGGGACCGGTCGGGGACGTTCAGAGCGGGGTCGTACGTGGCGACCAGGCGGGCGCGGTCGGCCGGGTCGGTGAGCGCGTTCCAGATCGCGTCGTGGGGCACGAGCGGGTCGCCGGGGAAGTACATCTGGGTGACCAGGCGCTGGGTGAAGGCCGTTCCGAAGAGGGAGAAGTGCAGGTGGGAGGGGCGCCAGGCGTTGGGGTGCAGGCCCCAGGGGTAGGCGCCGGGCCGGATGGTGGTGAAGCCGTAGCAGCCGTCGTCATCGGTCAGGCACCGTCCCGTGCCGGTGAAGTTCGGGTCCAGGGGCGCGTCGTGCCGGTCGTGCCGATGGGAGTAGCGGCCGGCGGCGTTGGCCTGCCACAGCTCCACGAGCTGGCCGCGCACCGGTCTGCCCCGGCGGTCCGTGATTCGCCCGCTGACGGTGATGCGTTCGCCCAGCGGTTCCCCGCGGTGCTGCCGCGTCAGATCGTGGTCCAGCGGCCCGACGTCGGCCGGCCCGAAGACGGGCCCCGCCAGCTCGACGGCGTCCGGATCCGGGGCGACGGCGACGAGCGGCTGCCGGGGGTGGCGCAGCGCGATGCCCTGGTAGGGGACGGCGGCGCGGGCGGCCCGGCCCGGTGCCCGTACCGGTGCGGGGGTGCCGCCGGCGTGTCCGCCGGCCGCCGCGTCACGAGGCGCGACGGCCTCTCGGCCTCTTTGTTCCCGAGGGGGTTCAGGTGCCATGGGCATGACCTACCCCGGCGGGCCACGGGTGATCCCGCCGGTCGGCCGGCCGGTCGGTCCGGCGGCCGTCCCCCCGTACTTCTCGGCCACTTCGGCGCCGCCGCCGGTGGCCTCTCCGGGGGCGGATTCACCACGGTTTCGCCGAACTCGCGGTGGTCTCAGCGTTCCAGGACCAGCGCCTGGCCTTGCCCGACGCCGACGCACAGCGCCGCCAGCCCCGTGCCCGAACCCGCCGCCGCCAGCTGGTGGGCGACCGAACCCGCCAGCCGGGCACCGGAGCAGCCCAGCGGATGGCCGATCGCGATCGCGCCGCCTCGGGGATTGACGATGCCGGTGTCCAGGTCGGGCCACTCCGCGAAGCACCCCAGCACCTGCGCGGCGTACGCCTCGTTGAGCTCGACGAGCGACAGGTCCGACCAGGAGCGGTCCGCCTTGTCCAGGGCGCGTCGCACGGCCTCGACGGGTCCGAGGCCGAAGAGATCCGGCTCGATCCCGGTGGTCGCCGACGCCCGTATGCGCGCGAGGGGTTCGCGGCCCGTCTCGCGCAGCCCCTCCTCGTCGCACAGCAGCAGCGCGGCGGCACCGTCGTTGAGGGAGGAGGAGTTGCCCGCGGTGACCGTGCCGCCCTCGCGGAAGGCCGGCCTGAGCCGGGCGAGGGCCTCGGTCGAGGTGGTGTCGCGGATGGTCTCGTCCCGGGGCAGCTCGATGCCGGGAAGCGGCACGACCTCGCCGTCGTAGGCGCCGTCGGCCCAGGCCCGTACCGCCTTCCGGTGGCTGGCGAGCGCGAACGCGTCCTGCTCCTCACGGGTGATGCCGTACTTGTCGGCGATCAGCTCGGCGCCCTCGCCCAGCGGTGTCGTCCACCGGGGCTCCATGGCGGGGTTGGTCATCCGCCAGCCCAGCGTCGTGGAGTAAAGCTCCTGATGGCCCGAGGGGAAGGCCCGGTCGGCCTTCGGCAGTACATAGGGGGCGCGTGTCATCGACTCGACGCCGCCCGCGACCACGACCGACGCGTCACCGACGGCGATGGCACGGTAGGCGTGCACGACGGCCTCCAGGCCGGAGGCACACAGCCGGTTGACGGTCACACCGGGCACGGACACCGGCAGTCCGGCGAGCAGCACGGCCATCCGGGCGACGTTGCGATTGTCCTCGCCGGCGCCGTTGGCGTTGCCCAGGACGACGTCGTCGACCCGCGCGGGATCGAGGGCGGGCGCCCGGCCGACGACCGCGCGCACGACGTGCGCCGCCAGGTCGTCGGGGCGTACGGAGGCGAGGGCACCGCCGTACTTGCCGACCGGGGTGCGCACGGCGTCGACGATGTACACATCCCGGATGCGGTCGTTCATGGCTGCTCCTTGAGCGCTCGGGCGGGCGAGGGCGGGCGGGGACGGGCGGGTGGTGCGGCCTGCCGGTGGCGTGCCGGGGCGGCGGGGGGCCGTCGTCGGCCGCGCGTCCCCCTTCCGCATCGCACCAACCTCCACTTCGCACCAACCGAACGTTCGGTCATGGCGGATCCCATGACGAGTCTCCGCATGCGGCCCATCGCTGTCAACGGTGCCGAGGGTGCGGGAGGCCCTCGCCGGCCCCGCCGGCCCCGCCGGGCGCGCGGCCCCGGCCCCGACGGCCGTCGCGTCGCGGCCGACCGGCCGACCGGGGCCCGGCGAGCGTTTGAGAGAGTAGGCGCCATGAGCGCAGCGGACACTCCCAGGCACCATGTGGTCGTCATCGGCGGCGGGATCTCGGGGCTGGCGGCGGCCCACCGGCTGGTGGGCCGCGGCGTGCGCGTCACGGTCCTGGAGGGCTCCGGCCGCCTCGGTGGCAAGCTGCTGGCGGGCGGGATCGCGGGCGTTCCCGTGGACCTGGGCGCGGAGTCGATGCTGGCCCGGCGCCCCGAGGCGGTCGCGCTGGCGCGCGCCGTCGGTCTCGCCGACCGGCTGCGGCCGCCCTCCGCCACCGCGATGCTGTGGACCCGCGGCGAGCTCCGGCCGCTGCCCAAGGGCCACATGATGGGCGTGCCCGGTGACCTCGCCGAGGTGGCCGCCTCCGGCGTCCTCTCGGCCGAGGGCCTGCGCCGCGTGGCCCAGGACGAGGAACTGCCGCCCACCGAGCTCGGCGACGACGTCGCCATCGGCGCGTACATCGCCGAGCGGATGGGCCGCGAGGTCGTGGACCGGCTGGTGGAGCCCCTGCTGGGTGGCGTCTACGCGGGCGACGCCTACCGCATCTCCATGCGGACGGCCGTGCCCCAGCTGTTCGAGGCCGCCCGGTCGCACCGCTCGCTCACCGAGGCCGTACGGGACCTCCAGGCGCGCGCCGCCGCCCGGCAGCCGGGCGGACCGGTCTTCATGGGCATCGAGGGCGGCATCGGCCTGCTGCCGGGCGCCGTCGCCGACGCGGTGCGCGCCGCCGGCGGCGACATCCGGCCGGACACCCCGGTGCGTGACCTGCGGTGGACCGGTGACCGGTGGGAGATCCAGGTGCCGGAGGGGACGGTGGAGGCCGACGCGGTCGTCCTCGCCGTGCCGGCACCGGCGGCGGGACGGGTTCTGCGGCACGCCGCTCCCGCGGCCGCCGCCGAGCTCGGCTCCGTCGAGTACGCCTCCATGGCGCTGGTCACCATGGCGTTCCGCCGCTCCGACACCGAGGGGCTCGCGCACGGCAGCGGTTTCCTCGTGCCGCCCGTCGACGGCCGCACGATCAAGGCGTCCACCTTCTCCAGCAACAAGTGGCGCTGGAACGCGGACGCCGACCCGGATCTCTTCGTCCTGCGTACCTCGATCGGGCGGTTTGGTGACGAGGCGGATCTGGAGCGCGAGGATTCCGAGCTGGTATCGATGTCGCTGAAGGACCTCGGCGACGCCGTGGGCCTCACGGCGGCGCCCGTCGAGAGCGTCGTCACCCGCTGGGACGGCGGCCTGCCGCAGTACCCGGTCGGGCACCAGGCCCGCGTCGCCCGGGTACGGGACCACGTCGCGCGCCTTCCCGGCCTGCGGGTCTGCGGTGCCGCGTACGACGGCGTGGGCATCCCCGCCTGTATCGCCGACGGGCAGAGGGCCGCCGAGGAGGTACTCGCGACCCTGACGGCGGGCGCCGGAACGAACGAGTGAGAATAGGGACATGACTGACGCCCCCGAGAAGACCCCGAACGCCGGCAAGAAGGCCAAGGACCTCAACGAGGTCATCCGCTACACCCTCTGGTCGGTGTTCAAGCTCCGCGACGTCCTGCCGCAGGACCGCTCCGGTTACGCCGACGAGGTGGAGGAGCTGTTCGCGCAGCTCGCCGAGAAGGACGTGACCGTGCGCGGCACGTACGACCTCTCCGGTCTGCGCGCCGACGCCGACGTCATGATCTGGTGGCACTCCGAGACCTCGGACGCCCTCCAGGACGCGTACAACCTCTTCCGCCGCACCCGGCTGGGCCGCGCGCTGGAGCCGGTCTGGTCGAACATGGCGCTGCACCGCCCCGCGGAGTTCAACAAGTCGCACATCCCGGCGTTCCTCGCCGACGAGACCCCGCGCGACTACGTGAGCGTCTACCCCTTCGTCCGCTCCTACGACTGGTACCTGCTGCCCGACGAGGACCGCCGGCGCATGCTCGCCGACCACGGCAAGATGGCGCGCGGCTACCCGGACGTGCGGGCCAACACCGTCGCCTCGTTCTCGCTGGGCGACTACGAGTGGATCCTCGCCTTCGAGGCCGACGAGCTGTACCGGATCGTCGACCTCATGCGTCACCTGCGCGCCTCCGAGGCGCGTATGCACGTCCGCGAAGAGGTGCCCTTCTACACCGGCCGCCGCAAGGCCGTCGCCGAACTGGTCGCCGGCCTCGCGTAACCCGTTCCCGCGCGCCCGCGCCGGTCACCGACCCCGGGCGGCACGGCCCGTGGCGCACCCGGGGCGTCATTCGTCGGCCGTCGGCGCCGGTTCCGGGCGCGGCGCGCACCACGCGCGCCGGCCCGGGACGGCGCCGGTCAGCAAGTAGCGCTCGGTGTGGGCGTTGACGCACGCGTTGGGCCCGTACGCGATGCCGTGGGTGCCCGCGCCCCGCTCGGTGACCAGTGCCGAACCCGGCAGTCTGCGCTGGAGTTCCAGTGCGCCGGGATAGGGCGTGGCCGCGTCCCGTTCGGCGGCCAGCACCAGCGTGCGCGGCAGTGCGTGGCGGCCCACCCGGACGTCGGCCGGCCGCTGCCGGGGCGTGGTCCAGAAGGCGCACGGCAGGTTCATCCAGGCGTTCGTCCACGTCTCGAACGGTGCCCGCCGGGCGAGCAGGGTGTTGTCCCGGTCCCACACCGCCCAGGACTTCGGCCACTCCGCGTCGTTGCACTCGACCGCCGTGTAGACGGCGTTGCTGTTCTCCTCGGCCCGCGCGGACGCCGGGTCGGGCATCGCGAGGGCGCGCAGCGGCTTGTCGTCGCCGCGCAGGTACGCCGCGAGGGCGTGCGCGTTGCCCGCCCAGTGGCTGTCGGCGTAGCCGGCCTGGAGGAGCGCGGCCTGGAGCTGGCCGGGGCCGATCTTCCCGCCGACGGGCCGCCGGGCCAGTCGGCCGCTTGCCCGGTCGTAGGAGTTCCGCACCTGCTGCCGGGTGCGGCCCAGGTGGTAGACGGCGTCGTGCCGGGCCACCCAGCGGCACCAGTCGTTCCAGCGCCGCTCGAAGGCCGCGGACTGGTCCAGGTTGCTGCGGTACCAGATCTTGCGCGGCGAGGGGTTGACCACGCTGTCGAAGACCATGCGGCGCACGTGTCCGGGGAACAGCGTGGCGTAGAGCGCGCCGAAGTACGTGCCGTAGGACGCGCCCATGTACGTGAGCCGCCGCTCGCCGAGCGCGGCGCGCAGCACGTCGAGGTCGCGGGCGTTGTTCAGGCTGGTGAAGTGCGGCAGGTCCCGCCCGATCCGGCGGGCGCAGCCCTTGGCGTACGCCTTCGCCTGCGCGATCCGCTCCCGCTTGTACGCCTCGGAGGGGTGCTCGGGCGCCTGCGTGGGTGCCTGGACGAAGCGCGCCGGGTCCATGCAGGACAGCGGCGCCGAGCGGCCGACGCCGCGGGGCGCGTACCCGACGAAGTCGTACGCCCTGGCCGTCGCCCGGTACTGCTGGACGCCGGCGAGCAGCGGGAAGAACATCCCGGAGCCGCCCGGTCCGCCGGGGTTGTAGACGAGCGCGCCCTGGTGTTCGGCGCGGCTGCCGGTCGCGCGGGCGCGGCTGACGGTGAGGGAGATGTGCTTGCCGGAGGGGCGCGCGTAGTCCAGGGGCACGGAGACGGTGCCGCACCGGACGGGCGCGGACAGTCGCTCGGCGGCCGGGCAGGCGCCCCAGCGGATGCCCCGCGCGGCGGCCAGCCGGGCGGCGGTGGCCACGCCGCGGGTCGCGTCGTCCGGGCGGGCCCCGTCGAGGGCGTCGGCGGGCAGGGTGGTGAGCGCGGAGAGGACCAGTGATCCGAGGGCTCCGTACAGGGCTGCTGCTCTCACTGGCCATCCCTTCTCGGCTTATGCGACAAAAGGGATAATTCGTGCGGCGGTTGGCGAAGTAAAGCACCGACGCCCGTGTCGGTCGCAATGGGCTCGTTGGGATCAGCCGGCGTTTCAGTACCGGTGGTCGCGCAGGTGGGCACAGAGGGCGGCGCGCAGTTCCGGGTCGGCGACGGCCTTGCGGCCGCGCACGGCGAGCGCCGTGAGGAAGCCCGTGTCGTCGGGCGCGCCGGAGTCCTCCCGGTCGGTGCGGCGGGGCGACGTGGCGGCGACGCGCTCCAGCAGTTCCTGTCCCGCCGGTGAGGCCCAGAGCGTGTACGGGGGGACCTCTATCCGGGCGATCAGCAGGCAGGCCGCCGTCAGCAGCCACGGCAGCGCGAACCAGGCCGCGGCCTGCCCCCGGCCCGGCGTCTCCGGCGGCACCATCAGCACGGCCGCGGCCCCGGCGACCACCACCAGCGCACAGGCGCCGCGCACCTGGCGGATCGCCGCCGAGACGTTCGTGCGGACGGGGTCGGGCACCGCGAGGCCGGCCGCGACCAGCCGGTCGGCCAGCGCCCGTACGGCGTCGGCGGCGGCGTGCGCGGTGCGGACGGTGGGCACCGGCGACTGGCCCTCCGGCCCGATCGCGGTGATCACCGAACGCTCCAGCTCGTCACGGCCGACCGGGTCGACGACCGTCGCCCAGCCGGTGTGCGCCAGCAGCAGCCGCCGCTGGCGGCCCATCGTGACCAGTGCCAGGTCGGTGACCCGGTGCGGTCCGCCGGCCAGGAACGCCGTCTCGTACAGGGTCAGGGCGCGCCCTTGGCCCGCGTCCGGGGCGTGCTCCGGAGGCCGGCCCGCGGCGGCCGCCGCCAGACACAGGCGTCCACAGGTGAGGAACGCCGCGGCCCAGGCGAGGAGCAGGAAGATGACCCACATGGCGGATTTCTACTCGATCCGCCCATGATCCCGCCATCGTTTGTTCATGATTCGGGCACAAGCCGGTGCGTGATGAGTGGTTGCCGGCCGTCCGTCCGCGGCGGCCGGTGGAGGCGCCCGGGGCGGACTCACTGCTTTTCGGGCGGTGCGGGGGTCTCGGAGGTGCCGGGGGAGGGGGAGTCGGGAGCCGGCGCGGACGCGTCCGTCCGCGGGGCCCGGCCGGGTTCGGCGGTCCCGGCGGCGGATTCGGTGGGCGACGCGCCGCGGGTGGCGGCCGGGGGCAGCGGGGGGACGGCGGTGGAACCGGGGTCCGGCACCCGGGCGGTGCCGAAGGACGGCGGGAGGGAGAGCCGGGGCTTCGTCCGGGCCGCGATCGCGTCGAAGTCGATCAGGCCGGTGTCCTCCAGCACCTTGATGTGATCCAGGACGGTGGTGTTCGCGTCGTCGGCCAGCTCCCGCACCGCGGTATTGCGCGTCGTCGCCCGTACCTGGGCGACGACGGTGAAGACCGCGCCGTGCGCGAGCCGCAGGACGTTGGTGAACTCCCGGTCGTACGCGCCGCCGTACGCGCCGCCGTGCGCGCCGCTGAGCCGGGTGAGCCACTGGCGCTGCTGCGCGCTGGGCTGGCTGGGCAGTTCGAGCCCCAGCCGGCTCGCCACGTCGCGGACGTGCCGGTCGAGCGCGGTGTGGCCCTCGACGAGATGCTCGCCCGCCCGCCGGACGCCCGCCGTGGTGCCGCGCTCCTCGGCCTGCTGCCCGGCGGGCAGCTCCCAGAGCCCGGCCAGCCGGACCCGTTCGACGAAGTCGCGGTCGAGCGCGGACAGCGGCCCGTACGGCGTGGCCACGGCCCCGGCCGTGAGGTCGACGGTGCCGGTGCCCGTGCGGTCGCTGTACGTCCACAGGGGGAACAGCAGCGCGGTCACGGTCGCCGCGAGAGCGGTGACGACCAGACCGGTGCCGGTGAAAGATCGCATGATGCCTCCTCGTGCGGCACCGCACGGTAGGCCCTCGGCGCTGATCCTCACGGAGATTCGGACCGGCCGGCCGTGGGGCAGGCCGCCCGAATCAGCGGCTGGCCTGGGCGTCCGCCCGTCGCGGATTTCTTTCGCGGGCGTGTGGGCTGCGTCACTGCCGGAGGAAGAACACCCGTGCCCCGTGGGGCGGTTGGTACGTTGACCGATTCCGCGCGCGCCGCCGGGCGGCTCCGGGCGCTGGTGAGGCCCCGCGATCGGGGGGATGTCGCGGGGCCTCACGCGGTGAACGGGTGGAGGACCGGGTTGGTTCCCGCGCTTATGCGGCAATATGGCGGGTGGGGGTGGTGCGCGTGCGGGACCGGCCGGACGGCAAGCGGAGCGCGAACGGCAAGAGCTTCGACCCCGAGAGGCTCTTCCTGCCACCCGACGACGACCTCGCCCCCAACCGGCCGGGCGAGACCCTCCGGGCGCGCTTGGACGCGTCGGGCACCGGCCGCGCCGCGCTCGTCCTCGCCCGGCTGCTCGGCCGGCGGCCCGTGGAGGACGTCTGGCGCCGGGCGCTGGCCGCCGAGCAGGCCGTCGGGGCGGCACTGGAGGAGCTGACGGCCGGGGGCTGGGACGTGGTGCACTCCGTCGTCCTGCCGGGCGACACGGTCGTCTCCCACCTGCTGATAGGCCCTGGCGGTGTCTTCGCCGTCGCCGCGACGGCGGGCCGACGGGCGCACGTCCACGTGGGAGAGACCCTGGTCCGCCTGTCCCGGGAGCGGCAGTCGCTCCCGTACGTCCGCGAGATCCGGCACGCCGCGGCGCGGGCCTCTCACGTGCTGTCGCGGGGGTGCGGCTTCCTGGTCCGGGTGCGGCCGGTCCTGGTGGTCGTCGGCGCTGCGAGCCTGGAGGTGGCCCCCGAGCTGGACGACGTGCGGGTGCTGCGCGAGACGGAGGTGTCCGGCCTGGGCGCGGAGGCCGGCGAGCTGCACCCCCGCCGGGCCGACCGGGTCCACACCGTCGCCCGCAACCGCCGGGTGTGGCTCTGGGCGTGAGGGCGCGTGCGGCTCCCGCCGGGGGTTGGGTGGTGTCCTGCGGGATCTTCGGCTGCGGGCCGGCTTTGCCGCGTGGCCGCCTGCGGCGGGGCGGGTCGTCTTTGCCGCCTGCGGCGGCGGGCGCCCTGCGGGCGCGTCCTCAATCGCCGGACGGGCTGATTGTGGCTGAGCTCAGCCACAATCAGCCCGTTGGGGGCACCTCCCAGCGGTAGCTGGGGGAGATTGAGGACACCACCGCGCAGCGGTGGGCGCACGACACGGCCCGCAGCCGCCCGCTCACATGATCCGCCGGGCACCGCCCGGCTAGGGCAGCGGCTGGCGCGGCCCGGGGAAGGCGGGGGTCAGGAGTGCGCGCAGCAGCGCCTCGTCCGTGGGCGGCAACTCGGCGACGAACCGCGCCAGCACGACCTCCCGGTCGGCCGGGCCGTCGAGGATCTTGCGCATCCGGCGCGCGGCCAGCCCCGCCTCGTCGGTCACCGGCGCGTAGGCGTAGGCGCGGCCGCGCGGGGTGCGGGTGAGGACCTCCTTGCCGAGCAACCGGCTCAGGATCGTCACCACCGTGCTGTACGTCAGCTCGCCCGCCAGCCGGCTCTGCACCTCGCGGGGCGTGAGCGGACCCTCGGCCCGCTGCAGCGCGGCGAGCACCTCGCCCTCCAGCGCGCCGTTGGCACGGCGTCGGCCGTGGCGTGCCGCGGCGGGGGTCGGTGTGACGGTTTCCATGGCGTGCCGCGTTCCTTCTGCTGGTCTCGCGTATGGCTGTGTGCCGGACCGCTGTCCGCATTTACAGGGATGTAAAAACGATACGGTACCCGAACGGGTCTCATGATTTGGAATCCACGGACAAGGGGCGTACCGGGCGGGTATCCCGAGGCCGTAGGGTCGAGCGGTGTTCGAACGACGAAACAGGACGCACGCCCGGAAGCATTCCGCCCCGCCCCGCCGTAGGCGCGCCGCCCCCCGCAAGCGGCGGCTCCTGCCCGCCTACCCCCGGCCGGGCCGGCAGGGCTTCCGGCGCTGGGTGCCGTCGTGGCGCCAGACACTGGGCGCCTTCCTGTCCGTGGCCGGCGCCCTGACCGCCCTGGTGGCGATCATGTACATACGGACGGACATACCCTCCGACCTCAACGCCTTCGCCACCCAGCAGGACAACGTCTACTACTGGGCCGACGGCACCGAGATGGCCCGCACCGGCGAGGTCAACCGTCAGGACACCGACCTGAAGAAGGTCCCGGAGAAGGTCCGGTGGGCGGCGCTGGCGGCCGAGAACGAGACGTTCTACTCCGACAGCGGCATCTCGCCGAGCGGCATGGTGCGCGCCGTCTCCAAGATGGTCACGGGCGGCAGCACCCAGGGCGGCTCGACCATCACCCAGCAGTACGTGAAGAACGCCTACCTCAACCAGGAGCAGACCTTCACCCGCAAGCTCACCGAGATGTTCATCGCCATCAAGCTGGACAACCGGATGAGCAAGGACGACATCCTGGAGGGCTACCTCAACACCAGCTGGTTCGGGCGCGGCACCTACGGCATCCAGCGGGCCTCCCACGCCTACTACGACAAGGACGTCTCGCAGCTCAACGCCAGCGAGGGCGCGTTCCTCGCGTCGCTGCTCAAGGGCGCCGGCCTGTACGACCCCGCGCTCGGCTCCAAGAACCACGAGCGGGCCGTGGAGCGCTGGAAGTGGATCCTCGACCGGATGGTCGTCACCGGCAAGCTCTCCCAGGAGGAGCGGGCCCGCTACACCACCTTCCCCGAGCCCAAGGCCCCGCCGAGGCCGGCGGGCCTCACCGGCCAGACCGGCTACCTCGTGGAGACGGCCCGCGCCTACGTCAGCGCCCACACCGAGGTCTCCGACCACGACTTCGACCTCGGCGGCTACCAGATCCGCACCACCTTCGAGCGGCCGGGCATGGACGCGCTGAACAAGGCCGTCGAGGAGGTGAGCGGCCGCCTCGACCCGGAGAAGCGGGAGGCCGACCGGGACGTGCGCATCGGAGCCGCCTCGGTCACCACCGACGGGCGCATCGTCGCCCTGCACGGCGGCCCCGGCTACCTCAAGCAGGGTTTCAACGACGCCAACTCCTCCGTCGTCCCGGCCGGCACGGCCTTCACGCCCTTCGTCTACGCCGCCGCCCTGCGCGACGGCGTCCAGCTCGAACGCGGCAAACCCCGCACACCCGTCTCCCCGTCGACCGTCTACGACGGCGACAACAAGGTGTCCCTGCGCACTCCGGAGGGCCCGTACTGGGACCGCTCCGGGAAGATCGTCAAGGGTGTCAACGACGGCGGGAAGTCCTGGGGGAAGATCAGCCTCAAGGAAGCGGTCGCGCAGTCCGTCAACACCCCGATGATGCAGCTGGGCATGGACGTGGGACTGGACCAGGTCGGCGACACCGCCGTCCGCGCGGGCCTGCTCAGGAACAGCCTCGGAACGAAGGTTCCCGTCTTCTCCCTGGGGACCACGACGCCCAGCGCCATCCGCATGGCCGGCGCGTACGGCACGTTCGCCGCCCGGGGCCTGCACAGCGAGCCGTACTCCGTGGACAGGCTGAGCCGCAACGGCAACGCCGTCCCCGTCGAGAAGCCGAGCGCCGAGCGGGCCCTGCCCGAACGGGTCGCGGCCGCCGTCGACGACGCCCTGCGCGACGCGGTCAGGCGCGGCAGCGCCACCACCGCGCGGGCGGCCGGGTCCGACGCTGCGGGCAAGACCGGCACCGGGCAGGACAACAAGTCGGCCTGGTTCGTCGGCTACCGCGGCAAGCTGTCGACCGCCGTCTCGCTCTCCCGCATCGACCCCAAGACGCAGGAACTGCTGTCGCTGGACGGCCTCGGCGGCGCCGCGAAGTCCACGCCGGGCAGCGTCTTCCCCATCGACATCTGGACGAAGTACATGACCGCGCGGAAGAGCTGACGCCGCCCCGGGCGCCGGACCCGCTTCGGCGCCCGGCCCGCTTCGTGACGAAGCGGGCCTGCTTCTCGACGAAGCCCGGCCTGCTTCTCGACGAAGCCCGGCCTGCTTCTCGACGAAGCCCGGCCTGCCGGCCTACTTCTTGACGAAGCCCGGCCTGCCGGCCTACTTCTTGACGAAGGTGGACCAGTCCGGCGCCTGGGCCGGGTCCAGCCCGCGCAGCTTCGTCAGCACCTTCGGGTCCTGGGCGTCCAGCCAGTCGGCGAGCTGCTTGAACGACACACAGCGCACCCCGTCGCGCTTGCACACCGACTTCATGACGTCCTCGATGGCCTTCATGTAGATGCCACCGTTCCAGTCCTCGAAGTGGTTGCCGATGAACAGCGGGGCACGGCTGCCGTTGTAGACGCGCTCGAAACCGTTCAGATAGCCGTCCCGCGTCAGCTTCCGCCACTCGGCGTACTTCGCGGGGTCGCCCTTGGTGTTGTCACCGGACTGGTTGTAGAGGAAGTTGAAGTCCATCGACAGGACCTGCTTCTCGCTCTTCGGATACGGCAGCAGCTGCAGCGGGAAATTCCAGATGCCCTTGGTCTGCGAGGGCCAGATCTGGAAGTCGCCGGGCGAGCTCGCGTCGTACCGCCAGCCGTAGGACTTCGCGGCGGTGAGGAGGTTCTGCTGCCCCTCCAGGCAGGGCGCACGGCCGCCCACCAGCTCCTTCTTGAAGTCGAAGGGCAGCGGGGGCAGGTTCGTGTAGCCGGTGTTCGTCTTCCAGTTCTGGACGAATGAATACGACTGGTCGATCTCGCTCTTCCACTCCGCCGTGCTCCAGTCGTTGCCGCCCTTGGCGCCGCAGAAGTGCCCGTTGAAGTGGGTGCCTATCTCATTGCCGTCCAGCCACGCGCCCCGCAGCTGGGCCAGCGTGTCCTTGATGTGCGCGTCCGTCGCGAAGGAGATCGCCGCGTCACCCGGCTTGTGCTGCGGCGGCTTGTACAGCGTCGCCTTCGACTTCGGCAGCAGGTACATGCTGGTGAGGAAGAACGTCATCTGGGCGTTGTTCTGCTTGGCGGTCTCGCGGAAGTGCGAGAAGAGGTGGTCGTCGCCCTCCAGCGCGCCGTCCCAGGAGAAGACCACGAACTGCGGCGGCTTCTCGCCCGGCTTGAGCTTCACGGGCTTGGGCTGCTTGGGCTGCGGACCGGTGGAGGACGTCGAGCCGTCCCCGAGCACCCGGACCTTGCCGTCCCACTTCTCCTCGGGCTTCGCGCTCGGCGACGACTCCTCGTCCGCCTCGCCGCCCGGAGCGTTCTTCGCCTTGCCCTTCGACCCCGCGGAAGCGGTCGGAGAACCGCCCTTCGCGTCGGTGTCCTTGCCGGAATCGCAGGCCGACAGCCCCAGGCCGAGGGCGGCCACGGCGCCCACGGTGACCAGAGCCGTCGCGCCGCGTACGGTCCTTATCGACAACTTCCTACCCCCTGGCGCCAAAACAGATGTTCTGACGCCAGTATCACAGGTCGTACGATCGGCCCCGCAGCGCCGGGTGGTCCGCGACCACCGTGCACGACCCCGGCGCGATCTCGGTGAACCCCGCGTCCCGCACCACCGGCAGCCCGCTCGTGGTCAGAGCGGCCCAGCGCGCGGGCTCCGCCGTCCGCACCGCCAGCGCGAAACCGGCCGCCCGCCAGGCGTCCCGCGCCGCGCCGTCCAGCTCCCACCACGCCAGCTGGGCGCCGTGGCCCGCCTGGGCCATGGCCTTGCCGGCCGACATCTCCAGCTCCGGGTTCAGCCACAGCACCGGCACCGACGCGTCCGGCGCCGGCGGCGGCCCGGCATCGTCCAGGTCCGTGCCCGAGACCTGGAGCTTGACCAGTTCCTTGGGCCAGCCGTCCAGCGGTACGGGCGGGAAGACGCGCACCTCCGCCCGCTCGCCCGGCACCGTGATGCCCGGCAGCCCCGACGCCTTCCGCCACTCCGCGCCCCGCGCCCGGCGCACCACCTTGCGGATCCTCGCGTCCTGCCAGTCCCGCACCGCGCGCGCCCACGCGCCGTCCTCGCCGTCGGCACCGGGGAGCGACCGCTCGTCCGACAGCAGCGTGAGCACCGCGCGGGCCGCGGTCTCCAGCGCGTCCGTACGGGCCGGCGGCTCCGCCTTCTCGATCCGGACGACGAGCGGCAGCACGAACTGCGGCGCCTTGTCCCGGGGGTTCTCACCGGGGTACTCGCCGGCGGTGGTGGGCGAAGTGGTGTCAGGGCTGGTCACGGCCACCAGTCTGCCAGCCGTCCGGTGGGCGGCCGGACGGGCCCATTTTTTGGCGCGGGCCCGCTTGCCGCGGCGCGCGTGAGAGCACGGGGCTCCGCCCCGGACCCCGGTCCTCAAACGCCGGACGGGCTGGATTTGGCGCGGGCCCGCTCGCAGCGGACGGGAGGTGGGCCGGCAGTGCCCTGCCGACGGTCCTGAGGTCGCACCCCGGACCGGCTCGCGGCGAACGCGCGCCCCCGACGCCCGTCAGGCAAGCGCCGGACAGGCCGTAAATCAAGTCTGTCCGGCGATTGAGGTCACCCCCCCCGGGTGCGGGTCACCGCCCCGTGCCCTGGGCCGGCTCGCGGCGAACGCGCGCCCCTGACGGCCGTCAGCCAGTCGCCGGACAGGCCGTGAACCAAGCCCGTCCGGCGATTGAGGACACCACCCCGGTGCGGGTCACCGCCCCCGCTAGTCCGCGACCAGCGACTTCGCATCGCGCGCCAGCGCCGTCAGCCGCGAGATCGCGCGGAAGTACTTCTTGCGGTAGCCACCGTTCAGCATCTCCTCGCTGAACAGTTCGTCGAAGGGCCGCCCCGACGCCAGCACCGGCACCTCGCGGTCGTAGAGCCGGTCCGCCAGGACCACCAGCCGCAGGGCCGTGGACTGGTCCGCCACCGGCTCCACGCCGGTCAGGCACACCGCGCGCACGGAGTCGCACATCGCTCCGTAGCGGCTCGGGTGGACCTTGGAGAGGTGGTCGAGGAGGGCGGGGAAGGCGTCCAGGGAGGCGCCGGGCGTCGCGTGCGCCGCGCGGGTGACGGTGGCGTCGTCGTGCGGGGCCGGTGCCTGCGGCAGGCCGCGGTGGCGGTAGTCCTCGCCGTCGATGCGCAGCGGGCGGAAGTGTGCGGACAGGCCCTGGATCTCGCGCAGGAAGTCGGCCGACGCGAAGCGGCCCTCGCCGAGCTTGCCCGGCAGCGTGTTGGAGGTCGCGGCGAGCGCCACGCCCGCGTCGACGAGCTTGCCCAGCAGGGTCGAGACGAGCACGGTGTCGCCCGGGTCGTCCAGCTCGAATTCGTCGATGCACAGCAGCCGGTGTTCGCCGAGGGTGCGGACGGTCTGCTGGAAGCCCAGCGCGCCGACGAGGTTGGTCAGCTCCACGAACGTGCCGAACGCCTTCTGCTCGGGCGCGGCCGGGGTGGCGTGCCAGAGGGAGGCCAGCAGGTGGGTCTTGCCGACGCCGTAGCCGCCGTCGAGGTAGACGCCGCGCGGACCGGCGGCGGGCTTGGCCTCGCGCCGGAACCAGCGCTTGCGGCCGCTGCCGCTCGCGCTCGCGCCGCCGAGACCGGCGGCGAAGTCGCTCAGCACCCGCACGGCCTCGGCCTGGCTGGGCTGGTCGGCGGCCGGGATGTAGTTGTCGAAGCGCACGGAGTCGAAGCGCGGCGGCGGCACCATCTCGGCGACCAGACGGTCGGCCGGGACGTGCGGGGCGCGCGAGGTCAGTGCGATCGGCGCGCCGGAGCCGTCGGCGGACGGCGAGGCGCTGGCGGCGGAGGCGGTGGAGGGCGACACAGCCGTCCAGCCTAGCCGCTGTCCGCCCGCTGCCGGGCCGGGGAACAGCGAGCCATGTCACACTGCGGCCTATGCGACGCCTGTTCCCCTTCCCGCTCACCCCGTCCGACAGCGAAGACCGCACCTGGGACCTGGCCGAGCTGGCCGAGTCCTACGCCTACCCGGAGACCCCGGGAGGAGCGGCGGGATCGGGGGGCCACGGATGGCTGCGGGCCAATATGGTCTCCTCCCTCGACGGCGCGGCCCATCACGAGGGGCGCTCCCAGCCGCTGTCCTCGAACGCCGACATGCGGATCTTCGGCACCCTGCGGGGCCTCGCCGACGCCGTGGTGGTGGGGGCCGAGACCGTACGGCAGGAGGGCTACCGGCCCGCGCGGGCCCGGGAGGCGTTCGCGGCGCGCCGCGCGGCGCTCGGTCAGGGGCCCGCGCCGGCGATCGCGGTCGTGAGCGCCGGTCTCGACCTGGACTTCTCACTTCCGTTGTTCACCGAGCCGCTGGTGCCGACGATCGTGCTGACCGGTGAGGACGCCCCCGAGGACCGCGTGGCCGCGGCGCGCGCGGCGGGTGCGGAGGTGATCGCCGCGGGGGAGGGCCGGCGGGTCGATCCGGCGCTCGTGCCCCGGGTGCTGGCCGGGCGGGGGCTGACGCGGCTGCTGACGGAGGGCGGCCCCCGGCTGCTGGGTCAGTTCGTGGCGGCGGGCGTGCTGGACGAGATGTGCCTGTCCCTGGCCCCGGTGGCGGTGTCGGGGACGGCGGCACGGATCGTCAATGGTCCCCCCGTCGTGGTGCCGGAACGATTCGCCCTGGCGTCGGTCATAGAAGAATCAGGATTCCTCTTCACCAGGTACCACCGGATCTGACACGTGCCACCGGATCCGACGGGCGCCACCGGATCCGACCATCGGCGGAATTGCCCGTTCCGGTTACCTGTCGATGGGCAGAATTGAGTCAGACGCGCCCCCAGGGGCACGAGATCGGGACAGGCGGGCCCGCTGGGCCCGCGCAGGATGGTTTCTGTTGGGCCCGGTGGCCCACGAAGGAGAAGGGACCCACCGTGTTCACGAGCGTATTGATGATCGAGCAACCGCTGTCCGCCGAGGACGTCGACTTCGTGACCAGCCTCCACGACGACGAGATGTCCTTCGTGGTGCTGATGCAGCCCAGAGGCGCCGAGGACCGCCTGCTGCGCGCCATCGACGACGTCGCCCTCGGCGAGCTGGAACAGGCTGTCCACGAGGCCGACGAACCCGAGGGGGAACAGGCCCGCAGGCCCGCGGCCCTGGCCCTCGAACACTCGCTCCGCCTGCTCCGTGACGCCGGCTGCGAGGCCGTCGGCCAGACCGTCGACGGGCACCCCCTCGACCTGCTGCGGTCGGTCGTCGACCAGACCCACGCGGACGAGGTGATCGTGCTGACCGCCCCCCACCTGGTCGAGGAGTTCTTCCACCGCGACTGGGCCTCCCGGGCCCGGCACAAGGTCGGGGTGCCCGTCCTGAAGCTCTACGCCCACAACGACGAGGACGCCTTCCCTCAGGGCTGACCCGGCGGCCCTCCGGGCTGACCCGGCGGGCCCCCGCCCAGCCGCCCGTCGTCCATCGCCAGCACCCGGTCCGCCCGCCTCAGCAGCGCCCGGTCGTGCGTGACCAGCACCGTCGCCGTGCGGTGCCGCCGCGTCACCTCGGCCAGCAGCTCCACCACCCGCTCGCCGCGCTCGTGATCCAGCGCCGACGTCGGCTCGTCCACCAGCAGCACGGACGGGCCGGCGAACAGCGCGCGGGCGATGTTCACGCGCTGCCGCTCGCCACCGGACAACCGGTGCGGGCGGCGGCGGCGCTTCGCCGCGTCCAGCCCGACCGACTCCAGCAGCCCGGCCGCCCGCGCCCGCTCCGCCCGTACCCTCCCTCCCCGCAGGTGGGCCACGGCCAGCAGCTGTTCCTCGGCCGTCAGCGACGGCAGCAGGTTCGCCTGCTGGAACACGATGCCGATCCGCTCGCGGCGCAGCGCCGCGCGCTCCCGCTCGCTCATGCGCGCCGTCTCCCGCCCGGCCAGCACCACCCGGCCCGAGTCCGGCCGCAGCAGCGTCGCCGCCACCGCCAGGAGGCTCGACTTGCCCGAGCCGGACGGCCCGACGACCGCCACCAGCTCGCCGGGGGCCACGGTCAGGGACACCCGGTCCAGGGCCGTCAGGGTCCGGTCGCCATCCGGATAGGTGAGCGTCACGTCCTCCATCGCCAGGGCGGCCGCCGCGGTCGTCGGGGTGGTCATCGGTTCGCTCCCAGTGCGGTCAGGGGATCCACGGAGGTGATGCGGCGCACGGCGAGCGCGGAGCCGGCCAGTCCCAGCAGCACCATCGCCGCCAGCGGTACGGCCACGGTGGCGGCACCCAGCTCGAACGGCACCGACGCCGACGCCAGCGCACCACCGCCCGCGCCCGCCGCCGCGCCCAGCGCCGCCCCGGAGAGCAGCACGGCGGCCGCCTGCCCCAGCGCGTCGCGCACCAGATAGCCGCTGCTCGCGCCCAGCGCCTTGAGCACCGCCACCTCGGGCCGCCGCTGCACCGTCCACACCGTGAAGAAGGCCCCCACCACCAGCGCGCCGACCGCGAAGAGGAAGCCCTGGACGAGCCGGAGCGTGCCGTGCTCGGCGGCGTAGCCGTCGATGCCGTCGAGCGCGGCGCCGGTCCCCACCGCCTTCGTGGACCGCGCGACGGCCCCCGGCGGGCCGCCCGCGCCGGTCACGGCGAGCGCCGTCGGCCACCGCTGGTGGCTCACCCGGTGCCAGGTCGCGAGGGTCGTCCACACGGCCGGGGCGTGCCCGTGGGCGCGGTCGGCCGTGATGCCCGAGACGGTCAGCTCCCGCGTGCCGAGGACGACCCGGTCGCCCACCTTGATACCGCCCTCCCGCGCGACGCGCCCGCTCACCGCGAGCCCGCCGTCCCCGGGCGCCGAACCGGACACCAGCGCGGGCCGCAGCCCCTCCGCGGTACCGAAGGCGCTCACCGACGTGGCCCTGCCGTGCGCCGTCAGCCGCGTCATCGCGACGCCCAGCGGCTCCGCCGCGCGGACGCCCGGCGCCGCACGCCACGCCGCCAGCTGCCGGTCGTCGACCGAGCTGTTGGAGAACGACACCTCGGGCTCCGCGCCGGCGGGCGCCCCGAAGACGACGCGCTGGGCCGGCAGCCCCGCGACGGCGGAGGTCGCCTCCCGGGCCAGGCCGTCGGTCAGGCCGTAGAGGAAGACCACCAGCGTGGTGACGAGCGCGACGACGGCGCCCATGAGGGCGAACCGCCCCCGGGCGAAACGGATGTCACGGAGTGCGACGAACAAGGACCCTCCCCGGGCTCTGATCAGGACACCTCCACCGTGCCGCGCGCGGGCCGCGCCGCCATCAGGGCAAGGACGGGTCCCCGGCTCGTCCGTACGGCGCACCCGGAAATCAATCGAACGGTTGAGGGCCGGGCCGCCGGGCCCGCCCGGGCGGCGCCGTACGCTCGACGGGATGACCCGAGACCCCGCCCCCGACGCGACGGCTCCGCGCGCTGGTGTGCGCGGCCGCCGCGCACACGAACGCGTCGCCGGCGAGGCGCCCTCACTGCGCCTGGTCCGGCTCGCGGTGCACGGCGCGTTCTACACGCTGCTCGCGGTCGCCCTCGGCCCCGCGCTCCTGGGGGCCGGGTCCCCGGCCGTCCTCGCGCCCGGCCTGCTGCTCGCCGCCGCCTACGGCGCCGGTGCCGTACGGCGGACCCGCCGGCCCGGCGCGTGGCTCACCGCCGTCACCGGCCTGTGGCTCGCCCTGCTCGTCATGGACCACGGCTTCAGCTACGTCGCCTTCCCGCTCTTCTTCCTCTTCCTGTACGCCCTGCCGGTGCGCTGGTCGCTGCCCGCGGTCGCGGCCTGCACCGCCGCCGTCGTCGCCGCCCAGGCGGCCGCGCCCGGCGGGCTCACCGCGGCCAAGGTCATCGGCCCCGTCGCCGGGGCGGCCGTCGCCGTCCTGACCGCCTACGGCTACGCCGCGCTCTACCGGGAGACCCGCCGGCGCCAGCGCCTGATCGACGACCTGGTCCGCACCCGCGACGAGCTCGCGGCCGCCCAGCGCGAGGCGGGCCGGCTCGCCGAGCGGCAGCGGCTCGCCCGCGAGATCCACGACACCCTGGCCCAGGGCCTGTCCAGCATCGTCCTGCTCGCCCGCGCCGCCGAGACCGCCGACACCGGCACGGCACGCGCGCGCATGCGCGAGGTCGCCCGGACCGCCTCCGACAACCTCGCCGAGGCCCGCCGGTTCGTCCAGGCCCTCACCCCGCCCGCCCTGGACGACGCCACCCTGCCCGAGGCACTGCGCCGCGTCACCGCCCGCGCCCTGCCCACCGCCGCCTTCCACCTCGACGGCGAGCCGTGCGCCCTGCCCGTCGAGACCGAGGTGGCCCTGCTGCGCCTGACCCAGGAGGCGCTCACCAACGTCGCCCGGCACGCCCGCGCCGACCGCGCCGCCGTGACCCTCTCCTACCTCGACGGCCAGGTCACCCTCGACGTCTACGACGACGGCGTCGGCTTCACCCCCGACGCCCCCGCCGCGGACGGCCGGCGCACCTTCGGCCTCCACGGCATGCGCGAGCGCATCACCGAGCTGGGCGGCACCCTGACCGTCGAGTCGGCCCCCGGCGAGGGCACGGCGGTCGCCGCCGCGCTGCCGGTCCGCACCGGCGTCATCGGGACGGAGGCCGCGTGACCGGCGTCATCCGCGTGCTCCTCGTCGACGACCACCCCGTCGTACGCCGCGGCCTGCGCGCCATGGTCGACGACCTGCCCGAGGTGACGGCCGTCGGCGAGGCCGCCGACGGCGGCGAGGCCCTGCGCCTCCTCGACGGCGGTGCACGGCCGGACGTGGTCCTGATGGACCTCCAGATGGGCACCGGCATGCACGGCGTGGAGGCGACCCGCCGCATCACCGCCCTGCCCGACCCGCCCGCCGTCCTCATCCTCACCACCTACAGCACCGATGCCGACATCCTCGCCGCCGTCGAGGCCGGGGCCACCGGCTACCTCCTCAAGGACGCGCCGCCGGAGGAGGTCGCGGCCGCCGTCCACGCCGCCGCCCGCGGCGAGACCGTCCTCGCCCCACCGGTCGCCGCCCGCCTGCTGGGCCGCGTACGGGCCGGCGGCCGGCCCGCCCTGTCGCCGCGCGAGACGGAGATCCTCGGGCTGCTCGGCGAGGGGCTCGCCAACCGGCAGATCTCCCGCCGCCTCTTCATCAGCGAGGCCACGGTCAAGACCCACCTCGTGCACATCTACGGCAAGCTCGGCGTCGACAGCCGTACCGCGGCCGTCGCGGCGGGCCTGGCGGCGGGGCTGATCCGCCCGGTGTGACGGGCGCGGGCCGGACTGTCGGCGGCGGGTGCGACAATTCCTTGCAGTCACGAACGCCGACCTCAGGGAGCACCGCACATGGCACCGGCCGTCCCCACGACGATGGACCGACCGCACTTCATCGGCATCGGCGGCGCCGGCATGTCGGGCATCGCGAAGATCCTCGCCCAGCGCGGCGCGAGCGTCGCCGGCAGCGACGCCAAGGACTCCGCGACCGCCGAGGCGCTGCGCGCCCTGGGCGCCACCGTGCACATCGGCCACGCCGCCGCCCACCTGGCCGAGGACGCCACCTGCGTGGTCGTCTCCAGTGCCATCCGCGCCGACAACCCCGAGCTCGCGGCCGCCGCCGAGCGCGGCATCCCCGTCGTGCACCGCTCCGACGCGCTCGCCCGCCTGATGGACGGCCTGCGCCCGATCGCCGTCGCCGGCACCCACGGCAAGACGACCACGACCTCCATGCTCGCGGTCTCCCTCGACGCCCTCGGCCTCGCCCCGTCGTACGCCATCGGCGGCGACCTGGGCGCCCCCGGCTCCAACGCCTGCCACGGGGACGGCGAGATCTTCGTGGCGGAGGCGGACGAGAGCGACCGCAGCTTCCACAAGTACGCGCCCGAGGTCGCCATCATCCTCAACGTGGAGCTCGACCACCACGCCAACTACGCGTCGATGGACGAGATCTACGAGTCCTTCGACACCTTCGTGGGCCGTATCCGCCCTGGCGGCACGCTCGTAGTCGCCGCCGACCAGGCCGGCGCCCGCGAGCTGACCGAGCGCGTCTCGGGCCGCTACGACATCGAGGTCGTCACCTACGGCGAGGCCGAGGACGCCGACGTCCGGGTCCTCAAGGTCAACCCGCGCGGCCTGACCAGCGAGGTCACCGTCCTGCTGAACGGCAAGATGCTGACCTTCACCGTCTCCGTGCCCGGCCGGCACTACGCGCACAACGCCGTCGCCGCCCTCGCCGCGGGCGTCGCGCTCGGCATCCCGGTGCACAACCTCGCCTCCGCGCTCGGCAAGTACACCGGCGTCAAGCGCCGCCTCCAGCTCAAGGGCGAGGCCGGCGGCGTCCAGGTCATCGACTCCTACGCCCACCACCCGACCGAGATGACCGCCGACCTGGAGGCCATCCGGGGCGCGGTCGGCGACGCCGCGCGCGTCCTGGTCGTCTTCCAGCCGCACCTGTTCAGCCGCACCCAGGAGCTCGGCACCGAGATGGGACAGGCGCTCGCCCTGGCCGACGCCTCGGTGGTCCTGGACATCTACCCCGCCCGCGAGGACCCGATCCCCGGCATCACCAGCGCCCTGATCATCGACGCCGCCCAGGAAGCGGGCGCCGACGTGCGCGCCGAGCACACCATGGCCGCGATCCCGGACGTCGTCGCGGGAATGGCCGGGCCCGGCGATCTCGTTCTGACCATGGGCGCCGGTGACGTCACGGACCTCGGTCCGGCGATCCTGGCCCGCCTGGAGAGCTGACACCGCCGGACCACCGGCAGGAACGGAAGGAACGCGCGACATGGCGTACGAGGTCGAGAAGACGGACGAGCAGTGGCGCGCGGAGCTGACCCCGGCGGAGTACCAGGTGCTCCGCCGGGCCGGCACCGAGCCCGCCTTCCGCGGTGAGTACACCGACACCACCACGACCGGCGTCTATTCCTGCCGGGCCTGCGGCGCGGAGCTGTTCCGCTCGACGGAGAAGTTCGCGAGCCACTGCGGCTGGCCGAGCTTCTTCGACCCGAAGGACACCTCCGCCGTCGAGCTCGTCGAGGACCGTTCGCACGGCATGGCCCGCACCGAGGTGCGCTGCGCCCGCTGCGGCTCGCACCTCGGCCACGTCTTCGAGGGCGAGGGGTACCCCACCCCCACCGACCAGCGCTACTGCATCAACTCGATCTCGCTCCGGCTGGAGCCGGAGGAGGGCTGAGCCGCGCGCCGGCCCGTCGCGGTGCCCCTTACTTCAGGGCGGCCAGGCCCTTCTTGAGGTCGTCCGCGTTCATCACCGGGTGCAGCTCGATCTCGGCCTCCATTTCGAGGAAGAGCTGCTCACAGATGGCGGGCATCTGTGAGGCGTCCTCCATGTCGAAGACCATCAGGCAGGTGCGGCCGCCGTCCAGCGAGGTGAAGTAGGCGGCCTCGGGGCGGAGCTGTTCCATCAGCCCCTCGATGACCTTCGGCATCGAGCCCTTGCGGAGCGACTCGTTCCCGGCGCGGGTGTCCATCCGGGCCCTCAGCAGTGTGCGCATGGCGCATCACGTCCCTCGGTGCGACGCACCGCACCCGGCGCTCCGGCTCCGCGCTCACTGAGGCGCGGATACGCCCTCCCTCAGGGTCTCTCCGGCCGCCCACGGCCGCAACGCCTGGCTGCGGCGCAGAACGGCCGCCGACTCGGCCGGCAGGACCAGCGGGCCGCCGTCGCGCGGCAGGTCCACCGGCAGCCAGGCGGCCAGCACCCCGGTGGGCACCGCCGTACCGAGCGGTACGGCGGCGGGCCGGCCGGTGGGATTGACGACGACGCACAGCGAGCCCCGCAGCAGCACGGCCGTCAGGTCCCCGGCGACGGTGACGGCCGTGTCCGACAGCGGGGCGGCCGCCGGTTCGGCGCGCCGCAGCGCGATCAGGCGCCGGTGCCACTCCAGCAGCTCCCGGTGCGGCCCGCGCTCCGGCTCGGCCCAGTCCAGGCAGGAGCGCTCGCGCGTGGCCGGGTCCTGCGGGTCGGGGACGTCCTTCGCCGCCCACCCGTGCGCGGCGAACTCCCGGCGCCGGCCGGTGCGTACCGCCTCGGCCAGCTCCGGGTCGGTGTGGTCGGTGAAGTACTGCCAGGGGGTGCGCGCGCCCCACTCCTCGCCCATGAACAGCATGGGCGTGAAGGGTCCGCACAGCACCAGCGCGGCGGCGCACGCCAGCAGGCCGGGGGAGAGGTGCGCCGACAGCCGGTCGCCCAGGGCGCGGTTGCCGATCTGGTCGTGGGTCTGGGCGTAGCCCAGGAGCCGCCAGGCGGGGGTGTCCGGGGTGAGGGGGTGGCCGTGCCGGCGGCCGCGGAAGGCGGAGTGGGTGCCGTCGTGGAAGAAGCCGCCGGTCAGCGTCTTGGCCAGGGCGTGGGCCGGGTCGGCGGCGAAGTCGGCGTAGTAGCCCTGGGACTCGCCGGTCAGGGCGGTGTGCAGCGCGTGATGGAAGTCGTCGTTCCACTGCGCGTGGAGCCCCTGGCCGCCGGCCTCGCGCGGGGTGGTGGTGGCCGGGTCGTCCAGATCGGACTCGGCGATCAGGAACAGTGGCCGCCCCAGCCGCGCGGCCAGCGCGTCGACGGCACCGGACAGCTCGGCCAGGAAGTGCTTCGGCCGGGTGTCGGCCAGCGCGTGGACCGCGTCCAGGCGCAGCCCGTCGAGGCGGTAGTCCCGCAGCCACGCCAGCGCACTGCCCGTCAGATAGGCGCGCACCTCGTCCGATCCGGGGGCGTCGAGATTGACGGCGGCGCCCCACGGCGTCTCGTGGGTGTCGGTGAAGTACGGGCCGAACGCGGGCAGATGGTTGCCCGACGGCCCCAAGTGGTTGTGCACCACGTCCAGGACGACGCCGAGGCCCAGCGCGTGCGCCGCGTCCACGAAGCGCACCAGCCCCGCGGGACCGCCGTAGGGCTCGTGCACCGCCCACGGTGCCACCCCGTCGTATCCCCAGCCGTGCCGGCCGGGGAACGGGCACACCGGCATCAGTTCCACGTGGGTGACGCCCAGTTCCGCCAGGTGGGGCAGCCGGGCGGTGGCCGCGTCGAAGGTGCCCTCGCGGGTGAACGTGCCGATGTGCAGCTCGTACAGCACCGCGCCCGGCAGGGGCACGCCCGGCCAGTCCCGCCGCCAGGGGAAGCGGTCCGGGAGGACGACGGCGGAGAGCCCGTCCGGGCCGTCGGGCAGGCGGCGCGAGCGCGGGTCGGGCAGCACCGGGCCGCCGTCGAGGGCGAAGCCGTAGCGGCTGCCCTCGCCGGCCGGGGCCTCGCACCGCCACCAGCCGGCGCGGGCCGGGTCCCGGTCCATGGCGTGCTCCCGGCCGTCCGCGGCCAGGGTGACCCGTTCGGCGTCCGGCGCCCACACCTCGAACAGCACGGCCGGCTCCTCTCGACGACGACAGTGCTGCCCATCGTGCCGCGCGCTCACCCCTCCAGGGGCGGAAGCAGGTCGACGCGCTCCTGGGTCACCGGGTACCCGGCCCTGGCGAAGGCCGCGGCCATCGGGTGGTTGCCCTGGTCGGTCGCGGCGGTGATCCGATCGGCGCCCTCGGCCACCAGGTCGTGGGTGCACTCCACCAGCAGGTCGTACGCGTAGCCGTGGCCGCGCCGCTCCGGGACGACCCCGATGTAGCCCACGCAGGGGCCGTTGGGGTTGCGCGCGGGCACCTGGATGCCGACGAGCTCACCGCCGGGCGTGTACCCGAGCTTCCACCAGGCGCGGGGCGAGGGCAGCCAGTGAAGGAAGCCCATGAAGTCCTCCAGGGCCGCGTCCGGTCCGCTCTCCGCGATGTTGTGGCGGTCGTGGGCGTCGAGGGTGCCCTCGAAGGTGCGGCGCACCACGTCCCGTACGACCGCGTCGTCGGGCTCGGGCCGGAACTCCAGCCGGCCGGGCCGCGCCGGGAGCGGGTCGCCGGTCGTCCACTCGTAGCGGTAGCGCTCGACCAGCGGCCGCATCCCGGCGGCCTCGGCCGCCGCGACGCGGGACCCGACGGCGGCGCGCAGGTCCGGCCTCTCCCGCCAGCCGGGCGGGGCGAGCAGGCTGTACTCCGCGCGCAGCGGCGCCTCGCGCAGCAGCCGGGCGGCCGCCTCGTCCTCGCCCTCGGCGAAGTCGAACCAGTCGAGCACCTTGGGCGCCCCGTCGTCCGGCGCGCCCCACCAGGCGGCGCGGGCGACGACGGTGTCGCCGCGCAGCGCGACCCAGGTCCAGTCCGGGCGGTACTCGCCGCCCTCGTGGACGGGCGCGTAGCCGTGGCCGAAGGCGGCCCGGCCGACGAGGCCCGGATCGGCGAGGGCGGTGAAGAGAGCGGTGTCGTGCTCGGTGAGCGCGCGGACGACCAGCTCGGGCATGAAGGGTCCTTCTTCCGTTGACGGCCCCGGAACCGTAGGGCCGCCGCCCCGGGGTCGTCCACGTGTTTTCTACCGCTGGTGCAGCCCGCGTCCGGCCAGGGACAGGAAGACCTCGCCGACCGCCTCCGAGAGGGTGGGGTGCGGGTGGATGTGGTGGGCCACGTCGGCGGCCTCCGCCTCCCAGCCCACGATCAGCTGGCTCTCCGCGATCATCTCCGAGACGTGCGGGCCCACCAGGTGCACGCCCAGCACCGGGCCGCCCCGCTCGGCGACGACCTTCACCATGCCGCCCTGCCCGTGCACCATGCCCTTCGCGACGGCCGTCAGCGGCATGGAGTTCACCTCGACGTCGTGGCCCCGCTCGCGGGCCTCGGCCTCGGACAGTCCGACCGAGGCCGTCTGCGGTGCGGAATAGGTCACGCGCGGGACGGCCGCGTAGTCGACCGGGGGCGGCGTCCGGCCGGCCAGTGTCTCGGCGACCAGGAGTCCCTCGGCGAAGGAGGCGTGCGCGAGGCCCAGGGAGGGCGGCGGCAGCAGGTCGCCGACGACGTGGATGCCCGGTACGGAGGTCTCCAGGCGCGACCAGTCCGCGGGGGCGACGAATCCGCGCGGGTCGGTGGCCAGGCCGGCGGCCGCCAGGTTCAGCCCGTCGGTGACCGGCACCCGGCCCACGGCCACCAACAGCCGCTCCGCCGTCACGGCGCGCGTCTCCCCGCGCGCGGTACGGACCACCGCCCGCACCCCGTCCTCCGTCATCCGGGCGCCCTCCAGCCGCGCGCCCACCCGCACGTCGATGCCGCGCTTCTTCAGACCCCGCGTCAGATGGCGGCTCACCTCGGCGTCCTCCAGCGGCAGCAGCCGCTCGGCCGCCTCCACCAGCGTCACCTCGGCGCCCATCGAACGGTGCAGGGAGGCGTACTCCACCCCGATCGCGCCGCCGCCCAGCACCAGCACCGAACCCGGCAGCCCCGGCGCGAACAGCGCGTCGTCACTGGTGACGACCCGCGCGCCGTCCGGCTCCAGGCCGGGCAGCGTCCGCGGCCGCGAACCGGTGGCCAGCACGATGCCGCGCCGCGCCGTCCAGACCGTGCCCGCCTCGGTGCCCGAGTCGATACGGACCGTCCGCGGCCCGGTGAGCGAGGCGCTGCCCCGCACCACGCGCACGCCCGCGTGCGCCAGATGGCCCTCCACGCCGCGGTGGTTGCGCGTGACGATGTCGTCGCGGGTCGCGGTCAGCGCCGGCCAGTCGACGGAGTCCAGCGTCGCCTTCACGCCCCACCGCTCGCGCGCCTCGGCGATCCCGTCGACGAGCTCGGCGGCGTGCAGCATCGCCTTGCTCGGGATGCAGCCGCGGTGCAGGCACGTACCGCCCACCAGGTCGCGCTCCGCGAGGACGACGTCGAGCCCGAGGGCGGCGGCCCGCAGGGCCGTGCCGTAGCCCCCGGTGCCGCCGCCGATGACGAGGACATCCGTGGTGTGGTCACGTATTTCAGCCATGTCCCCACCCTGCGCCGTCAGGGATCATGAGTCCAACACAATGTTTCGATCGTGGCGATGAGAGTCGTTCATGCGGAGTCGGTGAAGGGCAGGAGGGGCCTCATGAGCCTGCGGCAGATGGAGTACCTGGTCGCGGTGGTCGAGGAGGAGTCCTTCACCCGCGCCGCCGAGGGGCTCAACGTCACCCAGTCCGCCCTCTCCCACCAGATCAAGGCGCTGGAGCGGGAGGTCGGCGGCGCCCTCCTGGAACGCCGCACCCGCGGCATCGGCCTCACCCCCATGGGCCGCGCCTTCCTGCCCCACGCCGAACTGGCCGTCCGCAGCGCCCAGCAGGCCCGCCGGGCCGCCAAGGCCGCCGCCGGGGCCGCGGGCGGCGAACTGCACATCGCCTCGCTGCACGCCCTCGCGGTCGGCGTGCTGCCCCCGGTGTTCGCCCGCTGGCGGACCGCGTTCCCGGCCGTCCGGCTCCACCTGCACGAGTACTCCACCACCGAGGAGCTCCGCGACCACATGGAGCGCGGCGTGGCCGACATCGCGGTCGGCCCGCGCCCGGACGGCTGGCCCGGCCCTGTCGTGTCCCTGGGCGACGAGGAGATCACCCTGATCACCTCCGCCGGCGACCCGCTGGCCGGCCGCACCGACCCCGTACCGCTGTCCGAGCTCGCGGACCGCGACTGGGTGCGCTGCGCCCTCGAACCGGTGATCCACGGGCAGCGCTGGCTCGACTGGGTCTGCGCGCAGGGCGGCTTCACACCCCGTACGGCCGTGTGGACCGAACACTCCTCGACGGCCGTACGGATGGCCGTCGCCGGGGTGGGCCTCGTCACCGCGCCCGTGCACATGGCCCGCGGCGTGCCCGGCGCCGTGGTCGTGCCGGTCGACCGGCCCTGGCGCCGCGAGCAGACCGCCTTCTCCCGGGTCGAACTGACCGGGGCGGCAGCGGGTTTCGTCGATCTCTGCCGCGAACTGGCCTTTCCAGGCGGGGCGCGTGCATAGGCGGTGGCCGGTGGGTCTTCGGCTGCGGGCTGTTTTTTGCCGCCTGCGGCGGCGGGCGCCCTGCGGGCGCGTCCTCAATCGCCGGACGGGCTGGAATCGGCTGGGCTCAGCCGAAATCAAGCCCGTTGGGGGCACCCCAGCCAGCTCACATGACCCGCCGGACACGGCACAGGCTCACGACCGGACCAGCAGCGCCACCGGCCAGGGACCCAGCAGCTCCGACAGTTCCACGCGCCCGTCGAGGACCCGGCCGGTCAGCAACTCGCGCCACGGGCCCCCGTCCGGCAGCGGCAGCGCCGTCCCCCGCCAGCCGCCCGCCTCCGTCAGCCGCCGGTGCAGCCGGGTCACGGCGGTGACCACCTCGCCGGAGCGGACGAAGGCCACGCAGTGCCCGGCGGCCGGGCCGAGGGCGGTCAGCGGCGCGTACGAGGCGCCGGCGCCGAACCGGCCGGGGTGCTCGCGGCGCAGCCGCAGCGCCGTCCGCGTCAGGAGCAGCTTCTCGGCGGACAGCCCGGTGGGCTCCTCGCCGGGCAGGCCGGGCACCCGCCGGTTGTCGGGGTCGACCAGGGCGGCGTACACCCGCTCGGTGCCCATGTACACGTCGGGCACGCCCGGCATGGTCAGGTGCAGCAGGGCGGCGCCGAGGGTGTTGGCCCGTACGGCCGGGCGGAGGGCCTCCTCCAGCGGGGCGAGCGCGGCGCGGGACGCCGGACCGCACGGGCCCGCCGCGACGTACGCCTCCACGGCCGCCTCGTAGGTCTCGTCCGGCTCGGTCCACGTCGTGCGCAGCCCGGCCTCGCGCACGCTCTTGAGGACGGCCGGCGCGAGCCGCTCCGCGTCCGCCGTGCCGAGCCCGAAGGTGCTCTGCCAGGCCAGCCAGGCCACGTGCCGGTCGGGCGCGGCCCCCGTGGCCGCCGGCAGGTCCATCAGCCCGGCCCACTGCCGGGGGCACTCGGTCAGCGCGGCGATCCGGGCCCGTACGTCGGCGCTGCGCTTGGTGTCGTGCGTGGACAGGACGGTGCCGGTGGCCGGCCAGTCGCGCTGGAGGCGGGCGCAGTAGGCGTGGAAGTCCTCGGGGGAGACCGCGGGCCGGTCAGGGACGCCACCGACCTCCGTGGCCGACAGCAGGGGCGCGTGCCGGTAGAAGGCGGTGTCCTCGACGGACTTGGCGCGCAGCGCGGAGGCGGTCTGGGCGAACCGCGCGCAGAAGTCCCGGTGGTCCGGCCCGTTGCCCAGCCGGCCCAGGGCCGCGTCCCGGACGACCTCGACGGCCTCCGCCTCCTCGGGCACGGCGAACGCCGCACGCGCCCCCTGGGCGGCCTGGTCCAGCAAGGCGGCGTCCACGGGTGCGACGGGCTCCCCCGGGACGGCGTAGGGCCGGTAGACGGGCAGCCGGACGAGGATCTCGCACAGGGCGGTGCGCAGCGCCCAGGGAGCGTGGTCGCGCAGCGGGTACGCGCTCTCGCAGACCCGGCCGGCGGCGCGGACCAGCCGCTCGGTCTCGGCGGCGAGCTCATGGGTGATCACCTTGTAGGCCGCGCGGCGGACGGTCGCGGGCCAGTCGCCGCCCCGGTCGGGCGGCAGACCGGTGAAGGTGCGGTGGGCGGCGCCCAGTTCGGCGGCGCCGCCGGGGTCGGTGAAGAGCCCGTCGATCCGGCGCAGGGCGTCGTAGCCGGTCGTCCCCGCGACCGGCCAGTCGGCCGGCAGCCGTTCGTCGCCGCTGAGGATCTTCTCGACGACCGTCCACCGGCCCTGCGCGGCCTTGGCCAGCCGCCGGAGGTAGCCGGCCGGGTCGGCGAGGCCGTCGGGGTGGTCGACGCGCAGGCCGTCGACGACCTCCTCGCGTAGCAGCTGGAGCACCTTGGCATGGGTGGCCTCGAAGACCTCGGGGTCCTCCACCCGGACCGCGATCAGCTCCGAGACGGTGAAGAACCGCCGGTAGTTCAGCTCCGTGCGGGCCAGCCGCCACCAGGCCGGGCGGTACCACTGCGCGTCCAGCAGCTCGGGCAGCGGCAGCCGTTCGGAACCCGGCCGCAGCGGGAAGACGTGGGCGCCGCCGCGGTAGCGGAGGACGTCCTCGGTGCCGCTCCCGTCGCTGCCGACGGTGAAGTGCGCGAGCTCCTCGCCCAGCCGCCCGGCCAGCACCGGCAGCAGCACCTTGCCGCCGTGCTCGGACCAGTCGATGTCGAACCAGCGCGCGTAAGGGGAGGCCGGGCCGTCCCGCAGGACGTGCCACAGCGCGCTGTTGAGCCGCAGGGGCGCCGGGGCGGCCATGTGGTTCGGGACGATGTCGAGGATCAGGCCCAGCCCGTGCGAGCGGGCGGTGCGGGAGAGCGCCCGCAGCCCCTCCTCGCCGCCGAGCTCGGCGCGCACGGACGCGTGGTCGACGACGTCGTAGCCGTGGGCGGAGCCCGGTACGGCCTCCAGGACCGGTGACAGATGCAGGTGCGACACCCCCAGGGAGGCGAGGTACGGCACGGCGCGCTCGGCCGCCCGGAAGGGGAAGCCGGGCTGGAGCTGGAGCCGGTAGGTGGCGGTCGGCTGTGCGGCAGCGCTGTCGGGCGTCATGGGAACGTACGTACCCGCAATCGGCGGGCATGCAGCGGGGGACTACGCCGGGCGCTGCAACACGACCAGGCTGCGGTCCGTCAGCGTGAGGTGGTCACCGGCCTGGACCTTGGCCCCGTCGGTCTCCACACCCCGGGGGTCGGCGGTGTCGACCAGGACCTGCCACTGCCGGCCGTGGTCCACGGGCACCACGAAGTCGAGCGGCTCGTCGTGCGCGTTGAACATCAGCAGGAACGAGTCGTCGGTGACCGGCTCGCCGCGCGGGCCGGGCTCGGAGATCGCGCCGCCGTTCAGGAAGACGGTCAGCGACTTGGCATGCGAGGCGTTCCAGTCGGCGTCGCGCATCTCCTCACCCTCATGGGTGAACCACGCGATGTCCGAGAGGTCGTCGTGCGTGCCCTGCACCGGGCGGCCGTGGAAGAAGCGGCGGCGCCGGAAGACGGGGTGGTCGCGGCGCAGCCACACCATGGCGCGGGTGAACTCCAGCATCCGCCGGGACCGGGCGGAGGAGGCGTCCTCCGGACGTGGCCAGCGCACCCAGGAGATCTCGTTGTCCTGGCAGTAGGCGTTGTTGTTGCCCCGCTGCGTGCGCGCGAACTCGTCACCGTGGCTGAGCATCGGCACGCCCTGCGAGACCATCAGGGTGGCGACGAAATTGCGCATCTGCCGCTCGCGCAGGTCCAGCACGCCGGGGTCCTCGCTCTCGCCCTCCGTCCCGCAGTTCCAGGACCGGTTGTGGCTCTCGCCGTCGCGGTTGTCCTCGCCGTTGGCCTCGTTGTGCTTGTCGTTGTACGCGACCAGGTCGTGCAGGGTGAAGCCGTCGTGACAGGTGACGAAGTTGATGGAGGCCAGCGGCCGCCTGCCGTCGCCCTGGTAGAGGTCGGAGGAGCCGGTCAGACGGGAGCCGAACTCCGCCAGGGTCGCGGGCTCGCCCCGCCACAGATCCCTGGACGTGTCCCGAAATTTCCCGTTCCATTCGGCCCACAGGGGAGGGAAGTTCCCCACCTGATAGCCGCCCTCCCCGACGTCCCACGGCTCGGCGATCAGCTTCACCCGGCTGACGACCGGGTCCTGCTGCACCAGGTCGAAGAACGACGACAGCCGGTCCACCTCGTGGAACTGCCGTGCCAGCGTGGCCGCCAGGTCGAAACGGAAACCGTCCACCCGCATCTCGGTCACCCAATAGCGCAGCGAGTCCATGATGAGCTGGAGGACGTGCGGGCTGCGCATCAGCAGGGAATTGCCGGTGCCGGTTGTGTCCATGTAATAGCGGGGGTCGTCCGACAGGCGGTAGTACGAGGCGTTGTCCAGTCCGCGGAAGGACAGCGTGGGCCCCAGGTGATTGCCCTCCGCCGTGTGGTTGTAGACGACATCCAGGATGACCTCGATGCCCGCCGCGTGCAGCGCCCGCACCGCCGACTTGAACTCCAGGACCTGCTGCCCCCGGTCGCCCCAGGAGGCGTACGCGTTGTGCGGGGCGAAGAAGCCGATGGTGTTGTAGCCCCAGTAGTTGGCCAGCCCCGCGTCCGCCAGCCGGTGGTCGTTGACGAACTGATGGACCGGCATCAGCTCGATCGCCGTGACGCCCAGCTCCGTCAGGTGCCCGATCACCGCCGGGTGCGCCAGCGCCGCGTACGTCCCGCGCACCTCCTCCGGCAACGCCGGGTGGCACATCGTCAGGCCCTTCACATGGGCCTCATAGATGACCGTACGGTGATAGTCCGTGCGCGGCGGCCGGTCGTCGCCCCAGTCGAAGTACGGATTGACCACCACCGACGTCATCATGTGCGGGGCGGAGTCCATGTCATTGCGCTTCTCCGGCCGCCCGAAGTGGTAGCCGTACACCGCCTCGCCCCACTCGACCGCGCCGCTCACCGCCCGGGCGTACGGATCGAGCAGCAGCTTGGCGGAGTTGCAGCGGTGGCCGTGCTCCGGCTCGTACGGGCCGTGTGCGCGGAAGCCGTACCGCTGGCCCGGCATGATGCCCGGCAGGTAGGCGTGGCGCACGAACGCGTCGCTCTCGCGCAGCTCCACCGCCGTCTCCGAGCCGTCGTCGTGCAGCAGGCACAACTCGATCCGCTCGGCGGCCTCGGAGAAGACCGCGAAGTTGGTGCCGGCGCCGTCGTACGTGGCGCCGAGGGGGTACGCCTGTCCCGGCCAGACCTGCATGAGTCGACTCTTCCATGATGTCGTGGGCTTCTCGGCACCGAACCGGCATCCTTGCCCAACCGGAGCCGTCGAGCCGCCCTTTCGGCAGATCTTCCCCAAAAGGAGCGCACTCACGGCTCTCCACCGCTCGTCCAACCGGGTGACTGGCCCGTACCGGTCCTTCACCGGCCGGTTTCGGCCCCGCGGCGGACCCCGGGACCGGCCGCCGCACCGCCCGGCCGCGCACCTGCCGCTATGAAACCGCTCACTCCTCGCCCGGAGGCCGAATACAACCCCTTCCAAGAGCGGGAGAGTTGGCGGAGGACCGGTCGCGTCCGGGTGCAGGGCCGCCCGCCCGCACAGTAGTCTGCCTTGATCGTTGGACGGGGGCGGAAGGCGGTGCACTGGTGACCTCGGGCGGGCTGGAGCTGCCCTCTGGAGACGGCTGTCCCGGGGGAGACGGCTCGGCCGGAACACCACCCGGCGCGGTGTCCGTGGCGCGTCCGATGGAGATCGGCGCGGCGCTGGACTGGGACGCCGAGGCGTGGGGCGAGGTGCGCACCCGCGCACGACGGGCGGGCCGGGCCTACATTTGGCTGAATCTCGTCGAACAGCGGCTGCGCGCGGTCGTCGCCGCCGTGCTGCGGCCGGTCTACGAGCCGGTGCACGGCGAGGACGAGTGGGTCGTCGCCGCGGCCGGCCCGGCCGGGCAGGAGTGGGTCCAGCGGGCCGTGGCGGTCCGGGAGGTGAGCCGGCGCAAGGGCTATCTGCTGGACCCGGCCGACGACAACGTCCTCAGCTTCCTCACCCTGCCGCAGCTGCGCGAGCTGCTCGTCCAGCACTGGCCGTGCTTCGAGCCGTACCTGGACGACCGCCGCGATCTGGAACTGGCGCTGGACGAGCTGGAGGTGACCCGCAACGTCGTCTCCCGCAACCGCGCGCTCTCCGAGGCGGTCCTCGCCCAGGCCGAACGGGCCTCGGCCCGGCTGCTGAACATCCTCGGCGGCGGCAGCGGCGCCGGCGGGGCCTCGTCCGACCGGCTGCCCATCGACGCCGTCGAGGACCTCGTGGGCGACCGCTACGCCGACGTCGTGGGCGTCCACCCCGACCGGGTGCGGCTGCAGCGGCAGCTGCCGGTCGAGGACCTCTTCGGCAGCGCCCGCCGCCTCGACGCGGTCGGCATAGGCCTGAACCTGCTCGTCCAGAACTACTCCGGGCGGCGCCTGGTCCGCCTCGCCGAGGCCGGCTGCCGGGCCCGGCTGCTCTTCCTCAACCCCGCCAGCAGCGCCGTGCGCCGCAGGGAGCGGGAACTGGGCATCAAGAAGGGCGAGATGAGCCGGTCCGTCGAGATGAACATCATGCACATGCGGCGGGTGCGGGACCGGCTGCGGGACACCGCCGCCTTCGAGATCCGGGTCTTCGACGAGACGCCGCGCTTCACCGCCTACCTCGTCAACGGCGACGGCTCCGACGGGGTGGCCGTGGTCCAGTCCTACCTGCGCAAGGCGCGGGGCATGGAGGCGCCGGTGCTGGTGCTGCGCGGCGGGGGCCGTGTGGTGCGCGAGGGGCGGGAGCCGGAGCACGGTCTCTTCGAGACCTACCGCGAGGAGTTCGAGAGCGTCTGGACGGACTCGCGGCCGGTGTCCTGACGGCGGCCCAGGGCCCGTTGTCAGTGGGGCGTGCGACGCTGGGGACCAGTCGGGGGAAGCACCACGAAGGGGGACCGCGATGGGGTGGCACCAGGAGCTGCTGATCGGATTCGACCTGGAGACGACGGGCACGGATCCCGCAGAGGCGCGGATCGTCACGGCGGCCGTCGTCGAGAGCAAGGGCGGCGAGACCGTCGGCCGGCGCGAGTGGCTGGCCGACCCGGGCGTGCCCGTGCCGGCCGAGGCCGCGGCCGTCCACGGCATCACCAGCGAGCGCGCGGCGCTCGGCAGGCCGGCCCGCGAGGTGGTCGAGGAGATAGCGGCCACGCTGACCGCGCACTGGTCGCTGGGAGTGCCCGTCGTCGCGTACAACGCCTGCTTCGACCTGACGCTGCTCGCGGCGGAGTTGCGCCGGTACGGGCTGCGGTCGCTCGGCGAGCGGCTGGCCGACCTCGGCGGAGCGGGGAGCGTCGCCGGCGAGGAGACGGGCCCGGTCGTGGACCCGTACACCATGGACCGCGCCGTCGACCGCTACCGCAAGGGCAAGCGCACCCTGGAAGCGGTCTGCGGGGTGTACGGCATCGTCCTGGACGGCGCGCACGAGGCGGGGGCCGACGCGCTCGCGGCGGTCCGGGTGGCCCGCGCGGTCGCCGATCGCCACCCCGCCATAGCGGACGCGGACCTGTGGGACCTGCACCGCGACCAGAAGCGCTGGTACGCCGAATGGGCCACGGGCTTCGAGAAGTGGCTGCGCCGACAGGGGAACCCGGAGGCGACGGTCGACCCGCGGTGGCCCTTGCGGTAGCGCCTGCCGGCGGGGGTACGGAAACTGCGCCCGGGGCGCGGAGCTTTGGCGGCGGGCACCGGGGTGTACGTCGGCACGTCCCGGCCCGGCGGACGGCGATGCGCGGGCGCGGCGCCGGTCCTCGGCGACCGGCCGACGGGACGTCTCCTGTGGACAGCCGGGCCGCCGGGCAGTGGGCGCCCAGCACCCGCCCCGGTCGGCCCCCTGGTCGGTGCCCGTCCTGGTCCGCGACCGGCGGTGTCAGGGCAGCGCCGCCGGGCGGCCACCCGACGGCGCCGTCCCCACCCGAGTGCCAACACGCAGCCGGGCCCTGCCGTCCGGCAGTGACATCATCCCGCGCCGCCCTCAGAACGGATGCCACCGCACCGTGGGGTCGCCCTCCCGCAGGGACGCCACGCGCCGGGCGAACTCCGCGAGGGCGGCGGCGTTGCCCGGGGCGTGCTGGGCCACCCAGGCGCAGCTCGCCGTCTCCCGTGCGCCCCGCAGGACGGCGCAGCCGTCCCACTCCCGTACGTCCCAGCCGTACGCGCCGGTGAAGGCGTCGTAGGTTGCGGGGTCCAGCCCGTAGCGGTCCCGGCTGAGGGCGAGTACGACCAGGTCGTGCTCCCGCAGGTCGCCGGAGAAGGTCTCCAGGTCGACCAGGACCGGGCCGTCCGGGCCGATGTGCACATTGCGCGGTGAGGCGTCGCCGTGGATGGGGCCCGGCGGCAGATGGGGCGTCAGCGCGGCGGCCGCCGCCGCGAAGCCGTCCCGCCGCTCGCGGAGGTACGCGGCGTCGGCCGGGTCGATGGCGTCACCGGCCAGCCGCAGCCAGCGTTCGACGCCGCCGAGCAGGTCCCGCCGCGGCAGTGCGAAGTCCGGTGCGGGCAGGTCGTGGACCAGCCGCAGGAGGGCGGCCAGATCCTCCGTGCCGGCCGGGCGCACGGCCTGGGGGAGCCGGTGCCAGAGGGTCACCGGGTGCCCGTCGGCCTCCCGGGGCCCGGGGTCGGCGGCCCGTACGGCCGGGACGCCGAGCCCGGTGAGCCATGCGGCGACGCGGAGCTCGTGCGCGGCCCGGTCCCGCAGCGACGCGTCGCGCCCCACCTTCGCCACCAGCCCGCCGGCGGCGAAGACCGCGTTCTCGCCCAGCGCGAGGAGCGTCGCGTCCGCCGCCGGCACCTCCGGCACGGCCGCGGCGAGGATCTCGCGCGCCCGCCCTTCCGTGAAGGGCGTGCTCGCCGCGTCCTGTGCGTCCATCGCGTCGTACCTCACTTGCCATCACCGGCGCTCACGCGCCGTCGGAGCCGATCGCTTCCATTTTCCCCGTTCGCCCGGTGACGCCCGGGACCGGGGAAGGTCATCGCCCCGCCCATCGAAGTGCACGGTACGTATCGTCTCGCCGGAGCGGGTCGGCGCCCACGCTTCGCGCGAGGTGGCGCTCGCCCCTGCCGCGTTCTCCATCGAAGCGGTGTAAGCCCCTTGACGGTGCATCAGTAAGCAAACGGCTTACGAATAAGGCCCGTTACTCATATGGCATTCAAGTAAAACCTGGCAGTGGATGTCGCCAGTCTGTCCAATTTGCCGCCGTTCAGCGGGATTTAAAAATACGCAATGACGTTGCGTATGTCACACCTTCTCGCGGATGTTGAATTGAGCGCGTCAATCCTGACAGGGTTTCGAGCACCCGGAGGGCGGTCTTCCGTCACTTCGGGTGCGTTCGACCAACGCGCATTTCCCCCCCACATTTCCGCACGAGGAGGAAACCTCGTCATGGCATCACACAAGCGCGCCGGAAAGCGACGGATCGTACTGGCGATATCCGCCGCGGCCGCCGTCACCGCGGGAGCCACGCTGCTGACCCTGCCCGCCGGCGCCGCCACCGCTCCCGCCGAGGGAACCGTCTACGGCGCCGACGCCGCGGGCGCGATCGACGGCAGCTACATCGTCCTGCTCAAGGACGGTGCGCACGCGAAGGGCGCCACCGGCGCCGCGTCCGTCCCTGCCAAGGGCAAGGACCTCACCTCCCGCTACGGCGGCAAGCTCAACCGGACCTACGACTCGGCCGTCAACGGCTTCTCCGCCAGCGGCCTGGACCGGACCGAGGCCAAGCGCCTCGCGGCCGACCCGTCCGTCGCCAAGGTCGTCCAGAACCACCGCTTCAGCATCAACGCCACCCAGGAGGCCCCACCCTCCTGGGGCCTGGACCGCATCGACCAGGCCGAGACCAAGGGTGACGGCAAGTACGCCTACCCCGACGGCGCGGGCGAGGGCGTCACCGCGTACGTCATCGACACCGGCGTGCGCATCAGCCACAAGGACTTCGCCGGCCGCGCCGCGTACGGCTTCAACGCCGTCGACAACAACGACAAGGCCGAGGACGGCAACGGCCACGGCACCCACGTCGCCGGCACCATCGCCGGAGCCGCGCACGGCGTCGCCAAGAAGGCGAAGATCGTCGCTGTGCGGGTGCTCAACGCGGAGGGCTCGGGCACCACCGAGCAGGTCGTCGCGGGCATCGACTGGGTCACCAAGAACCACAAGGGTCCCTCGGTCGCCAACATGAGCCTCGGCGGCGGGGCGGACGAAGCCCTCGACGCGGCCGTGCAGAAGGCCATCGCGTCCGGCGTCACCTTCGCCGTCGCGGCGGGCAACGAGTCCACCGACGCCGGCAAGGGCTCCCCGGCCCGCGTGAAGGAGGCCATCACCGTCGCCTCCAGCACCAAGGACGACCAGCAGTCCGACTTCTCCAACTTCGGCAGCGTGGTCGACCTCTACGCCCCCGGCTCGGACATCACCTCCGACTGGAACGACAGCGACTCGGGCACCAAGACCATCTCCGGTACGTCCATGGCCACCCCGCACGTCGTGGGCGCCGCGGCCGTCTACCTGAGCGGTCACAAGGACGCCACCCCCGCGCAGGTCTCGGACGCGCTCGTCAAGGGCGCCACCGCCGACAAGATCAGCAACCCGAGCGAGGGCACGGCCAACAAGCTCCTGAAGGTCGTCCAGTAACACCCCGCACCCCCGTAGGCGGCCCCGCGAGGGTCGTCCGGCCGGTCGCCGCGCCCCACCCCCACGGGGCGCGACGGCCGGCCTTCCCACGTGGCCGTTCCGTGGAAGCCGGGCCGATCGGGCACGCCGGGGGTTCGCCGTGACGGGGGACGCGGGCGCCGTGGGCTCAGCCGACGAACGCGTTCACCGCCGCCGCGCGTGCCGCCACCGCCTCGTCGTAGCGCCGCACCAGCAGCGCCGCCACCTCGGGCGCCGGCCCCAGCACGTCCGCCACGACGTCCGCGCCCGCCTCCCGGGCGCCCCGCACGATCCGGTCCGGCAGCCGGCCCGGCGCGAGGACGTACGGGGCGACCGCCACGCGGCGCACTCCCTCGGCGCGCAGCGCCCGTACGGCGTCCTCGGTGCGCGGCGGGGAAGCGGAGGCGAACGCGGGCCGCACGGCACACCAACCGGTGCGCCGCCACTCCCGCGCGATATCAGCGGACACCGCGCCCGCCTCCGGGTCGGAGGAGCCCGCCGAGGCCAGGACGACCCCGGTCGAGCACCGGTCACCGGGGCGCACCCCGGCTTCGTACAGCCGCCGCTCCAGCGCGGCGGTCAGCAGCGTCGAGGGCCCCAGCACCTCGGCCTGACGTACGCTCAGCCGCGGCAGCCGGGCCGTCGCCTCGCGCAGCACGGCGGGGATGTCGGCCTTGGCGTGGAACGCCCGCGTCAGCAGCAGCGGCAGCGCCACGACGTCGCGCGCGCCCTCCGCCGCCAGCCGCTCCAGGGCGCGCGGCACGGAGGGCACGCAGAAGTCCAGATACCCCACCTCGACCCGGAGCGCCGGCCGCAGCCGCGCCACCCGCGCGCGCAGCGCGTCCATCGTCACGGCGTGCCGCGGATCGCGGCTCCCGTGGGCGATGAGGAGAAGGACCACGGCGGCCGCCCCCTACCGGCCGGCCGCCGCCAGCCCGCGGCCGCGCAGCACACGGCGCTCCAGCGGGCTGAAGACGATCAGGTCGATCGCGATGCCGACGAACAGGATGAGCAGGATGCCGAGCAGCACGCCCGGCATGTCGGAGTCGGTACGGGCGTTCTCCAGGTACTGCCCCAGCCCCAGGCCCAGGTCGGGCGAGGAGGCGATGAGTTCGGCGGCCATCAGCGAGCGCCAGGAGAACGCCCAGCCCTGCTTGAGCCCGGCGATGTACCCGGGCAGGGCGGCCGGCAGCAGGATGTGCCGGGCGCCGCGCGCACCGGTCGCGCCCATCGTGCGGCCGGCCCGCAGGTACAGCGGCGGCACCTGGTCGATGCCGGAGACCAGCCCGTTGGCGATGGACGGCACGGCGCCCAGCAGGATCACCGCGTACATCGCCGTGTCCGTGATGCCCAGCCAGATCACGGCGGCCGGCACCCAGGCGACGGACGGCAGCGACTGGAGGCCGGAGAGGATCGGCCCGAGGGCCGCCCGTACGAACCCCACCCGGGCGACCAGCAGGCCCAGCGGGGTGCCGAGGGCGAGCGCGGCGAGGAAGCCGAGCAGACCGCGCGAGACGCTGGTCCACACGATGTCCAGCAGCGTGCCCTGGAGCCACAGTTCCCTGAGGCTGTGCCACACCGCCGAGGGGTCGGGGAGCTTGTAGTCGTCGGTGACCTCCGCCAGGACCAGGAGCTTCCAGACGACGAGCACCAGCACCACGGCCAGGACCGGCGGCAGCACCTTGTGCAGCAGCACCTGCGACAGAGGGGCGCGGGCGCTCTGCACGGTGTCCAGGGCGTCGAGCCCGGCCTCCAGACCCGCCAGGTCGTGGGACTCCGCGGGCGGGCGGGAGGGGGAGGTCTCAGTGCTGGCCATGGCGGCGGATCTCCTTGCGCAGTTCCTCGGTGATCTCCACGGACAGATCCGCGACCGCCGCGTCCTCGATCCGACGCGGCTGGGGTATGTCCACCGCCCACTGGCGGGCCACCCGCCCCGGTCGCGAGGAGAGCAGCACCACCCGCTGGCCGAGCCGGACGGCCTCCCGGACGTTGTGGGTGACGAACAGCACCGACAGCCGCGTCTCGGCCCAGATCCGGGTCAGTTCGTGGTGCAGCACGTCCCGGGTGATGGCGTCGAGCGCCGCGAACGGCTCGTCCATCAGCAGCAGCCGGCTGTCCTGCGCCAGCGCGCGGGCCAGCGCGACCCGCTGCCGCATCCCGCCCGACAGCTCGTGCACCCGCTTGCCGTACGAGCCGCCGAGCCGTACGAGCTCCAGCAGCCGCTCCGCCTCCGGCCGCCGCGCGGCCCTCGGCACACCGCGCAGCCGCAGCGCCAGTTCGATGTTGCGGCCCGCGGTCAGCCACGGGAACAGCGCGTGCTCCTGGAACATCAGCGCCGGGCGTCCGCCGGGCGCCTCGATGGAGCCGGCGGTCGGCCGGTCCAGGCCGGCCACCAGGTTCAGCAGGGTCGACTTGCCGCAGCCCGAGGCCCCCAGGAGGCAGACGAACTCGCCGGGACGCACATCGAGCGTGATGTCGTCCAGGACGGGCAGGGCCGCGCCGGGGCGGCCGAAGCTCTTGTGGACGTGGTCGATCCGCACGGCCGCGGGCGCGTGGTCCGCGACCTCGGCCGGGCCGGCCTTGTCGGTGGTCAGTGCCGGGGCCATCCGGTCACCTCCTGGGTTCTGGGCGCCTGTGGTTCGCTGGTCACTGCGTGCCGAGCCGCGCGGCGTCGGTCGTCTCGCGTCCCTCGGCCTTGAGCACCTTGTTGAGCGCGGTCAGGTCGTAGACGCCGGACAGGTCCGGCTTCTCCAGCAGTCCCGCCCGGACGGCGTGCGCCGCCTGGGCCTCCAGGGTCTTGGCCAGCGGGTCGTCGGTGACCTCGATGGCACGCCAGGCGGGATCGAGCACTTCGGCGGGCAGCGCCGTGCCGGAGAGCTTCTTCAGCGCCGCGTTCGCCGACGCCTTGGCCTTCTCCGGCTCGGCCTTGATCCAGGCGTTGGTCCGCACCGAGCCGCGCAGCACGGCCTCGACCACGTCACGGTGCTCGGCGAGGAACTTCCGCGACACGATCACATTGGTGATCACGAACTTCTTGTCCGGCCACAGCGCCGCCTCGTCCAGCAGCACCTTCCCGCCCTGCGAGACCAGCTTCGACGCGGTCGGCTCGGGCACCCAGGCGCCGTCGACGGAACCGGCCTTGAAGGCGTCCGGGATCACCTTGTTGTCCGTGCGGACCACGGACACGTCGCCCTTGCCGGTCCGCGGGTCGACCTTCCAGCCCTTGTCCGCCACCCAGTTGAGGAACGCGACGTCCTGGGTGTTGCCCTTCTGCGGCGTCGCGATCCGCTTGCCCTTGACGTCGTCGAGCGAGGAGATCTTCCTGGGGTCGACCACCAGCCTCACCCCGCCGGAGGCCGAGCCGGAGATGATCCGCAGGCTCTTGCCCTTGGACTTCACATAGCCGTTGATGGCGGGCGACGGGCCGATCCAGCCGATGTCGATCGAACCGGCGTTGAGCGCCTCGATCTCGGACGGCCCCGCGTTGAAGGTGGTCGAACGGAGCTTCGTGCCGCCCAGCTCCTTCTGGATCAGCCCCTCCTGGTCCCCGACGAGCGGCGTGGCGTGGGTGATGTTGGGGAAGTAGCCGATCCGGACGGTGCCGGCCGAGAGCTTCCTGCCCTCGGCGGCGGTGTTCCGGCTCGTGTCGTCCTTCTTCTCCGAGCCGTAGCCGCAGGCGCCGAGCGCCCCGGTCAGCAGAGGGAGAACGGCCACGGCGGCGAGGACGCGGCGGGGTGGTCGGACGGCAGGCACGAGGGGAGTTCCTCTCGACGACCCGGGCGTACGACTCAGGTACGCCCGGCAGTTGAACAAGGGCTGCGGGGACGGGCGAGCGGCGGCAGCGTCAACACGTCATGTTCAGAAGTCCCAGCCTTCGTCGTCGGCGGCCGGCGTCGCGGCCCCTTCGACGGCGAACGCCTCGCCGGCCATGCCGGCGGTGAGGGTGGTGCCGTCGGTGGGGTCGATGAGGAGGAAGGAGCCGGTGCGGCGGGAGCGGGTGTAGGGGTCGAGGGCGAGGGGCTCCGCCGTGCGCAGGGTGACTCTGCCGATGTCGTTGGCGGTCAGTTCGCCGGGGGCGGGGTGCTGGGAGAGGTCGTCGAGGGTCAGCCGGGAGGGGATGTCCTTGACGATGGCCTTGACGGTGCGGGTGGTGTGCTTGACCAGGACCCGGTCGCCCACGCGCAGCGGCCGGTCGGCGACGTGGCAGACGGTGGCCTCCACGTCGCGGGTGGGCGCGGGTGCGGTGAGGGCGGGAGCGATGAGGTCCCCGCGGGAGATGTCCAGGTCGTCGGCCAGCCGGACCGTGACCGACTGCGGTGCCCAGGCGGTGGCGACGCTCGTCCCCAGGTGGTCGATGCCCGCGATCACGCTCGTACGGCCGGACGGCAGGACCGTCACCTCCTCGCCGACGCTCAGCACGCCGGAGGCGATCTGGCCGGCGTAGCCGCGGTAGTCGTGGTGTTCGGGTGTCTGGGGGCGGATGACGTACTGGACAGGGAAGCGGGCCGGTTCACCGGTGGGATCGGTGACGACCGGCACGGTCTCCAGGTGCTCCAGGACGGTCGGGCCGCCGTACCAGTCCATGTGCGCGGAGGGGGCCACCACGTTGTCGCCCGCCAGGGCGGAGATCGGGATGGCGGTCACCTCGGGCACGCCCAGGGAGGCCGCGTAGGCGCTGAACGCGTCGGCGATGTCGGCGAAGACGGGCTCGGCGTAGTCGACGAGGTCCATCTTGTTCACGGCGAGGACCAGGTGCGGTACGCGCAGGAGCGCGGCGACGGCGGCGTGGCGGCGGGTTTGCTCCACGACGCCGTTGCGGGCGTCGATGAGGACGACGGCGAGGTCGGCGGTGGAGGCGCCGGTGACCATGTTGCGGGTGTACTGCACGTGCCCGGGGGTGTCGGCGAGGATGAACCGGCGCCGTGGTGTGGCGAAGTAGCGGTAGGCGACATCGATGGTGATGCCCTGCTCGCGCTCCGCCCGCAGCCCATCCGTCAGCAACGCCAGGTCCGGTGTGTCCTGGCCGCGGTTGCGGGAGGCATGCTCGACGGCTTCGAGCTGGTCGGCCAGCACGGACTTGGAGTCGTGCAGGAGGCGGCCGACCAGGGTGGACTTGCCATCATCGACCGACCCGGCGGTCGCGAAGCGCAGCAGCGAAGTGGTGCCGGCGCCCGTGGTGCTGGTCATCACTAGAAGTACCCCTCGCGCTTGCGGTCTTCCATCGCGGCTTCGGAGAGTTTGTCGTCGGCCCTGGTCGCGCCGCGTTCGGTCAGCCGTGACGCCGTGATCTCCGCGATCACCGCCTCGATCGTCACCGCGTCGGAATCCACCGCCCCGGTGCAGGACATGTCACCGACCGTGCGATAGCGCACCAGACGGGTCTCGGCCCGCTCACCCTCCCTCGGCCCGCCCCATTCCCCCGGCGCCAGCCACATCCCCGCCCGGGCGAACACCTCACGCTCATGCGCGTAATAAATGCCGGGGAGTTCGATCTTCTCCCGGGCGATGTACTGCCACACGTCCAGCTCGGTGAAATTCGACAGCGGAAACACGCGGACGTGTTCGCCGGGTGCGTGGCGGCCGTTGTAGAGCTGCCACAGCTCCGGGCGCTGGCGGCGCGGGTCCCAGCCGCCGAACTCGTCGCGCAGCGAGAACACCCGCTCCTTCGCCCGCGCCTTCTCCTCATCCCGCCGGCCGCCCCCGAACACCGCGTCGAAACGATGAGTTTCGATCGCGTCCAGCAGCGGCACCGTCTGGAGCGGATTGCGGGTGCCGTCCGGGCGTTCGCGCAGCCGCCCGTCGTCGATGAAGTCCTGCACCGACGCCACATGCAGCCGCAAACCGTGTTCGGCCACCACCCGGTCGCGGTAGGCGATCACCTCGGGGAAATTGTGCCCGGTGTCGACGTGCAGCAGCGCGAAAGGCACCGGCGCCGGCGCGAACGCCTTCAGCGCCAGGTGCAGCATCACAATCGAATCCTTGCCACCGGAGAACAGGATCACCGGCCGCTCGAACTCACCCGCCACCTCACGGAAGACATGCACCGCCTCCGACTCCAGCGCGTCCAGATGCGACAGCGCGTACCGGTCGTTCGCGTCGCTCATGCCAGGCCCCTCTCCACGAGCAGGCCGTGCACCGCGCCCGCCGATTCCGCCACGCCCAGCTCGTGCGCCGCGATCCGCAGATCGGGGTCGGCCGGTACCTCGTACGGGTCGTCGACCCCGGTCAGCCCGGAGATCTCCCCGGCCGCCTGCTTGGCGTACAGGCCCTTCACGTCCCGCACCGAGCAGACGTCCACGGGCGTCGCCACGTGCACCTCCACATAGCCGGTGTCGTGCTTCCGGTGGCGCTCGCGCACCGCTTCCCGGGCGTCCGCGTAGGGGGCGATCACCGGGACCAGGACCTTCACACCATGCGCGGCCAGCAGCTGGGCGACGAAGCCGATCCGCTGCACGTTGGTGGACCGGTCCTCGCGGGAGAAGCCCAGACCGGCCGAGAGGAACTCGCGGATCTCGTCCCCGTCCAGCACCTCCACCCGGTGCCCCTCACCGCGCAACCGCTCCGCCAGCGCACGCGCGATCGTCGTCTTGCCCGCGCTCGGCAGACCGGTGAGCCAGATGGTGGCCCCGCTCATCTCCTGCTCCCCTGTCGTCATCCGTGCAGCCCGCACTCGGTCTTGGTGCGCCCGGCCCAGCGGCCGGCGCGCGCGTTCTCGCCCTCGGCGACCCTGCGCGTGCAGGGGGCGCAGCCGACGGAGGCGTAGCCGTCCATCAGCAGCGTGTTGGTCAGCACCCCGTGTTCGGCGACGTAGGCGTCCACGTCCTCGTCCGTCCAGGCGGCTATCGGCGAGATCTTCACCTTGCGCCGCCGCTCGTCCCAGCCGACGACGGGCGTGCCGGCCCGGGTCGGCGACTCGTCGCGGCGCAGGCCGGTCGCCCACGCGTCGTACGCGGCCAGACCGGCCGTCAGCGGCTCGACCTTGCGCAGCGCGCAGCACAGGTCCGGGTCGCGGTCGTGGAGCCGGGGGCCGTGTTCGGCGTCCTGCTCGGCGACGGTCCGCCGGGGGGTGAGCGTGATGACCTCGACGTCCATCACGGCGGCGACCGCGTCCCGGGTGCCGATGGTCTCCGGGAAGTGGTAGCCGGTGTCGAGGAAGAGGACGTCCACGCCGGGCAGGGCGCGGGACGCGAGGTGGGCGACGACCGCGTCCTCCATGGAGGAGGTCACGCAGAAGCGCGGCCCGAACGTCTCGGCGGCCCAGGCCAGGATGTCGAGGGCCGGAGCGCCCTCCAGTTCGCGGCCCGCCCGCTCGGCGAGTATCTCAAGGTCGGTCATTCGGTGCTCCCTTGGCCGGTCCGCGGGACAGCAGCCCGAGGAACGAGAGCCGGAACGCGCGGTTACAGGCGCCGCATTCCCACGCGCCGTGGCCCTCCTCGGAGGGGCGCAGGTCCTCGTCCCCGCAGTAGGGGCAGTAGAAGGGGGCGGCCCGGCCGCTCATGACAGGTCCTCCGCGCTCGCCCGCGCGGCCCAGGCCGCGAACCGCTCGCCGTCCTCGCGCTGCTTGCCGAAGCGGGTGAGGACCCGCTCGACGTAGTCGGGGAGTTCGTCGGCGGTGACCTTCAGGCCGCGGACCTTGCGGCCGAAGCCGGCCTGGAGGCCGAGCGCGCCGCCGAGGTGCACCTGGTAGCCCTCGACCTGCTGTCCGGCCGCGTCCAGGACCAGCTGGCCCTTGAGGCCGATGTCGGCGGTCTGGATGCGGGCGCAGGCGTTCGGGCAGCCGTTGATGTTGATGGTGACCGGCTCCTCGAAGTCGGGCATCCGGCGCTCCAGCTCGTCGATCAGTGAGGCGCCGCGCGCCTTGGTCTCCACGATGGCGAGCTTGCAGAATTCGATGCCCGTGCACGCCATGGTGCCGCGCCGGAACGGCGAGGGCCTGACCTGGAAGTCGAGCGCCTCCAGACCGGCCACGAGCGAGTCGACCCGGTCGGCCGCCACGTCGAGGATGATCATCTTCTGTTCCACGGTGGTGCGCAACCGGTCGCTGCCGTGCGCGCCCGCGAGTTCGGCGATCTTGGTGAGGGTGGCGCCGTCCACCCGGCCGACGCGCGGGGCGAAGCCGACGTAGTAGCGGCCGTCGCGCTGGCGGTGCACTCCCACGTGGTCGCGCCAGCGGGAGACGGGCTCCTCGGGCGCGGGGCCGTCGAGCAGCTTGCGCCCCAGGTACTCGTCCTCCAGCACCTGGCGGAACCGCTCCGGCCCCCAGTCGGCCATCAGGAACTTCAGCCGGGCGCGGGTGCGCAGCCGCCGGTAGCCGTAGTCGCGGAAGATGCCGACGACTCCGGCCCACACGTCCGCGACCTCGTCCAGGGGCACCCAGGTGCCCAGCCGTTCGGCGAGGCGGGGGTTGGTGGACAGCCCGCCGCCGACCCAGACGTCGAAGCCGGGCCCGTGGTCGGGGTGGTGCACACCCACGAACGCGATGTCGTTGATCTCGTGGACCACGTCCTGCACGGGCGAGCCGGAGATCGCGGTCTTGAACTTCCGCGGCAGGTTGGAGAACTCCTTGCTGCCGATGTACCGGTCGTGGATCTCGTCGACGGCGGGCGTGCCGTCGATGATCTCGTCCTCGGCGATGCCGGCCACCGGCGAACCTATGATCACGCGCGGGCAGTCGCCGCACGCCTCGGTCGTGGACAGCCCGACCGCTTCCAGTCTGTCCCAGATGGCGGGCACGTCCTCGATACGGACCCAGTGCAGCTGGATGTTCTGTCGGTCGGTGATGTCGGCCGTGCCGCGCGCGTAACTCTGCGACACCTCGCCGATGGTCCGCAGCTGGTCGACGGTGAGCCGGCCGCCGTCGACGCGCACCCGCAGCATGAAGTACTTGTCGTCCAGCTCCTCCGGCTCCAGGATCGCGGTCTTGCCGCCGTCGATCCCGGGCTTGCGCTGGGTGTAGAGCCCCCACCAGCGCATCCGGCCGCGCAGGTCGTTCGGGTCGATCGAGTCGAAGCCCGCCTTGGAGTAGATCGTCTCAATACGTGTCCGTACGTTGAGACCGTCGTCATCCTTCTTGAACTGCTCGTTCCCGTTGAGCGGGGTGAAGTGGCCGACGGCCCACTGGCCCTCGCCGCGGTGGCGGCCCGCCTTGCGGCGGCTCGCGGCGGTGGCGGCCGGGGCGTTCCCGGCCTCGGGGCCGGCGGGAGGGTGGGCGGTGTCCGGGGTGGCGGCCATGGCGTTGTGTCCTTCTGGGTGGCTCTCACGGCGCGGGACGAGGGCGGCCGCGTACGGGCGGGATCCCCGCATTGACCTGCGGGTACGCCTCAGCGGACCGCTGTGGCGACGATGCGGCGGCGGTCGTGACAGGCGAAGTGGGCGCTCGTCCGCGGCGATGGGGACGGCGAGAAGGCGGTGCTGCTGATCCGGTCAGCGCGCCTGACAGATGGCGCTGGACATGCGGCCGAGGTCGACATGACGTCGACTCACCAAGGCAACTCCTGCGCGGGACATGACGGAAGCGTGGCACGGCGGTCTCCGGCCAGTCCACCGGTATCCGTAATGTGGACCAAATCTTCCCGGATGGTGAGATGGATCAGCCCCGGACCCCGGCTCGGCCGGGATCCGGGCCGGCCCGGAATCACCCGTTACGCACCGGGCCAGGGGCCGGGCGCCGGGGCGTCGGGCTCCTCCTCGGTCCTCGTGTCGAAGAGCGTGAAACCGCGCCGCTCGTAGTTGGCCATGGCGTGCTCCCCGTCCTTGCTGCACGTGTGCAGCCAGACCCGCTTCGTCGGCGTCCGCTCCGGCCACCGCTCCGCCAGGTCCCAGGCGCGCGCGGTCCCGTACGACAGCAGGTGACCGCCGATCCGGCGGCCCCGGAAGGCCGGGAGCAGGCCGAAGTAGGTGATCTCGACGACGCCCTCGTCCTGCGGGTCCAGTTCGACGTAGCCGGCCGGCGTCCCGTGCTCGTAGGCCACCCAGGTCTCCGCGCCCGGCCGCCCGAGGAACTCCTGCCACCGCTCGTACGGCCAGCCCAGCCGGTCGGTCCAGGACAGGTCGCCGCCCACGGCCGTATAGAGGAATCGGCTGAACTCGGGCGAAGGCACCCCGGCCCGGACGATCCGGATAGCGGCCGGATCGGGCTCCCGCGCCGGGAGCAGATCGGCCGGGGACGTCTGCTGGAGGGACCACGTGGTCACGGTGGTCGAACTGGTGCTCATACCGCCAGCCAACCACGGCACCGGGGCTAACCGGCGGGCGGACCCCCGCGGGCGGCCAGCACCGCGGGCGCCGACGAGGCGGGCAGCAGGTCCTCGGCCACGGCCGGGGTCAGCAGCCGGACGTCGACGCTGTCGGCGAAGCGGTACGGGCGGTGGCCGAGCACCCCGCCCAGCGTCCGCCGCATCCGCGACATCTCCGCCCGGACCGTCACCGTGCGCGTCGGGTCGCCGAACAGGTCCGCCGCCAGCTCGGCCGCCGACCGCCCCGCCGGATGGCGGGCCAGGACGTAGAGCAGCTCGGCGTGGCGGGGGCTCAGCTCCCGCGACCACTCGCCCGCCGGGCCGGCGACCGTCACCGTCCAGTCGCGCGGCCGCCGCAGGTCCAGCACCACCCGGTGCGCCGACGTCTCGGGGCGGGCGGCCTCCTCCACGCGCACCAGCCAGCCGTCCGGCAGCGGTTCCAGCGAACACAGCCCCATCGACGGCAGCCACACCCGCCCGGCCTGTACGGACTTGGGGAGCGCCACCCGGCCGACCGGCGCCATCCCCGTCACCGCCGCCGCCCAGCCCTCCCGGTCGACCGCCAGCGCCCGCCCGCCCAGCCGCGACAGCATCGGCGCCGCCACCGCCCGCAACCGGTCCACCGACTGCCAGTGCCGGGCCCGCAGCTCCGCCTCGGCGACCTTGGCGACGGCCGTCACCAGCGGCAGCGTCGCCGGATTGAACGCGGGCACCGGCCCGCTGAGGTTCAGCACGCCCAGCAGCCGCCCGTCGCGCGGGTCGTGCAGCGGGGCCGCCGCGCAGGTCCACGTGTGGTGCGTACGGACGAAGTGCTCGGCGGAGTGCACCTGCACCGGACGGCGCTCCACCAGCGAGGTCCCGATGCCGTTGGTCCCCACCAGCTCCTCCCTCCAGGAGGCCCCCACGGTGAAGTCCAGCCGGTCGGCGCTGCGCAGCACCCCCCGGCTGCCGTCCCGCCACAGCACCCGGCCCTCGGCGTCCGTGACGGCCATCAGGTGCCGCTCCACGTCCACGATCGCGCCCAGCCCCTCCCGCAACTGCGGCAGCAGACCGCCCAGCGGTGACGCATGACGCCGGTGTTCGACCTCCTCGACGGGCAGCGGCGGTGGCGCCGGACGGCCGGTGTCGGGATCGAGGCCGTGCCGCCGCACCCGGTGCCACGACCGCCCGATCACCGGGCGGGGCGGAACGGGGGGCGCGCCGTCGCCGAGACATGCCTCCCGGACGGCCGGCAGCAGGCTTTCGTCGATCGTCGCGCGCTTCACGCTGACATGGTGCCGTCGCGCGGGCCCGCCCGTGGGGGCATCCGCCGGATTGCAACGGCGTGCAACCGTTGCGGGTGGCCACGGCGGGGACGAAGCTGACGGTGAGCGGTCGGAGGGTGGTGCCGAGTCGGCGCAGCATCACCCTCCGCCGGATCGCTCCGGCCCGCCCCGCCCGCCGCCGCCCGGCCGCTTCGCCCATGGTGCGAACCAACCTGGCCAGGGCCGATACGGTTAGAGCGTGCAGGCAGCAAACGAACCATCGGGGCGGCGCATAGGCCGACTCCACAGGGCAAGAGTCCTGTACCGAAATGTCTCGAAACGCAGGATGGCGTGGCTGCTCCTCAAGGACACCGTCAACTCCTGCGTGGAATACCGCGTCACCGGGCTGGCCGCCGAGGCCGCCTTCTTCACTCTGCTGTCCCTGCCGCCGCTGCTCCTCGGCCTCCTGGGCCTGCTCGGTTATCTGGACGACTGGACCGGCACCAACACGATCGGCTCCATCCAGGAGAACATCCTCAAGGCGTCGGCGACCGTGCTCAGCGACAAGGGCGTCAACGAGATCGCCAAACCGCTCCTGCGGGACGTCACCAAGGGCCGGCCCGACATCATCTCGATCGGCTTCGCCATCGCCCTGTGGTCGGGCTCGCGCGCGGTCAACGTCTTCGTCGACACCATCACGATCATGTACGGGCTGGAGGGCAAGCGCGGCATCGTCAAGACCCGGCTGCTCGCCTTCCTGCTCTACATCGTCGCCCTGCTCGTCGGGGCGGTGGCGCTCCCGCTGATGGTCGCCGGACCCGAGACCGTGGTGGACATCGTGCCCTGGAGCGCGGACGTCGTCCGCTTCCTGTACTGGCCCGTCGTCATCCTGCTGTCGATCGCCTTCCTCACCACGCTCTACCACGTGTCCGTGCCGGTGCGTTCGCCCTGGCAGGAGGACATCCCCGGCGCGCTCGTGGCCCTGACGATGTGGGTGCTCGGCAGCTTCCTGCTGCGCATCTACCTCACCCACACGGTGGAGGGCCCGACCATCTACGGTTCGCTCGCCGCACCCGTGGCCGTGCTGCTGTGGATCGGTGTCTCGGCCTTCGCCGTGCTCGTCGGCGCCGCCGTCAACGCCGCCCTCGACCGCGTGTGGCCGTCCGTCGCCACCGCCGCGGCCCGCGCCGAGGTCGACCGGCTGCGGGTCGCCGCCGCGGCGCAGGAGGCGGCCGAGCGGGCCGCCCGCGCGCTGGAGGCGGGGCTGGAGGACGACGCCGAGGACGAGCCCTTCGACGACGGCGTGGTGGGCCAGGACTGCGAACCGCCCTCGGAGTTCCCCGAGCGGTGGGCCCAGTTCCTGCCCCCCGAGGACGTGCGCTCGCGGATCCACAAGCCGGAACACCGCCCCAAGCACGCCAAGCCGCGCGATTAGGCGGTGTCCTGCGGGATCTTCGGCTGCGGGCCGTCTTTGCCGCGTGGCCGCCTGCGGCGGGGCGGGTCGTCTTTGCCGCCTGCGGCGGCGGGCGCCCTGCGGGCGCGTCCTCAATCTCCCCCAGCTACCGCTGGGGGTGCCCCCAACGGGCTTGATTGTGGCTGAGCTCAGCCACAATCAAGCCCGTCCGGCGCTTGAGGACACCACCGCGCAGCGGTGGTGCGCACGACACGGCCCGGCGCTCCTTAATTCGTTCGCGCCCGGGGCCCGGTGGTGCCTACGATCGATCCGGCGCGAGATCCGCGCCCGCAGAAGGAAGGGAGGCGAGGTCCGATGACTGTCACGGCGATGGGCGTTGCCCGCACTCGGAAGTCCGTTCTCTCCCACTCCCTTCCTAAGGACCACAGTCTTGTCCGAGCTGTCACACCCGCTCTCCCGCTACGGCTGGGACGACGGGTTCGCTGAAAGCTTCTCCCGCCACGCCGCCGAGGGCCTGACGCCGGGCCGCATCATCCGCGTCGACCGCGGCCGCTGTGACCTCGTCGTCCCCGACGGCGACGGCGTACGGACCGTCCACGCCGACACCGCGTTCGTCACCACCGGCGACCCGCTGCGCATCATGTGCACCGGCGACTGGGCCGCCGTCGACCTCGCCCAGGGGCACGTACGGGCTCTGCTGCCGCGCCGCACGGCGTTCGTGCGCTCCACCTCCTCCAAGCGGTCGGACGGCCAGATCCTGGCCGCCAACGTCGACCGCGCCGTCATCGCCGTCTCCCTCGCCGTCGAGCTGGACCTCGGCCGTGTCGAGCGGTTCCTCACCCTCGCCTGGGAGAGCGGCGCCGAACCCCTGATCGTCCTCACCAAGGCCGACCTGGTGGGCGACCCGGCCGTCCTCGGGCACCTCCTCGACGACACCGCCGCCGCGGCCCCCGGGGCCCGGGTCCTCGCGGTCAGCTCGGCGACCGGCGAGGGCGTCGACGCCCTCGCCGCCGCACTCGCCGGCGGTACGACGGTCCTGCTCGGCCAGTCCGGCGCGGGGAAGTCCACCCTGGCCAACCTCCTGGTCGGCGAGGACGTCCAGGACGTCCACGCCACGCGCGACAGCGACGGCAAGGGCCGCCACACCACCACCACCCGCAACATGCTGCCGCTGCCCGGCGGCGGTGTCCTGATCGACACCCCCGGCCTGCGCGGGGTGGGCCTGTGGGACTCCGAGGGCGGGGTCGGGCGGACCTTCGCCGAGATCGAGGAGCTCGCCACCCGCTGCCGCTTCCACGACTGCGGGCACGGCGACGAGCCGGACTGCGCGGTCCTGGCCGCGGTCGACTCCGGCGAGCTGGCCCAGCGCCGCCTGGACAGCTACCGCAAGCTGCTCCGCGAGAACGAGCGGCTCGCCGCCCGCACGGACGCGCGGCTGCGGGCGGAGCTCCGCCGCGAGTTCAAGGTCAAACAGGCGGAGGGCTACCGCAACCTGGAACGCAAGCGGGGGAAGGTGCGGTAGGGCGAAGCCGGGCCCGTTGCCGCCCTCGGCCGCCCGGCGGGTCATGCGAGCGGGCGGCTGCGGGCCGTGTCGTGCGCACCACCGCTGCGCGGCGGTGTCCTCAATCGCCGGACGGGCTTGATTGTGGCTGAGCTCAGCCACAATCAAGCCCGTTGGGGGCACCCCCAGCGGTAGCTGGGGGAGCTTGAGGACGCGCCCGCAGGGCGCTCGCCGCCGCAGGCGGCCGGGACACCCCGCGGGCGAAGACCCGCCGGACACCCCAGAGGGTCACGTCCGATTCCCGCCAGCCGCGCCGCGCGGGCATCCCGCAGACTGGAACACATGACAGACACAGCGGCACCGCCGGAGGACGCGCGCTACGACGCGGTCCGCAGCCGCGACGCCCGCTTCGACGGCCACTTCTTCTTCGCCGTCGTCACCACCGGCATCTACTGCCGCCCGAGCTGCCCGGCGGTCACCCCCAAGCGGCCCAACGTCCGCTTCTTCCCGTCGGCCGCCGCCGCGCAGGGAGCCGGCTTCCGCGCCTGCCGCCGATGCCGCCCGGACGCCGTGCCCGGCTCGGCCGAATGGGACGTACGGGCCGACCTCGTCGGCCGCGCCATGCGGCTGATCGGTGACGGCGTCATCGACCGCGACGGCGTCGCCGGGCTCGCCGACCGGCTCGGATACAGCCCCCGCCAGGTCCACCGCCAGCTCACCCAGGAGCTCGGCGCCGGGCCCGTCGCCCTCGCCCGGGCCCGGCGCGCCCACACCGCGCGGGTCCTCCTCCAGACCACCGCGCTGCCGGTCACCGAGATCGCGTTCGCCGCGGGCTTCGCCAGCGTCCGGCAGTTCAACGACACGGTCCGGGAGATCTACGCCCGTACTCCCAGCGCCCTGCGCGCCGAGGCACGCGGGGCCCGCACCGGCGGCTCGGCACCCACCGGCGTCCCGCTGCGGCTCGCCCATCGCGGCCCGTACGCCGCGCGCGAGATCTTCGACTTCCTCCAGCGCCGGGCCATCGCCGGCATCGAGGAGATGACCGGCGCCCCCGGTGCCCGCCGCTACCGCCGCACCCTGCGCCTGCCCTACGGCACGGGCATTGCCGAGGTGCGGGAACCGGCCGCGGCCGGCCGCCGCGGCCGCTGGCTCGACTGCCGGCTGCACCTCGGCGACCTGCGCGACCTGTCCACCGCCGTGCAGCGGGTGCGCCGCCTGTTCGACCTCGACGCCGACCCCTACGCCGTCGCCGAGCGGCTCGGCACCGACCCCCGGCTGCGCCCGCTCACCGAGGCCCGGCCGGGGCTGCGCTCCCCGGGCACGGCCGACGGCGACGAGCTCGCCGTACGGGCCGTGCTGGGCCAGCAGGTCACCGTGGCCGCCGCCGCCCGCCTCGCGGGCACGCTCGTCGCCGCGTACGGCAAGCCCCTCGCCGCGCCCGACGGCACCCTCACCCACGTCTTCCCCGAGCCCGCCACCCTGGCCGAGGCCGGGCTGGAGGAGCTCGGCATGCCCCAGGCACGCCGCCGGGCCCTGCGCGCCCTCGCGACGGCCCTCGCCGACGGTGACGTCGACCTCGGCCCCGGCGTCGACCGCGACGCCACCGAGCGCGCCCTGCTCGCCCTCCCGGGCATCGGCCCCTGGACCGCCGGCTACATACGGATGCGGGCCCTCGGCGACCCGGACGTCTTCCTGCCCGGCGACGCGGGCGTACGGCACGGACTCGCCGCCCTCGGCGCCCCGCCGGACGCCGCCGCCGGCTGGCGCCCGTGGCGCTCGTACGCCCTGCACCACCTCTGGAACCACACCGCGAAGGACGACTGACCATGCTCTACACCGAAGTGGACAGCCCCCTGGGCGTCCTGCTCCTCACCGGCCGGCCCTCGGAGACCGTGCCCGGCACCACCGCCATCTGTTCGCTGACGGTGCCCGGTCAGAAGAACGCCCCCGCCGTGGCCGCCGGCTGGCGGCGCGAGCCGGCCGCCTTCGCCGAGGCCGAACGCCAGCTCGCCGCGTACTTCGCGGGCGAGTCGAAGGACTTCACCCTCGAATTCGCCGTCCGGGCCACCGAGTTCCGCCGGCGGGTGTGGGACGCGCTCGACTCCGTACCGTACGGATCCACCACCAGCTACGGGCAGTTGGCCGCCCGCGTCGGCGCGTCGCGCGCCGCGGTCCGCGCGGTCGGCGGTGCCGTCGGCGCCAACCCGCTGCTCGTCCTGCGCCCCTGCCACCGTGTGATCGGCGCGGACGGCACGCTCACCGGCTACGCGGGCGGCCTGGACCGCAAACGGCTGCTGCTGGGCCTGGAGGGCGTGACGGGCTGACGGGCCGGCCCCGCCGCTCAGGCCCACACCACCGTGCCCACCCACACCCCGACGACCAGCAGGCAGGCGAACAGCTCGACCAGCACGCTCGTCCCCAGCGTCCGCATCACATGGCGCGTCGACGCCCACGCCGCGCCGCGCCCGCCCAGCCGTCGCCGCTCGGCCCCGTAGATCCCGGCGACGAACCCCAGCGGGGCGCCCAGCACCGGAACGACGAAGAAGGCGGCGGTCCCGGCCGCCCCGGCCACCAGGAACGCGCGGCGGGTGATGCCGGCGCCCCGCGGCCGGCGCGGCGGCAGCAGCCAGATCACGGCCTGGTTCAGCAGCAGCACGCCGGTGGCCCCGGCCAGAACGGCCCAGGCGGCGGCGGTCCGCGTCGTCATCGACCACCACAGCACACCGGCCCAGACGATCGGCGGACCCGGCACACCCGGGGTGACGACGCCGAGCAGGCCGAGCAGCATCACCAGGCCGACCAGGACCAGCTGCCACGTCCCCATGGACCAACTTTGCCGGAACCCGGGCGCCGCCGCTTCCGGACGATTACGGCCACGGTGACCGGTAAGCGCCGGTGGCGACCCCGTCCGGGCGGCGGGCGGGTCAGCGCCGGGGCGTCCAGCCGCGCTCGGCCGCGTGCCAGCCCAGTTGCAGCCGGGTGGTCACCCCGGCGAGCTCCATCAGCCGCTTCACCCGCCGCTGCACGGTCCGCAGCCCGAGTCCGAGCTGCTTGGCGACGCTGGCGTCGGTCAGCCCGATCAGCAGCAGCGAGAGCACCTGGAGGTCCACGGCGTCCGGGCCGGCCGCCGGGCCCTCGTAGCGGCGGCCGTCGGCGCAGACGCGCAGGGGAAGGGCCTCGTGCCACACGTCCTCGAAGAGGTCGACCAGGGACGCGAGCAGTACGCCGGGGTGGACGAGCAGGGCCGTGGGCTCCGTCGGCTCGCCGGAGCGCGGGGTCAGGGGCACGAGGGCGAGCGCGCGGTCGGCGACGACCAGTTCGGCGGGCACCCGGTCGACGACCCGGACCCGGGCGGGACCGCCCCGGCCGAACGCCGTCGACAGCCCCGGCAGCCCCATCAGCCCGGCCAGGGCCGCGCGTTCGACGACGGCCCGGTGGCGCACGTCGTTGACCATGTCCGCCGCCGCGGACCCGGGTCTGTCCGCCAGGAGGGCGCACACCTCCTCGCGCGCTCCGATCCGCAGTCCCAGCAGCCGTTCGGCGACGGCGGACGCGCCGGTCACCAGTTCCACCGCACTGTGCCCGGCGAACCGTTCCGCCTCCCGCTCGCACGACACCGCTTCCCGGACGACGTCCAGGCCTATGGCACCGAGCACGCGACATCCCTCCCCACAAGCGCCTTCCGACTCCGTTCATCATCCCCGGGTGACGTCTGCCGTGCACTCTTCCCGTATGCCACACAGTGTGGACAATAAGGGCATGAGTCAGCAGGGGGACCAGCGCACCGGTCAAGAGGACGCCTGGTGGGGCGAGTTGTACGACAAGAATGAACCCGATACGGGTTCCGCCTCCCAGGACGACAGCCTCGACGAACGGTTCACCTCCGCCTCGGCGGTGGTGGGAGCGGCACCGAGGTCCACGAACAGAAATGCGAAAGCGGCGTCGAGGCCGGAGCGGCCGCCCGGAGTGGAGCCCACGAGGCCACCCGCGCCACCCGACCCACCGGCGCCACCGTCGGGCGGACTGCCGCCCCTGCCGAAGGGCTATGGAGGGCCGCCGGCGCGCGGCCCGGTGCTGCCGATCGATGTCCCGCCCGCCATGCCGGGCCCGCCGCGACTGCCCTCGCCGACGGCGTCGGAGCGGATCGTGGGTGACACGCACATCGACCCCCGGGCCCAGGTGCCTCCACCCAGGACGCCCGCTCCACCCCCGCCGGCCGGCCCGCCCGACCTGCGGGCGCCCGTCATCGGGCGGCATGTCGACAAACACACCGGCAAGGACACCGGCCGGCACACCGACCAGCGCGACGGCAAGCCCGGCGAGGAGCGGCCCGAGCGACGGCCCGTGAGAGTGCCCGGCCGCCCGGCCGCCGCGCAGGCCGGACCGCTGGCCGACAAGCCGCTGAAGCCACCGCGCCCGCCGAGGCCACCGCGGCCCCGGCAGCCGGCCGGCCCCGAGAGCACCGCGGCCGAGCCGCGCCGGCCCGAGGAGCCCGGATTGCCCGTACAGCCGGAAGAGCCCGCGGAACAGCCGGCACCGGCCATCGAGGCCCGGCCCGTGGAGCCCGCCGGGCCGCCCGCGCCCCGGGAGCCGGTGGCGGAGAAGGCCCCCGACCCGCGCGAGGCACCGGAGCCCGCGGCGCCCGGGCCGCCCGTGTCGGCCCCCTCCGTCCCGCCCGCCCGTTCCGCCCGGCTCGAACGCCCGCGCCTCCCG
>NZ_JAGGOL010000089.1 GCF_018614525.1 Streptomyces sp. ISL-11
GGGCGGCGGCGACGGCCCGCGCGCGCTCCGCGTCCCCGCGCGCGACGGCGTCGACCAGGGCCGCGCACGCCTCCCACGCGGCCACGGGCCGGGCGGGCGACTCCGGTACGTACACCCAGGCGATCTTGAGCCGGAGCTGGGTGAGAAGGCCCGCGAGGCTGGGGCTGCCGGACGCCTGGGCGAGCGTCTCGTCGAACCAGTCGTCCAAGGGGCGCAGTTCACTGGTCCGCCCGCCCCGGGCACGCTCCTGGCCGAGCCTGACCAGCCCGCGCAGCACCTTCAGATGCGCCTCGGTGCGGCGCTGCGCGGCGCGCGCGGCACCCAGGGGCTCCAGCAGCGACCGGACGTCCAGCAGATCGGCCGCCTCCTGCTCGGTGGGCTCGGCCACGCAGGCGCCCGCGTGGCGGCGCGTGGTCACGAACCCCTCGGAGGCCAGGGTGCGCAGTGCCTCGCGCACGGGCACCCGGGAGACGCCGTAGCGCCGGGCGAGGACCTCCTCGGTGAGCCGGCTGCCGGGCGGGAAGGTGCCGGAGACGATGTCGTCCCGGATCGCCGTGCACACGGCGTGCGTGGAAATGCGGCCGCCGTCCCGCGGTGTTTTCTCATCGCCGTTCACGTACGGCCCCGCATGGGTGAACCTCCGCATTGAACCCCGCTGAACGCGGCTAATTGACGCCTGCTCAGCGACTCTATTGCAGTCGTCCGCAAATTCCGATGGCACCGGAGATCCCGTGGATATGTTTTGGCCAACACGAAGGCCCCGGCCAAGGGGCCGGGGCCTTCGGGAGGCGGTTCCTCGCGGAGCGGGTCAGACGTTGACGCCGTGCGAGCGCAGGTACTCCACCGGGTCGATGTCGGAGCCGTACGAGGGGCCGGTGCGGGCCTCGAAGTGCAGGTGCGGGCCGGTGACGTTGCCGGTGGCGCCGGAGATGCCGATCTCCTGGCCGGCGGTGACCGTCTGGCCGGCGGTGACGCCGATGGACGACAGGTGGCCGTACTGGGTGTAGGTGCCGTCGTTGTGCTGGATGACGACGTTGTTGCCGTACGCGCCGCCCCAGCCGGCCTCGACGACGGTGCCGGCGCCGACGGCGTGCACGGAGGTGCCGGACTCGGCGTGGAAGTCCACACCGGTGTGGCTGCCGGACGACCACAGGCCGCTGGAGGCCTTGTAGGAGGTCGAGACGTAGGAGCCGTCGATCGGCGAGACGTAGGCGTTGAGCTTCTTGCGCTCCTGCTCGCGGGCGACGCGCTCGGCCTCCTTGCGCTCGGCCTCGGCCTTGCGCTCGGCCTCGTCCGCGACCTTCTTGACCTCGGCGGCGTGCTTCTTGGCCGCGGCCTCGGCCTGGAGGCGGGCGTTGGTCTCGTCGGCGGAGCTGCGCTGCACCTCGGCCTGCTCACCGACGCGGTGGCCGGTGTCCTCGCCGATGACGAGGGCCTGGGTCAGGCCGGTGTCGTCGGTGCGCGGAGCGTCGTCGGTGGCCGCGAGCGCCGGAGCGGCGAAGCCGGCGACGACACCGGTGGCCGTCAGGGTGGCTATGCCCGCGATGTTCGCGCCGGTGCGAACGGCGCGGCTCGGACGGCGGTGCTTCCCGGTGGCACGAGTGAACGCCATAGGTGCGGCTATTCCTTTCCTTCCTTCTCGCCTACCGGGTTAGCTGACGGGTTCGGAGCAGGAAGGTCTCCTACGACTCCCTCCGGAAAGGGAACCGATTCACCCCAGGGGACATGTGGGTCCCCGGTTCCCCTGGCTCGCGCCGTGCGGGGATTCGGCGATGGTTGCCCGGGGCCGCGGATGCGACTCACGTCTGACGGACAACCGCCCTGACGCTAGACGCCGCCACTTTCGAACGGCAAACAGAACTCATGTTTTGTGTCGTACACCACACCACAGACGTGCAACCACTCCACTAAATCGGACATAAAGGAGGCGCGCGGGTCTCACCGACCCCGCGCGCCTCCCTGACTTCTGACCGGGCGTCAGCCGGTGATCACCGTCACGTCCCCGATGCCCAGCGCCCGCACGGGCTCCGCGATCTGCGCGGCGTCACCGACGAGAACCGTCACGAGCCGGTCGACCGGGAAGGCGTTGACCGCGGCGGCCGTGGCCTCCACCGTGCCGGTCTCGGCGAGGCGTTCGTACAGCCGCGCCTGGAAGTCGTCCGGCAGGTGCTGCTCGACCTGGTCGGCGAGCGTTCCCGCGACGGCCGCCGCCGTCTCGTACTTCAGCGGCGCGACCCCGACGAGGTTCTGCACGGCGACATCGCGCTCGGCGTCCGTCAGCCCCTCGGCCGCGAGGGTGCGCAGCACGTTCCACAGGTCGTCAAGTGCCGGGCCGGTGGAGGCGGTGTCCACCGAGCCGCTGACGGCCAGCATGGAGGCTCCCGTGCCGTCGGGGGCGGACCGCAGCACCTGGCCGAAGGCGCGCACGCCGTAGGTGTAGCCCTTCTCCTCGCGCAGGACGCGGTCCAGGCGGGAGGTGAGGGTGCCACCGAGGCAGTACGTGCCGAGCACCTGGGCGGGCCACACGCGGTCGTGCCGGTCGGCGCCGATGCGGCCGAGGAGCACCTGCGTCTGGACCGCGCCGGGGCGGTCCACGATCACCACGCGGCCGGTGTCGTCCGCGGTGATCGGCGGCACGGGCCGGGGCTCGGCGGCGGAGCCGGTCCAGGCGCCGAGGGAGTCGGCCAGCGCCGCGTCGAGGTCGATGCCGGTGAAGTCGCCGACGACCACGGCGGTCGCCGTGGCGGGCCGCACATGGGCCTCGTAGAAGGCCCGTACGGCGGCGGCGTCGACGCCCTCGACGCTCTTCTCGGTGCCCTGGCGGGGGCGGGACATCCGCGAGTCGGCCGGGAAGAGCTCCGCCGAGAGGGCAATGGCCGCCCGGCGAGCGGGGTTGGCCAGCTCGTGCGGGATCTCGTCCAGGCGGTTGCGCACCAGCCGCTCGATCTCGCCGTCGGGGAACGCGGGCGCGCGCAGCGCGTCGGCGAGCAGGCCGAGCGCCTTGGCGAGCCGCGAGGCCGGGACCTCCAGGGAGACCCGGACGCCGGGGTGGTCGGCGTGCGCGTCGAGGGTGGCGCCGCAGCGCTCCAGCTCGGCGGTGAACTCCTCGGCGGTGTGCTTGTCGGTGCCCTCGGAGAAGGCGCGCGCCATGATCGTGGAGACGCCCTCCAGCCCGGCGGGCTCGGCGTCCAGGGGCGCGTCGAGGTTGATCTCGACGGCGACGACCTGCTGGCCGGGGCGGTGGCAGCGCAGCACGGTGAGGCCGTTGGGCAGCTCACCGCGCTGGGGGGCGGGGAAGGCCCACGGGGTGGCCTCGCCGGCCTGCGGCTGCGGGTGGTAGGTCATGGTGGCCACGGCGTCGTTCACCGGTCCGTCTCCTCGTCTGCGGCGGCTGCGGCGTCCCGGTCGGTCGCGTCGGCGGCCTCGGGCGCTTGCGGGGCGGTCGGCTCGTACACCAGCACGGCGCGGTTGTCGGGGTGCAGGCGGGCCTTGGCGACGGTCTGCACCTCGTCGGGGGTGATGTCCAGCACGCGCCGCACGGCGGTGAGGGCCAGCTGCGGGTCGCCGAAGAGCACGGCGAAGCGGCACAGTTCGTCGGCCCGGCCACTGACGGTGGCGAGCCGGTCCAGCCACTCGCGCTCCAGCTGGGCCTGGGCGCGCTCCATCTCCTCCGGGGTCGGCCCCTCGGCGGCGAAGCGGGCCAGCTCCTCGTCCACGGCGGTCTCGATGTCGGCCATCTCGGCGCCGCCGGACGTCTTGACGTCCAGCCAGCCCAGGGAGGGCGCGCCGGCGAGCCGCAGCAGACCGAAGCCCGCCGCCACGGCGGTGCGGTCGTGGCGCACGAGGCGGTTGTGCAGCCGGGAGGACTCGCCGCCGCCGAGCACGGTCAGGGCCAGGTCGGCCGCGTCGGCCTCGCGGGTGCCGTCCTGCGGCAGGCGGTAGGCGGCCATCAGGGCGCGGGAGGGGACGTCCTCGCGGATGACCTCGCGCAGCTGCTCCCCCATGACCTCGGGGAGGGAGCCGTCGCGCGGCGGCTGCTTGGCGTCGTGCGCCGGGATGGAGCCGAAGTACTTCTCGATCCAGGCCAGGGTCTGCTCGGGGTCGATGTCACCGACGACCGACAGCACGGCGTTGCCCGGCGCGTAGTACGTGCGGAAGAACGCGCGGGCGTCCTCCAGGGAGGCCGCGTCCAGGTCGGCCATGGAGCCGATCGGGGTGTGGTGGTACGGGTGGCCCTCGGGGTAGGCCATGGCCGTCAGCTTCTCGAAGGCCGTGCCGTAGGGGACGTTGTCGTAACGCTGGCGGCGCTCGTTCTTGACGACGTCGCGCTGGTTCTCCATCGACTCGTCGTCCAGGGCCGTCAGCAGCGAGCCCATCCGGTCGGCCTCGAGCCACAGGGCCAGCTCCAGCTGGTGGGCCGGCATGGTCTCGAAGTAGTTGGTGCGCTCGAAGCTGGTCGTGCCGTTGAGCGATCCGCCGGCGCCCTGGACCAGCTCGAAATGGCCGTTGCCCTTGACCTGGGCCGAGCCCTGGAACATAAGGTGCTCGAAGAGGTGGGCGAGCCCGGTGCGACCCTTGACCTCGTGGCGCGAGCCGACGTCGTACCAGAGGCAGACGGCGGCGACGGGGGTCAGATGGTCTTCGGAGAGCACCACCCGCAGGCCGTTGGCCAGCCGGTGCTCGGTCGCTGTGAGGCCGCCGGAACCGGCCTGTTGCGTGGCCGTGTGACCCATGGGCATGTACGTCCCTTCGATCGCTTGAAATCTCGCGACGTTGCGCGATGACTCGCGTGATGAACAGTCCTGTCACTGTATGCAAGCGTGCTGACATCTGGCGAAGTTCCCGGGACGGAGCGCTCTTACGGACGGGTCGCGGTCGGCGATGTCAGTGGGGCGGTCCACAATGGTCGGCGTCAGATCCCTGCCTCGGCAATCGATCGAAGGAGCCGCAGCCGCGATGGCCCGCCGCAGCACGAAGACCCCGCCGCCGGAGAACTTCGAGGAGCGCATCCTCGACATCGACGTCGTCGACGAGATGCAGGGCTCCTTCCTCGAGTACGCCTACTCGGTCATCTACTCCCGCGCCCTGCCGGACGCCCGGGACGGCCTCAAGCCCGTCCACCGGCGCATCCTCTTCCAGATGAACGAGATGGGCCTGCGCCCCGACCGGGGGTACGTCAAGTGCGCCCGCGTCGTCGGCGAGGTCATGGGCAAGCTGCACCCGCACGGCGACGCGTCCATCTACGACGCCCTGGTGCGCATGGCCCAGCCGTTCTCGATGCGGGTGCCGCTGGTCGACGGACACGGCAACTTCGGCTCGCTGGGCAATGACGACCCGCCCGCGGCCATGCGCTACACCGAGGCCCGGATGGCGTCGGCGACGTCACTGATGACCGAGTCGATCGACGAGGACACCGTCGACTTCTCGCCGAACTACGACGGCAGCGAGCAGGAGCCCGTCACGCTCCCGGCGGCGTACCCCAACCTGCTGGTCAACGGCACGTCCGGGATCGCCGTCGGCATGGCGACGAACATGCCGCCGCACAACCTGGGCGAGGTCATCGCCGCCGCCCGGCACCTGATCCGGCATCCGGGCGCCGACCTCGACACCCTGATGAAGTACATCCCGGGTCCGGACCTGCCCACGGGCGGCCGCATCGTGGGGCTGAGCGGCGTCCGCGACGCCTACGAGACCGGCCGCGGCACGTTCAAGATCCGCGCCACCGTCGCCGTGGAGAGCGTCACGGCCCGCCGCAAGGGCCTGATCGTCACGGAGCTGCCCTTCACGGTCGGTCCGGAGAAGGTCATCTCCAAGATCAAGGACCTGGTCGGCTCGAAGAAGCTCCAGGGCATCGCCGACGTCAAGGACCTCACCGACCGCTCGCACGGCCTGCGGCTCGTCATCGAGATCAAGAACGGCTTCAACCCCGAGGCCGTGCTGGAGCAGCTCTACAAGCTGACGCCGATGGAGGAGTCCTTCGGCATCAACAACGTCGCCCTGGTGGACGGGCAGCCGCTGACACTGGGCCTCAAGGAACTGCTGGAGGTCTACGTCGACCACCGCTTCGAGGTGGTGCGCCGGCGCAGCGAGTTCCGGCGCGGCAAGCGGCGGGACCGGCTGCACTTGGTCGAGGGTCTGCTGGTGGCGCTCGTCGACATCGACGAGGTCATCAGAATCATTCGATCGAGTGAGAACGCCGCGCAGGCCAAGGAGGGCCTGATCGCGCGCTTCTCCCTCTCCGAGGTGCAGACGCAGTACATCCTGGACACCCCGCTGCGCCGCCTGACGAAGTTCGACCGCATCGAGCTGGAGTCGGAGCGCGACAGGCTCACCGGCGAGATCGAGGAGCTGACCCGGATCCTGGAGTCCGACGCCGAGCTGCGCAAGCTGGTCTCGGGCGAACTGGCCGAGGTGGCGAAGAAGTTCGGCACCGACCGGCGCACCGTGCTGCTGGAGTCGGCGGGCGCGCCGGCGTCGGCGGTGCCGCTCCAGGTCGCGGACGACCCGTGCCGGGTGCTGCTCTCCTCCACCGGGCTGCTGGCCCGTACGGCCACGGGTGAGCCGTTCCCGCCGGGCGCGGGCGAGGCCAAGCGCGTGAAGCACGACGTGATCGTCTCGGCGGTGCCCGCGACGGCGCTCGGCGAGGTGGGCGTGGTGACCTCGGCCGGACGGCTGCTGCGGCTGCGGGTGATCGACCTGCCGCAGCTGCCGGAGACGGCGGCGGCGCCCAGCCTGGCGGGCGGTGCCCCGATCTCGGAGTTCCTGTCGCTGGACGACGGCGAGAGCGTGATCTGTCTCACCACGCTCGACGAGTCCTCGCCCGGCCTCGCGATCGGCACGGAGCAGGGCGTCGTCAAGCGTGTGGTCCCCGACTATCCGGCGAACAAGGACGAGCTGGAGGTCATCACCCTCAAGGACGGCGACCGCATCGTCGGCGCGGCCGAGCTGCGCACGGGCGAGGAGGATCTCGTCTTCGTCACCGACGACGCGCAGCTGCTGCGCTATCCGGCGGGCCAGGTGCGGCCGCAGGGCCGTCCGGCGGGCGGCATGGCGGGCATCAAGCTGTCCTCCGGTGCGAAGGTGCTCTCCTTCACCGCCATCGACCCGGCGGCGGACGCCGTGGTCTTCACGGTCGCCGGCGTGGCCGGCACGCTGCTGGGCGCCTCGGAGACGTCGGCCAAGCTGACCCCGTTCGACCAGTACCCGCGCAAGGGCCGGGCGACGGGCGGTGTGCGCTGTCAGCGCTTCCTGAAGGGCGAGGACTGTCTGGTCCTGGCCTGGGCCGGTCTCTCCCCGGGCCGCGCGGCCACGGCGAACGGCACTCCCGTCGACCTCCCGGCCCCCGACCCGCGCCGGGACGGCTCCGGCACGCCGCTGGCGAAGGCGGTCGCCGCGGTGGCGGGTCCGGTATAAGGGGCTTTGCGGGACGCCGGACGGGCGAATCCAGCCCGTCCGGCGTTTGAGGACACGCCCCGAAGGGACGCCCCGTCCACCAGCGTCAAGCCTGCGCGTACCGCAGGACCCCCCACATGCTGTGCTCCTCGGCGTCCTCCGGCGAAACGTGCCGGCAAGCATCGAGCCCGGCCCGCAGGGCCTCCGTGTCGATGCCCGTGCCGATCAGCACCAGCTGCGTCACCGGCTCACGCGTGCCGGGCGCCGCGGAGAAGCGCAGGAAGTCGCCCACCGCGTGCACCGCGTACCGCTTCCGCCGGTGGCCGGCCGCCGCGAAGTGGACGAAGCCCTTGATGCGGTAGAGGCCGGCGGGCCGGTCGTCGAGGAACTCCATGAGCCGGCGCGGATCCATGGGCTCCGCCGAGGTGAAGGAGACGCTGTCGTACGCGGCGTGGAGGTGCCCGCCGTGCTCGTGGCAGCCGTCGCCGCACTCGTGGCCGTCGCCCCGCTCCTCGCGGACGAGGTCCTCGAAGGACAGCTGCCGCACCGCCTCCGCGTGGTCCTCGCGCGGCTTGCGGTCGAAGAGCAGCTCCGGGTCGACGCGCCCGTACGACGCCTCGACGACCGGTGTGCCGGGCCCGAGCCGCCCGAGCTCGGCGCGGACGGCGCGGCGCTCCTCCTCCCCCGCCCGGTCGGCCTTGTTGAGCACGACGAGATCGGCGATGGCCAGGTGCCGGTCGAGCTCGGGGTGCCGGGCGCGGGTGGCGGGGAACTCCGCCGCGTCCACGACCTCGACCAGACCGCCGTAGACGATGCTCGTGTTGTCGCTGGCGAGAATCATGCGGATGAGCTCCTGGGGCTCCGCGAGCCCGCTGGCCTCGATGACGATGACGTCGATCCGGGCGGTGGGGCGGGCGAGCCGGTCGAGGAACCCGTCGAGCTCACTGGTGTCGACGGCGCAGCACAGGCATCCGTTGCCGAGCGAGACCATCGAGTCGACCTGGCCGGCCACGCTCATCGCGTCGATCTCGATACTGCCGAAATCGTTGACGATCACGCCGATCCGGCTGCCCCCGCTCCTGCCCAGCAGGTGGTTGAGCAGGGTGGTCTTGCCGGAGCCCAGGAAGCCCGCGAGCACGATGACCGGGATCTGTCGCTTCGCCAAGGGGACGCCTCCCTCAGATGTTCGGACGCAGCGGGTACCGGCTGCGGCGGGCGGATGATCGTAAGGTCGCCCGCCCCAGGATAGGGGCGGCCCGGCGGGTGGCCCGGGGGCCGTAGGGGATCATGGCCGGTCCGGGCCCCTCCCGGCCGCCCCCGACGGACCGCCTCCACCCAGGCAGGTTAGGCTTACCTTCGTGAGCACGTGCGCGACTGCCTCCCGCCACCTGTCCGAGCCGCTGGCCGCCACCGCCGCCACCGCGCGGACCTGGCTGCTGATCGAGCAGCCGGGCCCATGGGGCACGGACGCGCTCACCTCCAGCCACCTCGACCCGGCGGTCGGCCGGGCCCTGGGCCAAGCCGCCGAGGGCACCGGCGTGCGGATCGCGCTGATCCGGCGCCCCGGCCGGCACGCGGACTGCCACCGGCCCACCGCACAGCGCGTGTACGCGGCCCACACCGCGCCGGGCCGCTCCTGGATCCGTACGACCGACCTCACCGACCCGGCCGCGCTGACGGCGCTCGACCTCGCGGCGCTCGGCGCGGGCGAGCACGGCGGGCTGTGGGAGCCGTACGACGGCGAGCCGCTGGTGTTCGTCTGCACCAACGGCAAGCGCGACCGCTGCTGCGCCCTCCTGGGCCGCCCGCTGGCGGCGGAGCTGGCCGCCGCGGGCGGCACCGACGTCTGGGAGGTCACCCACATCGGTGGCCACCGTTTCTCGCCGACCCTCTTCGTCCTGCCCTACGGCTACGCGTACGGGCGGGTCACCGCGCACGGCGTCAAGGACGTCCTGGAGGCGGTGCGCGACGGCCGGGTCGTGACGGAGAACTGCCGCGGCCGCTCGGCCTGGGAGCGCCCCGCCCAGGCCGCGGAGCTGGCCGTGCGCGAGCTGACCGGCGAGGAGGGCGCCGACGCGCTGGACGTGGCGCGGACCGAGGGCGCGGCGCCCCACTGGTCGGTCACCGTCACCCACACCGACGGCCGGGCCTGGCGGGTCGTCGTCGCTCAGGGCGCCGCCGAGCCGGCCCGCCCCGAGAGCTGCGGCCGGGCGCCCGCCACGCCCGCGCGGATGGACGTCGTGTCCGTCACCCCGCTTCCTTGACGAACTCCGTGGTGTAGGTCTTCTCCAGGTCGACCTTGGCGTTCTTGAGGTTGGGGTTGAAGGACTTGAGGACCTCGTGGACGGTCTTCGGCCCGTCGGCCGGCATCACCCCGTCCTTGGTGAACATCGGCAGGGTGTTCCTGACGGCCTCCGTGTAGAGCTTCCTGTTGCCCTTCGCGTAGTCGTCGGGCATCTTCGCGGCGATCTCCTCCGGGCTGTGCGCGGACATCCACTTGAGGGTCTTCACGAAGGCGTTGGCGAGCTTCTGCACGACCTCCTTGTGGCTGTTCACCCAGCCGGTGTTCATGTAGAGGCTCGACGCGGGGTAGAGCCCGCCGAGCGCGGCCCGCGAGCCCTCGGGGGTGCGCATGTCGACGAGGACCCGGCCCGTGTCCTTGGCGAGGATCTGCGCGACGGTCGGGTCGGTGGTCATGCCGCCGTCGATGGAACCCTGCTGGAGGGCCGCGATGAAGGTCTGGCCGGCGCCCACGGCGACCGGGGTGAACTCGCCGACGTCGACGCCGTTCTTCACGGCGAGGTACTTCGTGAGGAAGTCGGTGGACGAGCCCAGCCCGGTCACCCCGAGCTTCTTGCCCTTGAAGTCCTTGGGCGACGCGATGTCGCCCGCGGCCTTCTTGGAGACGATCTCCACCTCCCCCGGCGTCTGGGCCAGTTGGACCACGGACTCCACCTGCTTGCCCTTCACCTGGAGGTCGAGCGTGTGGTCGTAGAAGCCGACGACGCCGTCGACCTCGCCGGAGACGAGGGCCGTGGTGGCCTGGACGCCGGCGGGCTCGCTCAGGAGCTTGACGGAGACGCCCTCCTCCTGGAAGTAGCCGAGCCGCTGGGTGAGCATGGCCGGCAGGTAGATGACCTTGTCCAGGCCACCGACCATGATCTTGACGGTCTCGCCCTTGGCGGCCTCGAACCGCTTGTCGGCGCTGTTCGCCGACGAGTCGTCGGCGCATCCGGCGAGGGCGAGGCACAAGGACCCCGTGACGGCCGCCGCGCTGACCTTGGCGAGCTTGCTGTAGGGAGGCATCAGCTGATCCTTAACAAGTCGTGACGCATGGAGTGAGCGGATCGGTACGCGTGGGGGGTCGTTCCGATGGTTCGAGCGGCGGGGAGGTACGGGGGTGGGTCAGCGCGAGCCCGGCTGGGCCGGCTTCCAGCGGAAGAGCCGCCTCTCCACGAAGGTCAGCAGCCCCTCCGCGAGCAACGCGACGACGGCCAGGATCACCATGGCGGCGTACACACCGGACGAGTTGAGACTTCCCTGGGACTGGGCGACCAGGAGCCCGATGCCCTGGCTCGCGCCGATGAACTCACCGACGATCGCGCCGATCAGCGCGAAGCCGAAGCTCACGTGCAGGCTGGTGAAGATCCATGAGGTGGCGGACGGGACGACGACCTGAAGCGTCACCCGGCGGTTGCCCGCCCCGAGGATGCGGGCGTTGGCGACGAGGTTGCGGTCCACCTCGCGGGCGCCCTGGAAGGCGTTGAAGAAGACCGGGAAGAACACCAGCACCACGGCGGAGGCGACCTTGGAGGCGGGCCCGAGGCCGAACCAGATCAGGAAGATCGGCGCGAGGACGATGCGCGGCAGCGCGTTGAGGACGTTGATGAACGGGCCGAGGACGTCGGCGAGGAAGCGGACCCGCCCGAGCGCGATGCCGAGCACCACACCGGCGCTGACGCCGATGCCCCAGCCGAGCAGGGCCTCGTAGAGCGTGCACCAGATCTGCTCGCCGAGCGATCCCTGCGCGGTGCCGTGGGCCGTCCACTGCACGATCTGGTCCCAGATCCGCGACGGCATCGAGAAGTTGAACGGATCGATCACCTCGGCGCGGGACATCATCTCCCAGGCCGCCAGCACCACGACGAGCAGCGCCGCCCGCACGGTGTACACCAGCAGCCTCCGCCGGCGTGCGGCGCGGGCCCTGGCTTGCGTGCGGCCTGTGTTGATCTTGCTGAGGGACACAGGTTCCATGAGGACGTCAGGGAAATCAGGCAGCGACATGACCGGCACCCCTCTCGCGCGTGATGCGGACCTCTTCGCCGAGCGAGGACCAGATCTCGCGGTAGATCTCGACGAACTCCGCCTCCAGGCGGATGGTTTCGACCTTGCGCGGTCGCGGCAGCCGGATGGGGAAGACCTCCTTGACGGTGGCCGGCCCGGCGGTCATGACCACGACCTTGTCGGCGAGCGCGATGGCCTCCTCCAGGTCGTGGGTGACGAAGACGACGGACGCCGCCGCCCCGTCCGCGCGGGACGCGCCCCACAGCTCCAGGAGTTCGTCCGACATCAGCGCCCGGGTCTGCACGTCGAGGGCCGAGAACGGCTCGTCCATCAGCAGGATGGCGGGGTCGCACACCAGCGTCTGGGCGAGCGCGACCCGCTTGCGCTGGCCGCCGGAGAGCTGGTGCGGATAGCGGTCCTCGAAGGCCGCGAGCCCCACCCGTCCCAGCCAGTCGCGGGCGCGCTCCCGTGCCCGCGCCTTGGGGACGCCGCGGAAGCGCGGGCCGGCCATCACGTTGGACAGGACCGTGCGCCAGGGGAAGACCGCGTCCTGCTGGAAGACGAAGCCGACCTCCGGCCGGATCCCGGTCACCGGTGTACCGGCGATGAGCACCTCGCCCTCGGTGGGTTCCTCCAGGCCGCTCACGAGCGTGAGGGTCGTGGACTTCCCGCACCCGGTGGGGCCCACGACCGCCACGAACTCGCCCTGTCCTACGGTGAGATCGAGGTCCCGTACGGCCGTGTGCTCCGCGCCCGACGGGGTTCGGAAGATCTTGCTCGCCCCGCGCAGTTCGATCGCCGGGGTGTGGCCGCCCGGTGGGGTGCCGCCGTTCCTGCCGCTGCTCGTCATCGTGGTTCTCCTCTACCGGCTCTTCGGCCACCGCTGTGCGTGGGAGGCGGCCGGTGCTGGAGGCTAGATGTGGCGCGAGAGGCCGAGACAGCCTTGTGAGCGCTGTGCGGCTTGAGCGCACGAACCCTGTTCTGCTCGTTCTGCTCGCGATAGAACAACGAAAGGGCTACAGGACTGGGCCGTGGAACAACGTCCGGCTACGTTCTGTTGATGTTGCACGCACGGAAAGCCGCTGTACCGGAGCCTTTTCGCTCTGAAGTGGGCGGGTGATGACAGGAAAGGGACACACATGCGCCCCCGGTGGCCCCGTCGCGTCTTCGCGCAGGTCCTGCTCGTCCACCTCCTGATCATCACGGGCGTCGCCGGGCTGGCCGCCGGCCTCTTCCTCGCGCCGCTCGCCGCCCAGTTGGACGAACAGGCCGAGCGCCGAGCCCTGGCCATCGCCCAGGCCACGGCCGCCCAGCCCGGCCTCGCCCGGCATGTGCTCGCCGGCCGGCCCAGCGCCGACGGGCCGGTGCAGACCGACGCCGAGCGCATCCGGCTGGCCACGGGCGCCAGTTACGTGGTGGTGGTCGACACCCAGGGCATCCGCTACTCCCACACCACCCCCTCCCGCATCGGCGAGCACGTCAGCACCGACCCGGCGCGGGCGCTGAGCGGACACGACTGGATGGGCACGGGCAAGGGCACCCTCGGCCGTTCCGCGCGCGGCAAGGTCCCGCTGCGCGACACGGAGGGCGCCATCGTGGGAGCCGTCTCCGTCGGCATCGGCTACGACAACGTGCACGCGCTGCTGCTGCACGCCGTGCCGGGCATCCTGGCGTACGCGGGCGCCGCGCTCGGCGCCGGCGCCCTGGCGGCCATCGCCGTCTCGCGGCGGCTGCGCAAGCGCACCCACGGCATCGAACTCGCCGAGATATCCACCCTCCTGAACGAGCGTGAGGCCATGCTGCACGGCATCCGCGAGGGCGTCGTCGCCCTCGACCGGCGCGGCCGCGTCCGCCTCGTCAACGACGAGGCCCAACGGCTGCTGGGACTCGGGACGGACGCCATCGGGCGGCCGCTGGACGCCATCCTGCCGCCCGGCCGGACCACCGACGTCCTCGCGGGGCGCGTGAGCGGTACGGATCTGCTCACCGTCCGGGACGGCCGGGTCCTGGTCGCCAACCGGATGAACACCTCCGACGGCGGCACGGTGGCGACCCTGCGCGACCGCACCGAACTGGAACAGCTGCGCCGGGAGTTGGACGGTACCCGCGGCCTGACCGACGCCCTGCGCGCCCAGGACCACGAGCACGCCAACCGGATGCACACCCTCATGGGGCTGCTGGAACTGGGCCTGCACGAGGAGGCCGCCGATTTCGTGGCGGAGGTGACGGGCGCGCACCGGGCGACCGCCGAGCAGGTCACCGAGCGGGTGCGCGACCCGCTGGTCAGCGCGCTGCTGGTGGGCAAGAGCGCGGTCGCGGCGGAGCGCGGTGCGGCGCTGCGGGTGAGCGCGCGGACATGGCTGCCCGACCGGGTGGTGGACCCGCGCGACCTGGTGACGGTGCTCGGCAATCTCGTGGACAACGCCCTGGACGCCGCGACCGGGCACGCCCGGGAGGGCCGGGAGGACGTCCCGTGGGTGGAAGTGGAACTGCGGGCGAAGGGCTGCACCCTCCTCGTGCAGGTCACGGACAACGGTCCGGGCGTGCCGGCGGCGGCCGGGGAGCTGGTGTTCACGGACGGCTGGACGACCAAGGAATCGCCCCCGTACCGCCGCAGGGGGCTCGGACTCGCGCTCGTACGGCGGCTGGCGGAACGGTACGGCGGCTCGGCGCGAGCCGGTGAACGGGAAGGTGGTGGCGCCGTGTTCACCGTGGAACTGCCCGAAGCACTGCGCTCACTCGAAGGGGTGAAGAGATGATCGATGTCCTCGTCGTGGACGACGACTTCCGTGTCGCGGAGATCAACGCCGCGTACGTCAGGCGGGTCGACGGCTTCCGGGTCGGTGCCACGGTCCACAACGCCGCGCAGGCCATGGCCGTCCTGGAGCGGGGCGGCATCGATCTGGTGCTGCTGGACCACTTCCTGCCGGACGAGACGGGACTGTCCCTGGTCCGCCGCATCCGGCAGCGCGGCCATCTGACCGACGTGATCATGGTGACGGCCTCGCGCGACATCGCGACCGTACAGGCGGCGATGTGTTACGGCGCCCTGCAGTACCTCGTCAAGCCGTTCACCTTCCCCGGGCTGCGGGTGAAGCTGGAGGCGTACGCACAGCTGCGCCGGACCCTCGACGACGCGGACGAGGCCGGCCAGGACCAGGTCGACCGGATCTTCGGCACGCTGCGGACCGCGGTGACCAGCACGCCGCTGCCCAAGGGGCACTCGGCGCCGACGGCGGAACTGATCCGCCGGGTGCTGTCGGACGCGGCGCGCCCGCTGTCGGCACACGAGGTCGCCGCCCGGTCGGGGCTGAGCCGTTCGACCGCGCAGCGCTACCTCAAGCGGCTGGAGGAGTCCGGCCGGCTCAGCCTCACGCTACGGTACGGGGAGACGGGCCGCCCGGAGCACCGCTACGCGTGGGCGGCGGGCTGAGCGGGCGGCCGCGGCCCGGGCAGGAGGCCCCGCCCGGGCGGGCGGTCAGGCGTCGATGCGCGAGCGGTCCAGCGTGGCCGCCGAGTTGGTGATGAACTCCTTGCGCGGCGCGACCTCATTGCCCATGAGCAGGTCGAACGCGCGCTCCGCCGCCTCCAGGTCGCTGATGTTGATCCGCCGCAGGGTGCGGTGGCGCGGGTCCATGGTGGTCTCCGCGAGCTGGTCGGCGTCCATCTCGCCCAGGCCCTTGTAGCGCTGGATGCTCTCCTTGTACGGGACGTTCCTGCGCCCCAGGTCCAGCAGCGTCTGGCGCAGCTCGGCGTCGGAGTAGGTGTAGATGTACTTGTCCTGCCCCTTCTTGGGGCGGGTGAGCTCGACCCGGTGCAGCGGGGGCACCGCCGAGAAGACGCGCCCCTCCTCGACCATGGGCCGCATGTAGCGCTGGAAGAGCGTCAACAGCAGACAGCGGATGTGCGCGCCGTCCACATCGGCGTCGGCGAGGAAGATCACCTTGCCATAGCGCGCGGCGTCGATGTCGAAGGTCCGGCCGGACCCGGCTCCTATGACCTGGATGATCGAGCCGCACTCGGCGTTCTTCAGCATGTCGGAGACCGACGACTTCTGGACATTGAGGATCTTGCCGCGGATCGGCAGCAGGGCCTGGAACTCGGAGTTCCGCGCCAGCTTCGCCGTGCCCAGCGCCGAGTCGCCCTCGACGATGAACAGCTCGCTGCGCCCGACGTCGTCGCTGCGGCAGTCGGCCAGCTTGGCGGGCAGCGAGGAGGACTCCAGGGCGGTCTTCCGCCGCTGGGCCTCCTTGTGCTGCCGGGCGGCGATGCGCGTACGGGCCGCCGCGACGGCCTTCTCCAGCACCGCCCGCGCCTGCTGCTTGGCGTCGCGCTTGGTGGAGGTCAGGAACGCCTTGAGCTCCTTGGCGACCACATTGGCCACGATCCGGGAGGCCGCCGAGGTGCCGAGGACCTCCTTGGTCTGCCCCTCGAACTGCGGCTCGGCCAGCCGGACGGTCACCACCGCCGTGAGGCCCTCTATGGCGTCGTCCTTGACGACGTCGTCCTCGGCGACGCGCAGCAGCTTGGAGGAGCGCAGCACCTCGTTGACCGTCTTGGTGAGCGACCGCTCGAATCCGGCCACGTGCGTGCCGCCCTTGGGGGTGGCGATGATGTTGACGAAGGACTTCACGTTCGTGTCGTAGCCGGTGCCCCAGCGCAGGGCGATGTCCACGGCCAGTTCGCGGGTGACCTCGGTCGGCGTCATGTGGCCGCGGTCGTCGAGGACCGGCACGGTCTCCTTGAAGGTGCCCTGCCCGGTCAGCCGCAGCACGTCGCAGACGGCCTTGTCCTGGGCGAGGTACTCGCAGAACTCGCTGATGCCGCCGTCGTAGCGGAAGACCTCCTCGGTGGGGCCCGTGCCGTCGAGGTCGCGCTCGTCGCGGACGACGAGGGTCAGGCCCGGCACGAGGAACGCCGTCTGCCGGGCGCGCCCGTAGAGGGTCTCCAGGGAGAGCTTGGCGTCCTTGAGGAAGATCTGGCGGTCCGCCCAGTAGCGGACGCGGGTGCCGGTGCGGGCCTTCGGCACCTTCTTGCCCTTGAGCAGACCGTTGGCGGGGTCGAAGGGGGCGTCGGGGCCGGACTCGGTGAAGATGCCGGGCACGCCGCGGCGGAAGCTGATCGAGTGGGTCCGGCTGTTCCGGTCGACCTCGACGTCCAGGCGGGCGGAGAGCGCGTTGACGACCGAGGCGCCGACGCCGTGCAGGCCGCCGGAGGCCGCGTAGGAGCCGCCGCCGAACTTTCCGCCGGCGTGCAGCTTGGTCATGACGACCTCGACGCCGGAGAGCCCCGTCTTGGGCTCGACGTCCACGGGGATGCCGCGGCCGTTGTCCCGCACCTCCACGGATCCGTCGTCGTGGAGGATCACGTCGATCCGGTCGCAGTAGCCGCCCAGGGCCTCGTCGACGGAGTTGTCGATGATCTCCCAGAGGCAGTGCAGTAGGCCGCGGCTGTCGGTCGAGCCGATGTACATGCCCGGCCGTTTGCGGACGGCCTCCAGCCCCTCGAGGACGAGCAGGTGCCGCGCGGTGTAGTTGGAGCCGTCCCGGTCTGCCCCGGTCAGCAACGCAGTGGACGGCACGGACATATCGGCGGTCACGCGGTTCGCTCCTCGCTGAATTTCTTTTTTGCCCGGGTCGGGCACAGTGGTGGCTCGGTCGCCGTTCAGAGGGTACCGAGGCCAGGTAGAGCCTTTGTGCAGCCACCCGGGGGAACGCCCATGCTAGTCCAGTATCGATCGCTTGTTCGATGACACGTTGGAGTGACGTGCACATCACGTTCCCTTGGAGGCATGAACCATTTAGGCTCCGGGCACGTCCTCAAGAACAACCCGGCAAGCCGGCCGGGAGGACGAAAGCCCCCAGCGACGTGAAACCGTAAGCCCACGCACTACGGCTCATTCGCCGCCAACCGTCAAGATCCAACCCACCGGAACTTCTCCGGGAAGGAAGTTTCGAGGAAAAGCCGCGAGCGGGAACGTTTTCGGCCTGGTTGGATGTTGACCCTGGTACGACAGCTCGTCGAGCTAGAGAAGAGGCGACGTGACTACTGTTCTGACCCCCGCGAGCCCGCTGACGGCCGCTGACCGCTGCGACCGGTGCGGCGCTCAGGCTTACCTGCGCGTCGTTCTCATGAGCGGCGGCGAACTGCTCTTCTGCGCCCACCACGGGCGTAAGTTCGAGCCAGAACTCAAGAAGATCGCCGCGGAGATACAGGACGAGACGGAGCGGCTCACCGCCCCTCCGGCGTCCGTGTCCGACGAGGACCGTTGAGTCCGCAATGGAACGCTGACACATCGCATCCGACGACGAGCGAGGTCCGGCCATCCAGGGCCGGGCAGCCGCGGGCGGCCACCCCCACCGGGGAGGCCGCCCGCTCTCGTACGCTCAGCCGCCTCTGAGCACCCGGGCGCCACGCGCGACACCCCCTCACAGGCCCTCACCGGCGTCACCACGGCCTCGCGGGTGACAGCCGGGCGCCCTGCTTCCAGGCGACCGGCAGACCTCGTGAGAGGCGCTTGTGCGAGCTCGGAGGGATCGCGGGCCGCTCGGCCGGCCGTGCGGGGGCCGCGACGCTCGCCGGTACGGCGCCGGCCGGCGGCGCGGCCGGGGGCGGTGCGGCCGGCTCCGCGGGCTTCGCGGCGTCGGTGGCGTGCGCCTTCACCAGCGGGATGACCGCCGAGATCCGCGTGTACACCCCCGGGTGACCGGCCTGAGCACAGCCGCTCCCCCAGGACACCAGGCCCACCAGGCGCCCCCGCACCACCAGCGGCCCGCCGCTGTCCCCCTGGCAGGCGTCCCTGCCACCGCCTGGCAGCCCCGCACACAGCATCGTCGCCGCGCGGTACACACCCTCCGTGCTCCCCGGGTAGGCGCGCTCGCACACGGGATCCGCGAGGATGAGCAGCCCCGCCGCCCGCAGGTTGTCCGAGTAGGTGCCGTTGCCGATCTTGTCGCCCCAGCCGTAGACCGTGGCCTCCGTGCCCGCCCGGTAGGCGGGGTCGTTCGCCGGCGCCATCGTGATGACGCTCGCTCGCGGCACGGGGTCCTTCAGCGTGAGCACGGCCAGGTCGCCGGCGTTGGTCCCGGGGTCGAAGGCCGGGTTGACCCAGGTCTCGCTCAGCTCCACTTCCCTCCCCGTCACGCCCTGCAGATCGTCGCGGCCGACGATGACCCGCAGGTCCTTCATCTCGCTGACGTCCCCACCGAGCACCTCACGGCTCAGACAGTGCGCCGCGGTGACCACGGTCCGGGCCGCCACCAGAACTCCGCCGCAGAACTGACCCGAACGGGCGGGGCCGAACCGCTGACGGCTCGACAGGGCCACCGCCCAGGGCGCCTCCGCGGCGCGTACGGACTGGCCGCCCACGACGCCGCGGTCCGCCGAGGCGGGAGCGGGCGCCGCCAGCAGCAGGGCGACGGCGCCGACCAGTGGGTAGCTCAGCGAACGCATGCAGTCTCCTGACCGTATGGAGTTCCTTGCACACCCAGGGTCGACCCGCGCGGCGATCACCGCATCCGGAGAGCCCGAAGGCCCGGCACCTCCGTGAGGGGTGCCGGGCCTTCGGTCCGGGACGATCCGATGGAATTCCGCAGGTCAGTCCAGGTAGTCGCGCAGAACCTGCGAACGCGACGGGTGACGCAGCTTCGACATCGTCTTGGACTCGATCTGACGGATGCGCTCACGCGTCACCCCGTAGACCTTGCCGATCTCGTCGAGCGTCTTGGGCTGGCCGTCGGTGAGGCCGAAGCGCATGGAGACCACGCCCGCCTCACGCTCGCTGAGCGTGTCCAGGACGGAGTGCAGCTGCTCCTGCAGGAGCGTGAAGCTGACCGCGTCGGCCGGCACGACCGCCTCGGAGTCCTCGATGAGGTCACCGAACTCGCTGTCGCCGTCCTCACCCAGGGGGGTGTGGAGGGAGATCGGCTCACGGCCGTACTTCTGGACCTCGATGACCTTCTCCGGGGTCATGTCGAGCTCCTTGGCCAGCTCCTCCGGGGTGGGCTCGCGGCCCAGGTCCTGGAGCATCTGGCGCTGGACACGCGCGAGCTTGTTGATGACCTCGACCATGTGCACCGGGATACGGATGGTGCGGGCCTGGTCGGCCATCGCGCGCGTGATGGCCTGGCGGATCCACCAGGTCGCGTACGTGGAGAACTTGTAACCCTTGGTGTAGTCGAACTTCTCGACCGCACGGATCAGACCGAGGTTGCCCTCCTGGATGAGGTCCAGGAAGAGCATGCCGCGGCCGGTGTAGCGCTTGGCCAGGGAGACCACCAGTCGGAGGTTGGCCTCCAGCAGGTGGTTCTTGGCGCGGCGCCCGTCCTCGGCGATGATCTCCAGCTCGCGCTTGAGCTTGGGCGCGAGCTTGTCGGAGTTCGCCAGCTTGTCCTCGGCGAACAGGCCCGCCTCGATCCGCTTGGCGAGCTCGACCTCCTGCTCCGCGTTGAGGAGGGGGACCTTACCGATCTGCTTGAGGTAGTCCTTGACCGGGTCGGCGGTGGCGCCGGCCACCGCGACCTGCTGCGCGGGGGCGTCGTCCTCGTCGTCGTCGGACAGGACGAAGCCCTTGTTCTCGCCGGTCTCGTCCTCCTCCTCGCCGCCCTTGCCCGGGGTGGGCGTCTCTTCGACGATCTCGTCGTCGAGGAGCTCGTCGGCGTCCTTCTTGGAGGCGGTCTTCTTGGCCGCTGTCTTCTTGGCGGTGGCCTTCTTGGCCACCGTCTTCTTGGCCGCCGTCTTCTTGGCGGCGGTCTTCTTGGCGGGCGACCCCACGGCCTCGTCGCTCTCGCCGTCGTACGCCCCGGGGGCGGACGTGGCGGACGCGGTCTGCCTGGCCGTGACCGTCTTGGAGGCGACGGCCTTGGTGGCGGTGCGCTTCGCCGGGCTCTTCGCTGCGACGCTCTTGCGGGTGCGCTTGGGCGCCTCGGCGGCACTGACCATCAGCGTCACACCCTCCTCGTCGAGGACCTGGTTGAGGCTGCGCAGAACATTCTTCCACTGGGTTGGCGGAATCTGGTCAGCCTCGAAGGCCCGACGCACGTCGTCGCCGGCGATCTGCCCCTCGGCCTTTCCCTGCTCGATGAGCGCCATCAGAGACTCGGATTCGGCGATCTCCGGCGGGAGCGTACGGGATGTGCTGGCCGACACGAACAACCTCTCGGAACGATGGAAACGGCTTCCGGCCCCGGTCCGCTCTGACGGCGAACCGGTTCCGACGACCGCCGGCAAGGATGAACCGACGGCGCGGGTGGTGAGTGCAGAGGGACAGCACCTCGGACAAGGCCCGTATTCCCTCAGCGGCTACCACCTCTTTAGTCATCGCACTGCCTCGAAGAGCGTTACGCCCAATCCTCGTGGCCCGAGTCACACCGCATAACGGAGTGAAAGACCGCTTAGTCGGGCAGAACATCCCTCAACGCCCCGGCCGAGCCCGGGGGACGCCTCGCGCCGCAGGCTTCCGCAACGGCTCGCGCGCACGGCCCGACGTGCGGCCGTACGCGCGAGCCCTGTCCACGGTCCCGCACCCGCGGCCCGTCCGCACGCCCCCCGCCCGTGCCGTCCCACTCCTCTCGCGCGGTCAGTGCTCGCGCGGGGCGGGCACCACGCGCTCGACGTCCGGGTGGGCGGTGAGCAGCTGCCGCATGGCGGTCTCCGCCCCGGCGGCGTCACCGGCGCCGACGGCGTCGACGATCCGCAGGTGGTGGCCGACCCCGGCCTCGCTGGGGCGGTCACAGCCGCCCGAGGGCGCGCCCGAGACGTGCAGCGCGGAGGAGACGATGCCCGAGAGGTGTTCGAGCATGCGGTTGCCGGCGACCTGGAGGAGCAGCGAGTGGAACTCGGCGTCGGCGCGGGCGAAGGTGAGCGAGTCGCCCTGGGCCAGTGCGTGGCCCATGATCTCGGCCATGTCGGCGAGGCGCTGCTGGACGTCCTCGCGGCCGTGACCGGCGGCGAGGCGGGCGGCGAGGGGCTCGATGGTCCAGCGCAGCTCGCACAGCTCGCGGCGCTGGTCATCACGCTGGGGGCCGAAGGCCCGCCACTCGATGATGTCCGGGTCGAGGAGGTTCCAGTCGCTGACGGGGCGGACGCGGGTGCCGACGTTGGGGCGCGCGCTGACCAGGCCCTTGGCCTCCAGGACGCGCAGGGATTCACGGACGACGGTGCGGGAGACCTCGAAGCGCTGCCCGATCTCCTCCGGGACGAGGGGGCGGTCGGCCCCCAGGTCCCCGGAAACGATCATCTGGCCCAGCTGCTGCACGAGCTGGCCGTGCAGGCCCCGGCCCCGGCTGCCGGCCGCGCGCCGGCCCCGGCTCAGTTCCGCCTCGCCGTCCCAGGCGGGCAGGGCTCCGCGGTCGGCCCCGGGGGCCTCCGCATAGGAGTAACGGTCTAGCTCGCCCGGGCCGGACAGGCCGGAGTCGGCGGGGCGAGCCGCGGTCATCATGGTGTGCGCAAGGGTACTCACGCCTCCTTTGTCGGCGACACCTCCAACTGCCTTGAGGTCTTTGGTGAAAAGCACACGAAAGGGTGATCGCCCATTACCTCACAATTGACGACGAACCAGACAGAATCGGGCACTCTCCGGGGCTGATCGACTGCGGAGCGTGACGACTCTTACGCCGAGTCGCCCTGCCGTCCGAGGGGTGGGGGCGGGGGTCGGCGGCCTCATCTCGGCCGCCCGCGGAACATGGCCAGGACGTACGCGCCGAGGAGCGCGGTCAGCGACAGCGCGAGCGCCCAGCCGACGGGCTGGGAGACCAGCCGCAGGGCCGCCGAGACGCCCTGGTCCATTCCGGTCGGCCACTGCACCACGGCCGCCGAGCGCAGCCGCTCCGGGAGCCCCGCCAGCGACCGGGCCGCCGGCTCGGCCAGCACGCCGCCCAGCACCGGGACCACCAGGGTCGGCACCGCCAGCACCGCCACCAGCCCCAGGGCGGTGGACCGGAACAGCCCGGCGGCGAGCAGCCCGGCCCAGGCGCAGCCCAGGGTCAGCCCGGCCCAGCCCAGGAGCGCGACCTCCCAGTCGCCGGCGAGGCCCATGGCGATGTCGCCGAAGAGCAGGCCCACCGCGGCCGCGTCGAGGGCGACCGCGACGAGGGCGAGCAGCACGGCGGCGGCGGCCGTGACCAGGAGCTTGGCGCAGAGCAGGCCCAAGCGGCGCGGGACGGTGCCCTGGTCGGGGGCGAGCGCCGGGTAGCGGAACTCCTGGCCGAAGGAGAGCGCCCCCAGGAGCCCGGCGCCGAAGGCCGCCGGCGGCAGCGGCAGCATCGACGGCCAGCCGGTGAACAGGCGTGGCTCCGGCGATCCGGTCCGGGCGAGCAGCACGGAGGCGAGGAGCGAGCTCGCGAGCGCCGCGGCGGCCACGACCCAGCCGGTGCGCACGCCCGTGGCACGGCGGAACTCGTAGCGCAGCGGCCAGGCGGGGTCGGGCGCCGAGAGGGGCCGGAGACGGGGCAGCGGGACGGGCTGCACGGAGGCGCCGGGCGCGACGGGGCGCTGGTCCTCACCCGGGGGCGCGGCGGTCTCTTCTGCCGGCGCGGCGCCTGGCCCCGGGGCCTCTGCGAGCTCTTCCGTGACCGTCGCGCCGGGCTGGGGGGTGAGAGCCGCGTCGGGCAGGCCGGGGTCGGTCGCGGTGGCTTCCGGCGGAACGGCGGTGGCGGAGCGTCGGCCGCGGGGCCGTCTTCCGTCGGCGCGCGGCAGGGGGGTGACGGGGCCGGTGTCGCCGTTCTCCTCGGTCAGGCGGTGGATGAGGATGCCGTGGCGGTAGGCGGCGTCGCCGATGGCCGCGCAGGTGCTGTTGTAGACCGACAGCCGGCTGCCGCCCTCGCGGACGATCTCGATCGACGGGCTGCCGGTGGCGGCGCTCGCGGTGCGGGCCTCGGCGGCGAGGAGGTGGGCGAGACGGCCCGCGTGGGGCGAGCGCACGACGACGCGGGGCCGCAGCCGGGTGCGGGCGAAGACGTCGACGGCCTGGTCCGCGACGAGGCGGCCGCGGTCGATGGTGACGACCTGGTCGGCGATCCGGGCGGCCTCCTTGGGATCACGGGAGGTGACGAGGACGGCGCCGCCCTGGGCCGCATAGCCGCGCAACACTCCGTGGAGCCAGGCGGTCTCCCGGGGGGAGAGCCCGTGCGCGGGCTCGTCGAGGACCAGGGTGTGCGGGTCGCCGAGGAGTGCCGCGGCCAGGCCGAGGCGGCGGTCCATGCCGAGCGAAAAGTCGCCGATGCGCTGGTCGGCGAGGCCGCTGAGGCCGACGACCTCCAGGACGTCGTCGGCGCGCGCGGCGGGGACGCCGGCCGCGGCGCTGAGCATCCGCAGGTGGCCGCGGGCGCTACGGGCGGGGTGGCCGGGGACGTCGCCGAGCAGCACGCCGATCTCGCGGGTCGGGTGGGGGACCCGGTCGAGCGTGCGGCCCTGGAAGAGCGCGACGCCGTGGCCGGGGTCGATGCGGAGGATCAGGCGCAGGGCGCTGGTCTTGCCGGCCCCCTGGGGGCCGAGCAGGACGGTGACACGCCCGGGGCGGGCCTCGAAGGTGAGGTCGTCGACGGCGAGGGGCTGGTTGCGGCGGGGGGCGCTGGTCAGTCCGATGGCCTGGATCATCGCTTCTCTCGCAGGGCGTGAGACGGCTCGGCGGCGGGACGCGTGGGAGCACGAGGACGTACCGCAGCACCGTAACCCGGTATGTCCTATTTGCTACGCAACGCACGCATACGCCGTCGCCGTGTCCCGCCCTATGGGCCCTGCCCCGGCGGTCCTGCCCCGATCGCCCCAGCGGCTCCTCCCCAGCGGCGGCTCCTACGCCTCGGGCCGCAGCATCGGCGGGTTCAGCAAGGTGGCGCCACCCGCGCGGAACAGCTGGGCCGGGCGTCCGCCCTGACGCGTCGTCGTGCCGCCGGTGGGCACGAGGAAGCCGGGCGTACCGGTCACCTTGCGGTGGAAGTTGCGCGGATCCAGCACCACGCCCCAGACCGCCTCGTACACCCGGCGCAGCTCGCCGACCGTGAACTCCTGCGGACAGAAGGCGGTGGCCAGCGAGGAGTACTCGATCTTGGAGCGAGCCCGCTCGACCCCGTCCGCGAGGATGCGGGCGTGGTCGAAGGCGAGCGGCGCCACCTGCTCGCCCTCGCGGCCGTAGCCCACCTCCTGGTCCAGCAGGTCCTCCACGGGCGCCCAGCGCACGCTGCGGGCGTCGCCGCCGGGGCGCGGGGCGGGGAGGTCGGGCGCGAGGGCGAGGTGCGCCACGCTGACCACCCTCATCCGGGGATCGCGCTTGGGGTCACCGTAGGTGGCGAGCTGTTCGAGGTGGGCGGCGTTGGGCAGGACCGGCCCGCTGGGGTCGTGCGCGTGCAGTCCGGTCTCCTCGGCCAGCTCGCGCGCGGCCGCCGTCGCGAGGTCCTCATCGCCTCGCACGAATCCGCCCGGCAGGGCCCAGCGGCCCTGATACGGGGGCTCGCCGCGGCGGACGGCCAAGGCGCACAACGCGTGGCGGCGCACCGTCAGCACGACCAGGTCGACAGTGACAGCGAAGGGCGGAAAGGCCGACGGGTCGTAGGGCATGACGCGATCATAGTCGTCTTCCTGACGATAAACAGGGTCTTGAGCACGCCCCGCACGCGTCCCGTCGGAGAGTCGCGCGCGCATCGCCCTCACACCCCCAACTGCAGGCCATCGGCCGCTTCCTCGACCATGCCGAGCCCGAGCCTGCTGATCCGCACCGCGAACGGCTGCTCGGCGACGCGCAGCCCGGTGAACCGCAGGGCGCCGAGGGGCGCGGTGCGCAGCGGGCGGACGGCCACACTCCCCGTCGGCACGTCGGGGCGTACTCCGGCGAGCGCGGTCAGCAGCTGCACCGCGCCCGCGGCGGCGACCGCCGCCGGCCGGCAG